>NZ_SJPU01000001.1:880089-1180089 GCF_007860105.1 Allorhodopirellula heiligendammensis
CCGAGGGGCGTGGCGTTGTCGCAGCGGCAAACTACGAGGCGCGTAAATTTGGCGTGCATAGTGCCATGCCAATGGCGACAGCGTTGCGGCTCTGCCCCGATGTCGTCGTCTTGCCCGTTCGGATGAGCTATTACGCCGAAGTCTCGCGCCAGATCCGGGACATCTTCTTTCGCTACACACCGCTCGTTGAACCGCTATCGCTTGATGAAGCCTTTCTCGACGTTACCGGATGTGAGTCACTGTTTGGCACCGCCGCAAATATCGCTCGCCTGATTAAAGACGAGATCATGGAGGAAACGTCGCTCGTCGCATCTGTCGGTGTTGCCCCGAACAAATTCCTAGCGAAGATCGCCAGTGACGTGAGAAAGCCTGACGGCCTCGTCGTCGTCCCGCCCGATCAAATCCAATCTTTCCTGGATCCGTTGCCGGTGGGACGGATTTGGGGCGTCGGGAAGGTCACCGGTGGCTTGTTCGATCGACTTGGCATTCACACGATCGAGCAACTTCGCCAACGCTCGGTTGAAACACTCAAGCAAGACTTCGGAAGTCAGGGCGAGCACTTTTGGAAGCTGGCTCGCGGGATCGACGATCGTGCCGTTGTGTCAGACCGTGAAGCGAAGTCGATCTCCCACGAGACAACGTTTGCAACAGACATCGCTGACCGAGATCTGTCACGGGCGTGGTTGCTGGATCTGACTGAGCAGATCATGCGACGATTGCGGCGGAAGAACGAGCAAGCGAGAACGGTCCATTTGAAAATCCGCTTTGCCACCCTTCGGACGATTACGCGATCTCGGACGCTCTCGCGTTCTACAGACGTGACGGCCGAGGTTTGGCAAGTTGCGAAAGAGTTGCATGATGCAGCCCTTTCAGGCAATCGTTCGAGCATCCGCTTGATCGGTGTCGGAGTCAGCAATTTCAGCGGCGATCAGTTGGTCCAACAGACCCTGTTTGATGCGGACCCGGAAAGCCAAGAACACGCGAAGCAACGGAAACTGGATGCGGTTAGCGATGCGGTGCGTGATAAGTTCGGCAGTTCATCGCTGAGCAAGGGAAACACGCGGCCGCGAACTCAAGCAGAGAGTCGCTGAACCTAGTGCCGTATCGGCTGTGTCAGGATCCTCTTATGAGAGAAAAAGATCACTTGGGCTCAGATCCCAGGATCTCTGGGTTCTCTGCGACACGGTCGTCCACTCTCGGTTTGAAAGCTGTCCGTTGGACTCCCGCGACCAATTGGGAAGGGGCCTGGAACGCAGGCCGAGTCACCCGTGGCCTCTGAACCGACGCGTCCCCGAGAACACCGTTCCAAATCCGGATTTTAGCAATCTCTTCCAAAGAGTTCCCTGCCCGGGCGACATTGCCCGCCACGCCCTTTGTTCTCCTTCCTGGCTGCATCCCTCAGCGGACCCTGAGTCACACACTCTCCACATGATGTTCGTGCATGCGGTCGCCTGTTCGCCCCTCGCGACCCGTGCCGCTGGATTCTGCTTACAACCGGCCCCCGAACTTGCCATGCTATACCGAGACAGACGGGGGCCTGCGATAAGTTCCCGCCGAACCGGCGAGAGCACGCCTGATCGCTGAAGAAGTCGAAGGCACACCCGGCGATAATTCGTTTCTCTCGCCCTTATCTCCGGTCCAACCGGGGATGATTCCCGACCCGATCCAATACCGAGAACCCACTGGAAGCTCGAGTTGATGTACGCTGCGGCTCAGGCCGTGATACGTGGCGTGTCGCCCATCGGAGACGACGAACATTTCGATCCACGGCAGCGGGCAAGACGCCTCTTTTGAACTTCAAGATTACAATGGCCGCCACGTGATCGGCGGCGTTCCCCGACTGAAGAACCAAGGACATGACGCGATTCGCGACCACTGCTGAGATTCGAGCTGTAAACGATTCGTCGGCGTTCAACTACGCGTTCCGATATGCTGCATTCTATATTGCTGCAATCGCACTCAGCTTTGTTCTCCAGGTATTCAAACTCACTTCCACGAACCCAACGTTCTTTGCCGTGATGGTTGCCTATCTCTGCACAAGGCCCAGTACGAAGCCACGGTTTCGAGCGTTGTCAAGATTTGCAGTTGCAGTCGTTCTCTCTGCAATATTGTCGCTGTTGTCGTGGTTGGTTTACCGCTACCTCGGCAAGACTGAATCGACATCTGCTGCCTGGGTATTTGCTGCCGTGTTCTACACCGTCATCTTCGGCAACATCGAAAGCTTGTCGTATTGGTGGACTTGCCTTGTAACGCCAGGTCGATCACCTGAAACGAAAAACGAAAGATAACGATACTGTTTAACCCGGACGGTTCAGCTGAGCTTGGTTGTTGGGGCGTTGTCGCTAATGAATGAGTGGCCTGAATTGTGTGCATTGGCGAACAGGCGTTTTGCTCATGCCCTGCGGCGAGCCCCAGTGACGCACGAGAAAGCTTGCACTTCCGGGACGATTCAGACGCCCCGGTTCGCGTTCCCAATGATATGATCTTTGGGATTACTCGCGTCAGGCAATCGACCTCAGCGTGAGGTGATCCAATTCGAGATTCAATACAATGCAAAACAACAGAGATGTCGTCAATGGATTCGTCGAAAGTGTGCTGAATCGGGGACAATTCGATGCCACCAGTGAATACTTTTGGGAGGATGTGGTGGAGCAGGCTCCCTTTCCTGGGCAAGCTCCCGGAATCGAAGGGCTCAAGGATGTGGTACGTGGCCTTAGAATCTCCTTTCCTGACATGCATTGGACCATTGACGAGCAGATCACTGAGGGCGAAAAGGTCTTGTCAAGATTTCATTGGAAAGGCACCCACCGAGGCGAATTTCTCGGAGTACCCGCTACCAATCGTCCTGTATCTGTTTGGGGCATGGTAATCGATCGTGTCGAGGACGGACGAATCAAGGAGACACGCATCATCATGGATACCCTTGGCCTCATGACGCAGTTAGGAGTTCTGCTACCGCCTCCCAGGTGACTCGGCCCCAAAAGTGGCTACTCAAATCCATTGGACAGAAGAAATGACGGACTGTAAATCAGCGATGCCAATGAACCAGCGGCGTCGCAGAGAGTTCATCGGTGACCCCGAACCTAAACCTGTTCCTGGGCGCGTGCATCGACCTTGGGCTCGATCCCTCAGCCTGGATTTACGCTGAGGACCGCGGCCATCGCCTTACGTGGCCGGCCGCATCCGGCAAACTCGGCCCCATTGTCGTTCACGAGGACGGCGACGAGTTCATTGTCGATGTTGGCACCATCCACCACACGCACTTTCGCGGATTTCAATACCCGGCCACAACTGACGTTTTCAGGGCAGCGATTGACGCGGCTCGCTTCGTTCTCGCGGTGATGTCTGACGGTGTTTGTGTGACCGTCGACTACCTCGATGGTCGCTGCATTTGCTCCAGTCACTTTTTTCTTGACTCAGAGAATCTAACCCCGGATACTATCGGCAATTCGCCGGTGGGCGTCCGGGGTGGCAACATTCACACCGAACGCTTTCTTTGGTCCGGTCCTGTGTAATGAAAACGAGCGGAGGCGAATGAAAAACGTCGATCGAGAAATAGTATCACCCTACCATCCGCCGCCATCCGATTCGTCATCCGAAGCTCCTCGGTCTCCGGGATTTGGTCTGTATGTGGTGTTGGTGGCCGCACTTGGAGCCGTCATTTCACTGACGCTTCCTGAAGCGGCGAACCACGACAACATTTTTGGCCCTGGTACGAGATACTGGATAGCAGTGATCAACAACCATCGTTGGTTCACTCCGACCGTGATTCTGGGACCGCCTGTGCTGCTGGTGGTCCTGTTTGCATTGACGAAATGGTTTCTGCCTGATCATTGGAGCAGACGATTTCACTGGTGGACGGAACCGATCGAGGTTATCGCCGCCCGCCATCGTGTCTCTCCGAACGTCGCCGACGATGACAACGATAAACGACCACAGTTCTAAAATCCGGAATTTGTCGCGAGCTTCCTCTCGACTGACGAGTCCATTGAGCGAGTGAAAACGATCAGCACGTTCCCCGTCGAAATGTCCACTCGGACTGGAGTTTCTGCACGATTCTGCTGAATTCCTATGCCATCTACACCGATTCTCCCCTACAGTTTAGGCGTCAATGCGAAATGATTCTTCGCGGCACTGGTCTCAGCCACCGTGCAGGGTGTGTAGGGTGTGCCCTGAAACTGTCCGTTCAGCTCACCTGAATCATCCTCCACGCTCATCCCGCACCTGCAGCAACATCGTGCTGATTTTTCGCGCCTATGCCGGACAGGTCAATCCATTCGTGGAAAACTGGGATCACATTTGCTTGACCGACGTTGTGGGATCGCCCATATTCGGTAAGCGCTCAACCGGTGATAGGCCCCGTCAATCCGGCGACAACACTCGACAGGTCACCATAAGCACCGAAGGTCCAACCGCTGGTGACAATCCCTGGACCGACTTGCCTCCGCCTAAGCTGGCAGTGCTTGCCTCATTATTCGACAGAAATCTCCGCTGCGGTAACGTCACGTTGATTCGATCCACGCACCATAGTCTGCTCTTTATCGGCGACGCGATCAATGCTCGCGATTTGCGTCAACTCTACGATCGTGAAGTTGCCGCCGTCGTTGATCTCGCCGCGAATGAACCTCCTGCACAACTTGGGCGTGACCTAATCTATTGCCGATTTCCGTTGCACGATGATGGATCCAACTCGCCGCACTTGTTGCGTGCTGCCATCGATTGCGTGAGGTCACTCTTGCTTAACGACGTTCGTCTTCTTGTTGCCTGTTCCGCAGGCATGAGCCGGTCGCCCGTGGTCGCGTCCGCCGCTGTTTCGTTGCTGACTGGTGCTTCGCTCGACGATTCGCTTTCCACGATCGTTCAGGACTCGCCGCACGATGTTTCGCCAGCGTTCCTGTCATCTGTCGCGGAAATTCACGCTACAATGCTCGGTGCGGACGTGAGCCAAGCCGGCGATTAACGCACCTAAACCGCACTTCGAAGACGACTGATAGCCAAAGTATTGGACTGGAGCGGCGACAACTTCTGTTTTGATTTCAATGAATTGGATCTCCGCCTGGAGAACACACCGTTCGCCAACCGATTGAATGGTCGCACCGCAGACTCGTTCACAAAATGCATGCCGGAGACAACAATTAATAAATTGCTGATACGCCGCAATTTGCGTTTGCTTGGTGCCGTCACATTGATTGCGTTTGCTTGCATGTTTCTTTCGACTGCTGGACCTTTCCGATCCGTGTATGGCCATGGGGTTAGTGCAGAGGAGGCAAACGCGAGGCTGTGGCACTGCCACCTCCCTATGGATGCCAAGAACGTTTGGTTTGAATCAGGGTATCGTATGACGCGTGTCGAATGCGAACTTGGTCAGGATGCGTTCCGTTCATGGTGCGACTCCGTCGACTGGAAGCCAATCGTGATCGTCGATGACGTGCCAGAATGGGTGTTTTCCATGCGTATCAAGTCGTGGGTCGAAGTTCGACGAGGCCTTGAGTTCAGCAACAGGGACGGCGACGTTGGATATCGAGCAACTTTTGATGCTGACACACAAACGGCTTATGCCGTCTATAGCGGCGGGTAACGCTTTTCGAGAATTCCGTCCACGACACGGACGGCGAACCTTGCGATGATGACCGAGCGGCCGTGATTGCCGCTGACAATTGGAAAGCCGTCTTCTGCCCCAGTGATCTCTAACGCTCTGTCACCGACTATTTCTCATGAGTGGAACCTCCAAAAGAAGCCAGGAGTCCCGTGTAGATTTCGACGCGGATGTCAACTGGACCGAAATCCAACTGGTGGAACGCGATATCTGCCTGCTTTATCATCAGCTAGCTGATTACTCATGCATCATGGGGGATCTCTACTACGAAGAGGTGTTTTCGCTACCGTATTGGGAGTACCTTCACCTCGAAGAGTTGACTCCCGATCGCCAGCGATTTATTTGCGACGGCTGCTTGGTCATGCTATATGCCATGGCAGTGGAAGTCCTCGATGGAAGCGGAACCTATCTGACAATGGATCGTAATCGCTATGACGCGGTGCGTGATGCGTTGGCTTGCCTGCAGCCCAGCGGCTGCGATACGGATCGACTTGCTTCCGCTTTAAAGGCATTAATACGGCTGATAGACTGTCCCTCTTCGGACACCCAAGGATCCGTGTATTTGATGGAAGAGGCTGCCGACCTGACATGGGTGCATGAACGCTTTGTTCGCGGCTACTTCACTGACCGGGCAAGTGGATTTTTGCGAAAATGAATGCCGTTACCTCCATTATTGATAGCCAGTGCAAGAAATAACACTCCGCATCATGACAGGTCCATGGTTATTCGGGACCGCTGAATGACCATGAAGCATCAATTATTGAACGATCCAACGATTACCCGATCCGACTGGCGTGGTTTCTTTTGAATAACGCAAGATCCGAGAACGCATTGTAAAATCCGGATTTTAAACCTCTGTTTCGAGAGTCTGTCGGCCACCATCGAGGCGACTCGTCCCGAGCATAACCTGCCCGGAAAGTTGCATGCCAAACGTTCACGAGCTTGGGAATGCGTCGAGTCAAGCTACCGCCTCGTCTGAGGGGAGTGCTATCTCACGTCATTGTTGACGGAGGGGTGGGCGCCAGTGAGAATGGATGTGATCACCTGCGTCGGTGAGACCAGTCTGTTGGATCGATGAGAATACGCGAGGGTCACTCACCACCCCAACGTGAAGCTGGCGAGAATGCTGGGCTGCGGTGTGCTCACCGGATTGACGGCTCAAACGCAAGGTATCGGACTGAAATGAACCGATCTCAACACAATGCCGCCACCACTGGCAGCTCCGCATTGCGTACGAGAGAGTAGCAGACAACCGCTGCGATGAACCGTAGTGATGCGTTCTCAGTTATGCCAGATGGATTCGCTATTTCACCTCCTCTGTTGCAATGCCACGTTCCCAGTGACCTCCACGTGATTCCATGCTATGACGCGTACTGCAGACGCCTTTTCGGACTACGTGCTCCACCCTCGCTACGGGCGGGGGCCACGGATCACCGGCATGACAGTTCAACCCGGCACTTACTCGGAAGTCCGGCTTGGATGGTGGGCATCACCGGAAGACCGCATACCTGAAACTGCTATTGAAGCTCGACCGTCCCAACAAATCAAAGCGACAATCCCGGTCACGCACTACGTCGACCTCAAGCGACGATGTCGCGACTGTTCTCGGCCGTTCATCTTTTTCGCAGAGGAGCAGCAGTACTGGTGCGAGACACTCCACTTTTACGTCGGGGCAGACTGTGTTCGCTGCACCGAGTGCCGTAAGGAACAGCGTCGCGTGAATGGGCTGGCCGAGAAAAAGGTGGCCGGAGCCGAAAAGATCGGTTCCGGCCACCTTTTCAGTCCCCGCGCTCAAGCTCGCCTATCGGCTCGGAGCGTGCGCGGTCGTCCAGCGTGGCGGGCTTCCGGCCCGATTGTTGCGACGACTTCGTGTCGTCGCGGCAGTCGCTTCGCGACCCGCCAAGAACGCAAGCGATCACCAAGCGACGTTGGGGTTCCAACGGCTTGCGAGGGCGCTCGGATGGTGAATCGCTTGGCCGTCGGTCTCAAAATTACTTGCGACGAGCGAAGTTCAACGTAATTTGGCAGTGACTCTGATTTGTCGGACAGTAAACTCCCGGTGGATTGCCGCTCACCTTCGCCGCCTCCGGCGTCAAAGCCACTTGCAACCTCACGCCACATTTCGCACAGATAGGATGCTTGCCTTCCTCGATCAACGGACGAACGTCGAAAAGTTCATCTTCCAACCCATCGAAAACGAACTCGTCAGCTTGGAGCTTAGCTTCAACTGCTTCTCGATGATTCATAACTCAATATCCCAGGTCGATTATTTCTTGAATGATGCTGTAACGCTCCGATTGGCTCGGTCGGCGTCCTTCACGGAAGAAGAACTCGCGAGCACGCGCGGCGTATTCGCCTTTGCGAATACCTCGAAGACCGTTCAAATCGCCGGTAGTGCGAAGGAGATCAACGTGCTTGCTCTCATGCACCAGTGTTTCCAATGCATCTTGGACCGAACCGTTGTAACGACGATTGATATTTACAACACCCTTCAGCGATGTTTGGCCAGCAAGATCATCAGCACGATTTACGATCCTGATATCGAATCCCATTTGCTGTAGCTTCTGATACGCTCGTGCCGCTTGAGGGTTGGAACTGATTGCTTCGCCCAACTCACGCGCCGTAAAACTACCAGGACTTCCGGCATCAATAATCTTGCCTGCACCCTTTGGGGTAACCGCCTTCTTCACATCAGACACGGCATCGACGGCGTCGTCAACCAAGCCGAGAGCGCCCTTGCCAATGATGCCGAGGCCGCCTCCTACGCGGCGGATGGTGGAGCCCATAGGCAGGACTCCCAGGCCTGCCCCGGCGCGGTCAGCAAATGAGAGTTCGCCGAATCGGGCGTCGTAGCCGGTGCCAGCTTCCAGCCCTCCTTTGATGCTGCCGAATATGGGTACTTCATCGGCGACGGCGTTGGCGACCTGGTAGGCTCCTTCGGCCATGAACGCCTTGAAACCCGCCCAGGCGGCGCTGCCGCCACCGTCGTCGTTGTAGGGTACTGGTTCGCTGCCGCCGCCCTCATCGTCGTCATCAGGCGGTGAGTCTTCTTCATCGGGATCGTCAGAGGATTCCTCTTCGCCCGAATCGAACGGGTTGCGTTCGCTCTCCTCAAATTCGACACCGACATAGTGCTCCGGTGTGATGCCGAAGTCGGCCTCGTCCGTCCAGTCCACCAGTTCGTCGCGTTCACGTAGCAGCGGTTCGGAATTCTCATCAGCCGTGAAGTGCCACGTGTAAGTTGACTGCTCGCCTTTCACATACGTTGCCATGCCTGGTTGATCACCGGGAATAATCATCCAGGTATACCCGGCGAACTCGTTGAAACTCTGGCCGATGCCGCGGTCCTCTACCGAGTAGGTATCGATCAGTGAGCTTTCATTTTCGCCTGCCGTCCACTCGAACTTGCTGCGGATCTTTGTCGTGGAGAAGAATACTCCGCCCGAGGTGTCGCCGTTCTGATGAAAATGTTCCTCATCCGATCCGATTGACCGAGCGTCACTGCCGAACAGGTGCAGCAGGGCTTCATCAAATTGATCCTCATCGCTGAGTTTAATTCCGTCATCCGGCGAAACGGAGAATTCGTATTGGCTCGATCCGCTACGCGTTCCAGCAAAGCGTTCGAATTCATTTTCGTGCCCGTGCAGCGAGCTGCGACGGGCTTGACTGGCGAAGATCAGTTTGCTGGCGAAGTCGACGCCCTGATCGGTGCTGTAATGAAGCGTGAAGTCAACGTCGATCGGCAGATCATCATCGCCGTCATCAGGCTCTGCGTCACTGCCGGAATCCTCTTCGGGATCGTCGTCAGATTGCGCCTCCAACTGAGACCTCAGCAGTGCTGCCAGATCGTCCAGCTCGGCAGTGAAACCGACGCCAAAATCGGTTTGACCGTGCCCCTTGGCGAGGTCAGCGAAATACAGCGATTCGTCGCTGTAGTTCGGAGTCAGTTCTCCCTCATCTTCATCCGCCAATGCTCCCTCCAGAGCATCGCGTCCCAATTCCGGGTCGGTGCTGGCGTCGGGCACGCTCGGACCCGCCGCAGGATCGCCTGAGGAGGTCTGGAAAGCGACGAAGAGTGCATCCGACCAGGCTGAGCCTGACTGGACGCGGAAGTCCGACGAGACGGTGAGCGTACCGGATTGCGGCAGCAAGGGTTCATCCTCCTCTTCGCCGCCTTCTTCGCCCTCGTCTGGAAGATTCAGGTCAGTGGTGGGTAACACGAGCGCGACGGTGAGGCTGAGTTTTTCAGAAACAATTTGATAGGACCGAGCCCGGGACGCGAGTTCCAGGTACAGGCCATTGCCGCCCGGTTGGATTCCATTGAGACTGTCTTGCAGGCCTGCCGAGCCAGCCAATGCATTGGCGTTATTGGCTGCACCGTCCCCCTCAGGCTCGTCCCCTGCGTCATCCACAGGTGCGAGCGAGTTGAGATCTCCTTCGCTGACTATGAACGTGAACGAGCCGCCCATCATCAGTGTCGAAACGCGAGAAGTCGCTATCGTGACCGTGCGTGATATACCCGGCGTCCCATCGGGCAGCACGACATCGGATTCCACGACCGTGACGGTCGTCGAGACGTCGATGCGGAATCGCACGCCCGATTGATTTCCGTCATTGCCGCCGATGGGCTGGGGGGCGGGGCCGGGGCCGTCATCGGGCTCAGCGTCGGGGTCGCCACCGCCCGCTGCATCGCCGGTGAACCGTGAGAATGGATCGGACGAACCACTCGATGTATTCGAACCGGCGTTCTGTCCTGACTGCGAACCGCTTTCAATGCTGGCGTCATCCACAGAGCCACCAGCATCGTCAATCCAACTTTCGGGAACCTGCCAGTACGCCGGATCATCGCTGGTTGCATCCGAATCAGGCAGCGTCCCGGTATCGAACGTAAATGTGTCGGCGATGGTGTAGATCGTGGTGGTTTGTTTCCCATCGACGATACTGATGCTCAGAGACTCTGTACCGGTTCGTTGAAACGTGACGGTTTGACCATCCGCATTGGTCGACTGTTCGTTGCTGGAGTAGGTTCGCTGTACCGACTCGTGAATCGACCATTGATCTGGCCCAGTGAATTGCTGGGACGAAGTCGATTGACGATCGCTGCTGACGGTTTTCGTACCAGTACCAAGGTCAGGGTCGGTCGTCGACTCCTGTGGATCGGATGCCTCGTCAGTGACGACGTCAACTGTTTCGTTGTTCTCAGGTGAAACAGTTTGGTGATCGTCACCGAAATCGAGAGTCGGAAGTTGCAGTTCAAATTCCAGTGGCCCGTCGATGAAGTCGAACGCCTCCCAATCAAACCGGGGATCAGTTTCAGCGGGCGATTCCGGATCCGGCGTCGGATCGGAATCCTCTTCGCTGTCGTCGATCGCCTCGTCCGGGTCTTCTTCATCACCGTCCTCGGACTCATCCTCATCATCGGCAGCTTGTTCTTCCTCTTCTTCGGCCTCGTCCCATTCGTTCTCGAAATACTCTGATGCGGAATCTTCAGCGTTGTTAAACTCGTCTTCGTAGTCTTCGATGTCGGACGCCACTGGACTATTCTGGGCAGCATCCCAGTAGTCAGGGTCCTCGAAGCTTTCCGTCATCGCCGCCAATTCATCATCGCTATAGGCATACTCAGCGTCACCGTATCCCGGATCATTTCCGTCGTTGGTTTGTGTGTACTGATCCGCGTAGCCTTGCGCCACCTCTTCGTATTGATCATAGATGTCGGGTTCTTCATCAGGGGGCACTCCTGGTGGAGAATCGGCCGCCATCAATCGACGCGACTCACACCTTTCGACTCTCAGGAGTCGATGACGGCGATGTCGTCGCGTCGCCGAGTGAAGTGGTTGTTCGCAGCGCCAGCTCACGCTTCGCTGGGCGACGCTACAGACCCACTGATAGAGAACTGCGATTGCACGAAATGACATTGATGGTCCTTGCTGACCTCACCGAGAGGATGGGTTTGCAGGACGCTCTGCTGAGCGATGCGGCAGCAATCTACATGTCTACGGAGTCAGTGCAATATCGATCTGGCAAAGTTAACTATAGCTTCACCCATTGAACATATTAGATGAGTCGACGCATAGTTCGCACGCGTCAAGACGCCAGGGTGAGCGCATTTAATTGACGACGGGCACCGAGTTTAGAATTTCCAGCAAGAACTCGAAGTCGTATCCAGCGCGAAGTCGCTTTTGACGGATGTGGATGTTTGGCTCGGGGACAGCATTCAACTCGACGCCCTTTCGGTTCTGAGCGGACTTTCCGTTGAATCTGGTCGCGAAATCGAGCAGTTCGTCGAAGAGCATGCCAGCCGCAAGTGAACCGACGGATGCGAATGATCAATGGATTCCACTCGCCTTTTCCTCCGCGACGCCATGTCGGCTGTGTAGGCCGGCAGGGGCCTCTTATGGGAGCGCACAATATGAACGGGGCTCTGCTCCCGGGAGCCTCCGACTTCACCGTGGCACAATCTGGATGCTGGAATTGCTCGGCCGGACGCTCTCGATGCTATCATGAAGTCGCTTCCAACGCAGTCCGAGTCACCGGTGACCCAACTGACGTTGATTCTTTGATTAAAGATATGTCAGAAAACGTGTTGTAAAATCCGGCTTTTAAACCGCCGTTCTGAAGGTTTGGCGGCCGGCGTCGAGGCTACACGTTAGCGAACATTGCCTGTCGGAAAGATGCATTTCAAACGTTCTGATCATTAAAATGCATCCCACCGACGAAGACACTGCTGAGCCCTCTGTAGCGTCTGACGCGACTGTTCTGAAACCGCAAGACGGCGAATAGCGATTCCGTGTGCACTGGATCAGAGCAGTCAGATCTTTCTGGAAATCGTAATTTCCTTGTCGCGACCTCACGATCGGTGACGGCATTCCCCGGCATGCCCAATGTGAAGATAGCGAGAGCGCTGCTGTCTGCTGTTCTCACACGACCGACCGCTGAAAAGCAAGTTGTTTGACTGAAGCCCATTTACTGCGAGTTTGACACTGCCTGCTGTACTTCGATTATCTGGCAACCGCCAAGCGATCGCAAACATCTTGAGCGACTGCTCGCTTTCGTTCAAGGAATCTCACGCTTCAACACGTAGGCGACGTATTGATCCAACCGGACAATACCCAACTACAACGTTCAACTTGACGATATCGGACGCATCCGGTGACTCTGTTCCGCTTCAACTTGACGAAAGCCTCGCCTTCCTTCGAGCGAACATCGCGGCGATATCGCGATTGGCCGACGTCGCCGCGGACTGCAAACTGACGCTCGATCTGTCTTGGAACTTCCCTCGTGGCACCATCGGGCAATACAATACGCTACCGGCAGAGTTGATGGGCGTGATGTCGTCCCTCGGCATCGACTTGATGCTCTCGGTGTATGACATCGCCTCACGTCCCAAATCCCCAAACAGTGATTAGCGAGGCGATAAACCGGAATAATTTGCTCACCGCTACAGCGGTTGGTTTCGCCATTTTTGACGCGTTCGCTGGGATCACCTTTCTCGGGTATCGCCGACGCACTCCCATGAAGGCGCTGACATTGCTGTGACATCAAACCCATACGCTCCGCCCACGACAGAGTTGACGCTTGTGGCGCCGAACGCGGCGACTCAGCGGGCTCGTCGTGGACCTGCCCTCTATATAGTCGGTTTAGGATTTCTGGGAGGGGTTGGTTCGATACCGTTTCTCGCACTTCAGAATCCGATTGGATTCGTCGTAGTGCTCACCGGGTGCATCCTAGGCGGACTGGTCTATCGCATTCGGTCACGCGATTGGCCGCACGACCCGACAATTCGTCAAAAGCAAATCCTCTACTCGGCACTTGCTGTCGCGTTGCCTCCTGCGGTCTTGTTTCTGTTCGCAGGGCCCAATGGACAAGGACCCGCAATCGTGATGATCGGATTGATTGTTGGCGTGTCGGTTGCCTGTGGTATTTTCATCAGTGGAACACGACGCCTCAACATACCGCTGAAGGCAGCACAATGACGTGCCCAGGCGGAGGGCTTGCGGCGTCTGCTAGAATGGGTGATCAGCTCACTGTCCGCCGTGATTTGCCGGAAACCCTCACAACTGCAATGGAGCGTTCGCATCGACATCCGCTGATGACGTGGCTCATCCGTTTTCTCGGATGGGATGGGCTCGTGCCAGCGGCAATCTGGCTCCTACCATTTGCGGTTAGATTGCTAGTGCCGAAGGTCCCACTACTCATCGAAGTAATGGCTGTCATCCTGCCGATTGTCGCGTTCTTTCTTCGTTTCAAAGTCGGCGTCTGGCACATCTCCATAAACCGATGCGGACGTATCGTTCGATCTGGCCAATTTGTTGCGTTGTGCTGTGCGATACTTGTGCTCGCTTTGGTTGACGCGGTCATCATCCTCACCAACGTGATGCCGGAGGGTGCTTTAACCAGATCGGATCTAGTGTTTCTTGGCTACATCTACGTCTTTTACCTATCGTGTATGATTTTTGCACTTTATCCTGGATTGACAAATAGCCCGAAACCACCACACGAGTACTGCGAATAGAAAAGCCATGCAACGGGACCGCGTGTCAAGGTTTTTTCGCAGTGGATGAACCTGAATCGCTCGTCGCGGCCCGCTGCTGGCGAGCGTCGTCCGACTGAAATCCGACTCCCCACCTATTGAGCTGGAACGATCGATGAGACTCTTGATCTGCATTTGCTTGCTCGCTGTCACTGGCCTCGTTCACGCAGAGGATCCGACATCAGCACCCGAAGCCGAAAAAGCAAGCGATTGATCAGCCTGATAGGAAGCCTGCGGCAATGGGGGCGAGACTGATATGAAACCAGCATTTGCAAATCTTGAAATCGATCTCTGGGTCCATTGTGGAAAGCTCGGCTTCACAGAACCTTCGCTTTGCCTACATCACGATTCACTGGATTCCGGATCACCGATTCTCAATGCCCTGAACGAACTGACGGGCGAGAAGTGCCCAGCACAACGCAAGCTCACAGTCGCCGCTTGTTCTCGCGAACGAGCCATGTCGAACTTGCGGCTGATGGTTGTTCCCAAGCGTGAAGACTTACGGGTCATGAGCGTCCGGCATGACTCTGATACTGCGACAATTGAAATGACTGGCGCGGGCCTGAGATTACTGATTGAAGCGTTCACTTCTTGGCTCAACGGAGCGGAGGATTTTGGCATCTCACCGCGACATTCTAGCATGAAGCCAAAAGCTTTCGGTAAACTGGATCGTGAGTCAGGCGAGCTATGGTTTTGGGGGCCGAGCTTGGCTGGACCGTAGGCGACTTGCAGCAAGCGAAATGGTCGAGATCGCCCCCAAACAATCGTTGGATTGGCGAGCGGAGGAGACGGATCTCTGGACTGCGGTATACTCGAAAACGCTCCTTAAAAGCCGGATTTGAAAAACGCATTTCCGAAGGTCCGTCTGTCATCGCCGAGACCGCACGCTCGCGAGCATTGCCTGCTCGGCAACGTGCAGGAGTCGGTTTACTAAGGTGGAAACTCAGTCGTAACGAGCGATGACCACGGAGGGTGCTTTCCCGGTTCTTGTTGACGGGTGACCCGCTCACCGGCGTTCATGCAACCATCGAAACTCGACTCGGTAAGTACGAGGAGATCGACAGCATTCCGGTGCCAATGGCATTCTCGGCAACATCCGACGGTACAAAAATGCTTGAAGTGGAGATCACGCGCGTGGAATTCAAAGATTCGCTGCCAGCATCAACTTTCGCTAATCCGATGTAGTCGGAACTATGGCAGACACCGGAGGACAGGTGGCCTATTTGCTGCTCAGCATGCAAGCCATTCGCACTTCCTCCGTGATCTCTAGCTTTGGTCCCTGAAATCCATTGAACATGATGCGTCGACTCCTCCTTTGCACTGCCGTTGCGATCGTACTGGGCGTCATCGCGATTGTCGGTGCTGCTATCGCTTCGCTGAACCGTCTTGACGATGCTTACGCTCAATGGGGTGCCGCCGACATGCTCGTTGACTACATGAGCGACCACGATGGCGACTGGCCAAGCCAATGGGCTGACCTAAAACCCTATTTCGACGCTGGTGGAGGCCGTGTCTCTGGCTGGGACTTCAACCGGTTCACCGAACATGTTTGGATCGATTTCACTGCGAACGCCGACGATCTGCGTGCCGCGTCTGCTTCTTCGGACTCCGCTCCGTTTGACGTTGTCGGCTCAACGTCCATTTTCGGCCCATGCTTCGGGGATGGGCCAGATGGTATGCTGCATCGTCATTTTAATCCCGACGCACCTAACCCGAACCCACCAACAACCGCAACCGTCGTGTCGACCGTCCCTCAACGCGGCAGATGACGAGAAGGTTAAACTGCTATCGCTGTGCCGTCAGACTGTTCTCGTCGCAACGACAACTGGCAGATAAGTTAGTCGCTCAAACCTGGAACCAGCACCCCGCATGCCCGATCCCAAGACGCTTCAGGTTGGCGACCGCATTCAGATCCTGCGTGTTCCCGAGAACGACTTGCGACAACGCGAACGAGAACTTGCCGAGAAGACGGACATGGCGGGCTGGACGGCTGACAGTATTGAATGCATCATCGAACAATCGCCGGTCGTCAGGGTTTCACGCATCGATGAATACGGATGCGTCTGGTACGACGCGGCAGTAGTTGGCCCCGACGGTGTCGAGGAAGAGCATTCACTGATCGTGTACGATGATGACACTTGGGAACGCCTGGATCCTTTCAGGGAGTGACGCATCATCGGTTGCATGTGAGTCGCCACGTCAAGTTTCCTGAAGTGTGCAGTCCGGCCCAGCGACCACGTGAGCCGTAGCGTAATCACCAAGAAGCCTAGCTCTTTGGACAGATTTTGCATCGGGTTGATTGTCACCGTATTCCTGGCGGGGTGTAACTCGCAAGGAAAGAGCCTTCAGGGCACGGACGTTTCAGAGAATTGTTCACCATCCGTACTGGCTGACCGCCAGCGAGACCTTTTCAGCTTCTTGCTCACGAAAATCGATGAACCTGAAAAGTACGTGGATAAGGATGAGCCGAACGGCAGAATCTATCTTCTGACGTTGACTCCAATGGATCAATGGGGAGACTCAGGTGACTGGTAAGATCTCCCCAAGGAGTACCTTGCGATAAATCCACGACTGGAAAAGTGGTATTGAAATACACGGATGTCTCAGCACTGACGCTGAACCAGGAATTGCATTTCAAAATCCGGATTTTAAACGCAGTTCTGAAAGCCTGGTAGCCATCATCGAGTCCGTTCGTCACGCACTTCGACTGAGCTTCCTGCTTCTCAATTGAACAATGCAATGAGTCTTGTTCCCGGAGAAGCGATGCCTGGGCGGTTCATGCAGACACACTGCCAGGATGCCCGCAATGAACCCACCGAGCCCCGCTGAGCGGTTCAGGGCCTTCTTGAGCGATTCTCGCTATCGAGCACCAGTGACCTTGCGGGAGCGTCAGGACTGGCAGGCAGTTTTCGTGCGTACCACGTGAGTGAATCGTTCATGTTGACGATGTGATCGTTTTCGATGATCGCGTGAGTGATGCGTGGAGTTTTGGTTGGTTCAGCAAGGAACGATATCCAAACTCCTGTTTGCAGTCGTCGACAGAACATGTGGCTCGAGAAGCCAAAGAAGGATCAGCATCGCACTGTGCAAAGAGCAGTGTGAGGAGGTTGCTGCATCGCTTCTGTCCAGAGTTGATCCCCTGGTGAGTGCTCGTCTTGGCTTTCAGTTCGTGAGGGTCATTGAGGCTCAGAATCCGATTGAATTTCTCTAGCGACGTGGCAGTAGTTCAGTGCCGATGTGACTCACTCGATCGGCTTTCGTTTTGAGAGAGTATTTTTTGCAATCTTGTTGACCACGTAATGCGCCACGGTATATTGAGCACCTACGTTTAATTAGTGCCGCGAAGGCATTGAGGTCACGAGAATTATAACTAAAGGCTGAACGATGAAAACGAACAAAAGCAGCGACGTGAAGAAACCCAATCGATTGATGAAAGTCTTATTCACACCGGACGAACAGACATTCGTGAAACTCGTGGCGAGCATGAATAGAATACCGGCAAACCAGTACATGCGAGCAACCGTTATCGCCCAAGCAAAATTGGATATCCAGGCGATGGAAGGCAAGATCAGCAAGTTGGTCGACTCCATTTAAAATCCGGCTTTTAGAACTGGAGTGAAAGTTAAAGCAGGAGTGAAACAGATTTTACATTTTGACTGAAGCATGCATCTGATTCGAAACACTTCTCCATGAATTGTTCAAGTGCTGATCCAGAGATGGACCGGCCAAGGTTAGCGAGAGCAACCGGAGAACAGTTACTTCTTTCCACTGACACAGAAACGAAAAAGCGATTTGGAAACAGAGACAGGGAAACGAAGGAGAGAGGACAATGAAGCAATGCATAACCAACAACGAGAAACAAAGAGGAGGTGGTAAACGTTCCCGTAACAGCGAGGGAATCCAGAACAAATTTGAAGACGTACCTTTTACGTCGCTGTTAGATTTTCAATCGGCCCTTAGAACGCTGAAGAGAGCACAGTTGATCTTTCCTTTTACTAGGGGATCAATAGAGATCTCGGAATTCGTCTTGGTCGGTTGAAGGGAGGAAGCATCAGAGGCTTTTCGGGCCTTGGCTCCGCCGTAAGACCCATTGCAAAATTTTATGGCCTTACCTCCGCCGTAAGGCCAATCGCAGATTTCTTGCCCACGCCTTGAACGCAGTGATTTTCTGTCCGCGTTCAGTCCGGGTACCACAAATCGTTTTCAACACTGCAGCATACGCATGCCAAAGCAAACGATAGGACCTCCATTCAACCCGCTCGCTCTCGCCAAAGAGACACAGGTAGCGGTCGAGCTATTACTGCTGGAGGATCAGACAAAATCCCAGGCTCAGACTTCGGAGCCTGCTGCAGAGTTCGAGGCGAAGCGACAGTACTCGCGTTTGCAAAGCTGCTATCTCAGCAATCGTGTCCGAGGACTTTATGGGCCACTCGAGGCTTATAGGCTGGCCGTCAAGGAATGGGCTTTGGTTTCCGCTGACAAAAAACATGAGCACTGTCAGACGTTGCTTGCGGCGGTCGCCAATCCGATGATGCTCAATATCTCGCTGGAAAAGCTGATGCCCAAGCTGATCCGTCGTGATGCAGATTTGGAACTGTTTCTTCACGATTCTTCCGCGAAGTGGAACTGGCTTCGTGGACTTCAGCGTGACCTGACTGAGAACCGTTTTCGCCGAGGCAAGTACGAAAAGTACAAGATCGCCAAGCCGGGCAATTCTGGATTCCGCACGATCGAAGTGCCCAACTCCGAAGCCCGCATTGTCGCCCGCACCTTGGCGAGTGTCTTGCAGCCGCTAGTTGATCCATTGTTTTACCCACTGAGCGTCGGTTTCCGCCCAGGTCGCTCCGTTTTGCACGGCATCGCTGCTGCCGAGCAACTGTTGCAAAGAGGTTTAACCCACTGGGTGGCATGTGACATTCGCGATGCTTTTGGCCAGGTGCCCAAGCAACCGCTGCTGGACGTACTCACCTCTCGCCTGCACGGTTCATCAGTGATGTGCTTAGTGCGAGAAATCCTGGACACTCATCGTAAACGAGGGATCCCCCAAGGGATCGCGATTAGCCCGCTGGCAATGAACGTGTACCTCGATCATTTCCTGGATCGTTGGTGGACTGAACGTTTCCCTCACACCTGCCTGGTCCGATACGCTGACGACATCATGATCGCGTGCCCCAGCCGTCAGTTGGCCATCGCTGCCTTCGAGGCATTGGAAACACGAGGCACAGCAATCGGGATGCCCATAAAGGAGACGCAGACGGATGCCGTCTTGGATCTGACGAAAGGCGACGTGGTGGATTGGCTGGGATTTCGGATTCGGCTGTGCGGCGACGATATGAAGGTGACGCTTGGCACCAAGAGCTGGGAAAATCTGGAATTCAAACTCAAAGAAGTGCAGTCTCGTAAATGCAGGGGCGAAACCTATTCGCGCGAAGATATCGCCTCGATTGGATTTGGACGCATGCTGGAAAAGGCAATTGCCTTCGGCGAGCAGCAAGTGCCAGCAGCCGCAGTTAAGATCCGCGATCTTGCCAATGAATTGAATCTCGACATGTCAGCGTTTACCAACGAGCGAGCTCAGTCAGCATGGTCGGTCGGTCAGCAAAAGTGGCAGGAGGCACGTGAGAAAGTCACTGACTGGCTGCCATTGAATTGATCAATCTATCGGACGTGCTCAAGCGAGAGACGGCGTGCTTTGTGATCCACCCGGTGGCCTACCGCGTACGACTTTCCGAGCGAGACGGACCGTCAGGCCCAGGCTTTGACTTCAGTCACGAAGCGGCGATCGGCATCGTTGCGATAGAAACCGTGAACGCCTTTGAATTTCACGTTTCCTATAGTAGTACCCGACACACCCTGCACACCCGACACGCCCGTCACACGCCCACGCTCTGCCTCAAACCAAAATCCCGCCAACTGCGAATGATCGCAGCCAGCGGGCCGACAGATGTGGCCTGGGCCATCATTCAGGTGATGATGGCACCGACACGCGATCGGCTTGTGACGAGGCATCACAGCGGTGAATATCAGCGGCAACTACACCACCCAAGCCAGAGACGACATCGCGACTTTGGATTGGTTGATGGACGCCACCGCCGTCGAAGCGGCATCGCTGATCGCTTTTGCACCCCCAACGACGTTGACTATCCCTTCAGGCCCCGTCAGGCCGGGCTCCTGGCCGCGGGAAGCCGAACGGAGCAAAGAGGCCCGGCCACG
Organism: Allorhodopirellula heiligendammensis; assembly: GCF_007860105.1. NCBI lineage: Bacteria > Pseudomonadati > Planctomycetota > Planctomycetia > Pirellulales > Pirellulaceae > Allorhodopirellula > Allorhodopirellula heiligendammensis. The sequence continues at coordinate 900,429 of NZ_SJPU01000001.1, forward strand.
AGAAGTCCCCTGGCGGCCTCAGGGAGGCGATGGATCGGCCATTGTCGAGGAATGCACTTTCGGCCCATCAGGCCTGACGCCTCCATGTTCGCCCAGGCCTCCTGATTCAGTGTCCAATCAAAAAGGGCACTCAGCGTCCAGAACAGTTGCTCCGGGCTTGTCGAGTCCTTCGGAAACGGGGGTGAGTCAATCTCCATGGAGATATCCTTAGGGTTTGTATCGGCTGATCCGCAGTAGTTGCTTCCGCGGGTACATGTCGAGTAAGTCAATGAAGTGAGGGAAGTTGTCAGGCTCGTACAGATCCATCCAAGGGATCCGCGATGAGGCCTTAAGTGCCATCAAGATGCCAGCATGGGTACACGAAGGTGCCTCCTTAACGTGCAACGGCGGTCCGTCGTTCTTATGGTTCACCTTGTCGATGACGCCGGTAGTGGTTTTCGGGACCACCTGAATCCCAACGTGGGATAGGTAGAACGACTGAGTATGAGGGTTGAAGGTCGGTATCATCAGCTGAGCGGTCGCCAAGGCTTTACACCGTTGGTGTGGTCCACGGGTCGAAGGGAGGAACGGGAGTTCGTCAGTCAACGGAAGGCTACGCTTCCAGATCACCATCTTGCTCACCTTCCGGACTCTAAGTGAAGGCTCGGTCAGTACTCTGAACACATCAAACATCCGACGAGAGAAGCACCAAGGGCACACCCGAGAGTTCCCGCACAGCTTGGTGTACGGGGTGACGTCGAACCCGCTAGGCGGGCAGTTCATGTCGTACGTGTACTTCTTCGCCAGTTTGTAGTTGTACGTTATGGCCTTGAGGTAGTGACCGCGAATCGCGAACTGCAATGCCAGCGTCGCCCCGAGATGCTTGTGAATCCAGCGTAACTCAGGGTTGGCTATCATCGCGTCAGTAACGCAAGATCGTGTGACCTGAGCGAGAGCCGGGTACGAGGATTTAGCGAACGCGTGTCTGACGACCCCTTTCAAGGGAGTAGGGTCGACAAGGCGAGGGGACTCAACCATAGGAACCTTCAGGGTTAGAGGGATAGTTTTGTAGAATTAGCGTAGTATGTCATTTATAATGACATAGTGGGGCACGTTAAGATGCCCATACGATTGTGTTGGTATTGATAGACGTCGTCAAACAGAGTTCAAGATTGGGTGTTTCAAAAGCCGGAATTTAAACGGCTTTCAGTACTCCAAGTTTGACCGCCTGAAAGTTAGGTTAAATGGCACGCCTCTAAAAAACGTGTCATCTAACCTAACTTTCAGGCCAGACGACACGGGTTAAAAGCCGGAATTGAAAGAGGTATCTGAAAGCGACTCACTATCAATACCAACACAATCGTATGGGCATCTTAACGTGCCCCACTATGTCATTGTAAATGACATACTACGCTAATTCTACATAACCCGGCGGCAGGACCCGTGAAAGTCAGGTCCTGCCGCTCAGCGGTTAGTCTTAGCGTTTCACGATGATGCGAAAGCCGTCCTGATCGTAGTCACCTGGGGCTTGGTGGGCGTACTGAACGCCGTGAGTGGAGAAGTGCTCTCCTGACTCCACCTCGACAACGTCACCGAGTGCGGCGGCCGTGGTCTCGGCGAGTCCACCCCAGCAGCTCTTCGTGATTATTGCGATGTCATCGATGCCGACCTCGTCAGTGTGACTCCAGGCCAGACATTGGTTCGGACTGACGAGGCATCCAGGGGCCTCCAGTGCGACGGGATTCGCGTGTTCGCTGGACGACGGATGATGATGACGACCACGCCATAATCCGTGACGACGTGCTGTCGAGATGCAGTCGCTCGACGATTGCCGTAGTTGATCAGCGAGTTGTTGCTGATGCATTAAAACTACCTTCGTTTAATGAGGGTTTGAAACGTCCATCAGGTTTGGACGGCGTAGCGTGACACGCTTGATTTCCGCGTCTGGCCAGTCGTCTTCGCCTGCGACACCCAATACCTATCGCAGGGGCGTAACACGAAGTGCCAGAATTTTCCAAGGGTGCCGTGCTGGCAGAGCTAGAGAGGCGGGTTAAAAGGCCTGCAATGGCTTCATCTAGCCTATTTCCTTTGATTCTGATCGCCGACTTCGGATTGCCTGGTTAGTAGCAGTGCCGAAGCCCCTGAGACGCAGTTGAGAGCTTCAGGGCCGTGATTGGCTCCAACTGGCGGAATCTGCTGCCTCGGGGCAGTCTCAGTACTCACAGAAGCTCCAGCGGCCTCAGACGGGATAAGGACACCCTTAGCGATGGGAGCCAACTAAGCTGACGCCAACTTCGCAATTGATAATGACGAAATGCAAGCTTTGTCCGGATTCGCCGCTGCTGCATTCGCGGTGAACGAGGCAGCAACGGCTACAGCAACTGGAAATCGAAAAGGAAGCCGAGTCGAGCGAACTACATGAGTTGGTCGAGGAGCACGCGGGCGAAGAGGGCTTGATGGCTGAAGTGACGGGCGACAACGGCAAGTTCAGCAAAGGGAATGTCGACAGGCGAGCCAAAGCACTCATTAAGGCAATCCGTGCTGAAGATCTCCGGGACCGGCCGGTGTGTCCGGGCTCCTCAGAGCAAACGAAAACTCAGGTATCTTTACCGCCTGCTTGCCGGACGGTTTCCCGAATGCACGCCGCGTCGGATTGAGGCAAGACTGGTCCCCACGATTGCCTTCGATCCGGGTTTAAAAGCCAGGTTTTGAAGTGCCGTCTCAGATTAAAATCCGCCGACAGGCAGCCGAGCAGTCAAAGCGTCACTGAGCCCAATCCGGCTGCGTGACGTCGGTGGGCGCCGAACACTTTACCTCGAAGCACCCTGCTTCCGGACGCGAGGCGTAGTCGATGTATGCGACGGGATATTTGCAGACGAGGCCGAAGTGATGGCTGACGGGCATGCGGCGGCAATACAAGGACTCCCTGGGATTCGGGCCTCAGGTACTGGAGGGCCGGCCCTTCCTTGCTGTGTTCCTCCGCAGACTCTGTTACCCTTTGGGGGGCAGAAACCACGACGGTCTCACTCCACTGACGGGGGAAGAGATGAGCGAGAAACTGAGCGATTACTTGATGACGGCAGAGGCGGCGGAATTCCTGGGCGTCTCGTAGAACACGCTACGGGCCTGGGTCAAGCAGGGAAAGATTGCAGTGCAGGTCAATCCAGTGAACAACTACCGGTTGTTTCGTCGCAGGGACCTGCAGACATTCCTCGACTCAGTGGCCAAACCGGTGACGCGAAAAGCGAAGTGATGGCAATTGTGCCGCAGGCCGTGGCACAATTGCCCGCCCAGCCGGATCAGCCGTCTTCCTCGTTCTTGCTTGGCATTCCTTGGTATCACAATGTCGTTTTGATTGAGAAAATCATCGACGCGATGGATGTGCAGGTCGACCTGAGCGGCAATGCATTGAACTCAGCGGAAGTCCACGAAAGCCTGTAAGGTCTGATGCTGAATCAACTGGGGCTGTACGAGAAACTCAAATCCCGAGCGACAGGAGCGTGAGCATGACGAGAAGCGAGAGACCAGGGAAAGATGAACTTAGTGGGGTTCCGATGCGACTTGATGACCATTCCACGCCGTCATCGCACTCTCAATCTCAGTCCAGATTGGCAACTCGATCCAGCATGATCGTTGACTTGAAGGGGCTTTCGCCAGAGCGGTGGAATGAGTTTGTTGCGGTCTACTCGAAATGGCTGAGGTATTACATTCGGCACGAGGGGGTGCCACGCGAGGCAGTCGACGATGTGCTACAGGACGTTTTGAACTCACTTTACGGGAGTATCGGTAAATTCGAACGAGATCCCAAGCTGGGCAAGTTTCGGGGCTGGATGCGGAACATCATCCGTTGGAAGGCTGCCGATTACCGCCGAAAACGGCCCGAGGGCAAACTCGAGTTTGACCCTGCTTACTTTGACGCGGTGGAGGATCCCTTGGTCGAATCCATGCTGGACCATTCCGCTGGCGAAGAGGGCCAAAGCAACGACGAGGATTTGAAGATACTCAGAGAGGCGGTCAGTGCCGCGATGAACATCGTTCGGAGCAAGGTCAAACCCAAGACCTGGGAGATGTTTGAGCGACGAGAGTTGAATGATGAGGATCCTGCCGACATTGCATCGGATCTGGGCGTGACGCTGGAAAACATCCGCATGAGCGTGAGTCGAGTCAAAGCGAAACTGCGAGAAATCCTCAGGGATGATTTTGCCCCGAAGTCATAGTTTGCTCAATTTCGTGTTACGGTCACGCGATAGGCATGTGCTAGGGCATTTCCTCGAAGACTGAAAACTCAAACACGTTGTCTGCAAATGATCGCATCACCAACTTGCCCTGAGCGGGAGCACTTGATTCGCCTTAGCAGGGGAGAAATCTACGGCGATGAAATTGACCAGTTGTATGACCATTTGGATTCTTGCCCGGAATGCCAGCAGATCTTCTTTGGAATCGAGAAACCAGACGATAACTTTCGCAACTTGATCGCTGGGATCACCCCGGAAGACCTGAAACAAGCGAAAGTCTTCACTGATAGGGAGTTACTCAACGAAACAGCAGTTTCGGTCGTTGATTTCTTCTCGAACAAGGTCAATGCGTCCCGGCGAGAACCTGTCCTCCAATTGCCGTGCACGATTCGGCAATACAACGTCACTCGGCTGATTGGCATGGGCGGCATGGGTGAGGTGTACGAGGCACAGCACACGAAGCTGAAACGGCGGGCCGCCGTCAAAGTCATTCGCAGTTTCCGACAGGAAGATCCGGCGGCCTACGACCAGTTCATTAAAGAGATTGAGACCGCTGGCCAATTGGGTCATCCCAACCTGGTGCTGGCCCACGATGCCTGGGAGGACAAAGGGTGTCACTACCTGATCCAGGAATACTTAGAAGGCGAGTCGCTTCACGAGTTAGGGCAGCACCAGAAGATCGGCGCGACTGCCGAGGTCATTGAGATTCTGCTCGGTACTTGCCGGGGTCTGGATCAACTTCACGCACAGGGCTTCGTGCATCGGGACGTCACGCCGCGAAACGTCATGCGGCTCCATGACGGCACGATCAAGCTGATTGATTTCGGACTGACTTTGGCGACTGAATCCGGAAAGACGGTCCCGCGATCTCGGGCCGGGACCCCGGGGTACATGTCGCCCGAACAGACGCTGGGGAATGTTTCGATCGACCACCGGTCAGATATTTACTCAGTGGGCCGCGTGCTGATGTATTTACTCAGTAAGTTGCCTGAAGTTGTCGCAGAAACGAGGCGAACCGAGCCCGTCCAGAAGCTCACCACACTCGCGGAGCGATTGACGCAGCAGAAACCGAAGGATCGCCTTCAAAGCGTCTACGCCGTCATCGTGCTGCTGGAGCAACTCGAGTATCCGGACCTGCCAGCGCACGCGCCGTTGAAAGTGGACGCTCCTCCGATCGTTCCGCCACCTCCGCCGGTTTCACGTACTCAAGAGACCGAGCGGGCATTCCCTCGCATACGCACAGCTGTACCGGCAGACGCTGCAAAACCGAAACCGAAACCGAAACCGAAGCCAAAACGTCGCGGCATCGGCGGGCTAATTTTGGTCGCGTTGATGCTCGCAGCGGGTGGATTCGCCGCGTTTCAGATCATCTTCAAGACTGACCGCCAAGCCACCGTTTTTGTCGAGAATCACCAACCCGGTGACGTCGTTCGGATCACCAGCGAGGATGGGGAAGTTCGATCGGTTGAACTTGGGGATCAGGCGAAGTTCGTCGTTGATCGAGGTACTTACAAGCTGTCACTCAAGGGCCCCGACAATCGTCGACTCAGCCCCGCCAGCATCACGGTCACAGGCCAAGACCAGCTGACGGTACGAATCGAGGACCGCATCGCCAAAAACAACGATATCGAGCCGACCATTGCTGCGCCGATGGTTGCTGAGAATACCGCGCAGACCCCGAATGAGCAGGAGCCGATCAGCCAAGGGACCAGCACCGGTTCGGCTCCGTTAACGGCACCTCTCACCGCGACGGACATTCCAACCGTTCGCCAGGCTTGGAGCAACGACCGAAAGCTTCCCGAGATGATCACGGTTGGGATGCCCAACGATCGAGCCTTTCAGCTTGAGTTCGTTCTCATTCCGCCGGGCACTTTTGAAATGGGCATGCCGGCAACGCTGCCGATGATGCCAGGAAACAAGCAGGAATGGGCTGCCGCCAGTCGACCGGTTCATCAGGTCACGATCACGCAGCCGTTCTACCTGAGCCCCTACGAAGTGACGCAAAAGCAGTTCCGTGATGTCATGGGAGGCGGATTGACACCCGTCACGGGCGACGGAACCAAATTTCCCGCCACACAGATTCCGTGGGACGCCTGCGTCGACTTTTGCGATCGCTTATCAAATTCCGGAACGAACATCCCGGAGGGCGGTAAAGTCCGTCTGCCCACCGAAGCCGAATGGGAGTATGCCTGCCGAGCCGGCACGACGACTCGATTTTGGAGCGGTGACGAGATCGGGCCGCATCAGGCCACCCTCAGGATCAGCGGTCGCGAGATGAAGTTGGAACCCGTTAACTCATTCCAACCCAATCCGTTCGGCCTCTACCAGGTGCACGGGAACGTTGCCGAATGGTGCTCAGACTGGTTTTCCCCGGGTTTCTACGCCTCATCCGGCAAAGCCGACCCCAGAGGCCCAACCGATGGCTCCCGCAAGGTGATCCGCGGCGGCGGCTATTCCAACCCGCCATTCTCTGCGACGTCTTATTGGCGGCAAAGTTCCGAGCCCGACACCCGCAGCGGCAACATCGGTCTGCGGCCCGTCATTGAGCTGCCTGCCCGGTAACCGTCTGCCCTCGGTGGCACCGGATTTCGCTAAATTTCAGGGCGATTCCCATTTTCTGCAGTCTCCGTGTTACGCGTTTGAGATAGGTAGACACCCTGCCTTCAAACGCGATGCTCGATAGGCAGCACCGCACGTCGACCGGTCCACGCTTGAGGTCGTCAATCAGGGAGGTAGCTTCGCCAAACGATATGTTTTCGAGACGGTCGACGTTCAATCGTTCGCGAACCAGACGTGAGGGATCGACTTTTTACACTCTGTTAAAGGCGAAGATACTTGAAATATAAGATGGAATTTTCATTCCCTGGACGGGCGCAACCGCCGGTGCATCTGCGTTCCCAAAGTGGTCACCAGTTCATGCCGGTACTAGAATCCCGCGGATACTATGCAATAGAATGATATTCGTCGCAGCTGCTGCATTACTCGTCACACAGGCCAGAGTGTGGTGCGAAAGTTCAATGCTCGATCTATCCGCAAGTCAGGCGGCCAGTCCAACCAGCAAGTTGGCTTTTTTATCACGTGACCAGCGGATAGATCGCAATTCGTCACGCATGGCAATCCGCTACGCATGACGGGATCCAGGACTCGATCAGTCAATGTTCCGCAGTCTAGGTCACGTCCGTCTAGGCAGACGGTCGCCTGCAATCGATCTTTTAAAATCCGGCTTTTACCGCGCTCTTCGATACGCCTGGCAGCGGAGAGGGGAGCCACACCTCTTACTTGGAATTTGGCTTGCTCGCCCCGATGTCGGGTCCAACCTGGAGACCTGTGGCAACCTTTTTGACCAGCAGTAAGTCTTGCTGCTTGATCTTCGAGAGGCGGAAGTGGGGCATGTCCACTGACGCCAAGTCGATGGGTTCATCACTGGCGGCATCCTCGCGAAGCAGTGGTGCGAGGTGTCGTGCGCACAGATTCAGTTACTCGAGGTTGGTGCTGTCGTAATCGACGATTTGAGACAGGAATTCGTAGTAGCGAGTGAACGAGATGAGATCGGCGCGGAAGATCACCAAGGGGCGTTGTTCACGAGCACCGAGAGGCAGCACGTCGGAACTCGTATCGGTGCCACTGCGGCAGAGCCTAACGCGATCGATGCGGAAAACTGGAGATGCAGACGATTGGCGATAGTTGCCGAGAATATTCAGAAGGCTGATTCGGACGACGAACGTCTTGAGTACGTCGCGACACAATCATGGCTTCCTCAATAGAGACCGGAGCGAATGCCTCTCTCGCCAGGAGATGCACCGGTCGAATCGGAACGGGGCGAGGAGCCCTTGCTTGCCGAGCTGCTTCGGCCAGCGGGAATCGGGCCCAACGATTGGCAACAGATGGCCAAGGACTCGACGACGATGACGGCGAAGACGACGAGTTCATTTTTGCGGCGATGCGGAACGTTTTTCACATCGGATACCTGGAAGGGCTCAGCGCACGCGACCGAGAGTGACCATACACAATCGCAAAAGCTCTGCCGGAACTACCTCCTAGTCATCGACGCGATGCCGCAGTCGGTCCCGTGGATCGTCATCGCCGTGGCCCGTCATTTCTTGGTTGCTGATTCCCGCGACGAAGCCGCAACGATGATCATGGAAGCCGTCACAGAGCGTTTCGGTGAAGATCATCGCCATGGACCGATTCCATCACGGAGACGTGACGCTGGCCCGCTCCTTGGCTGTCTCATCTAGATTGACAGCGGTGATGTTGACGAGATCACCGGGGATGTTCGCACTGCCTATCCGTCATAAATGGTCGATAATCAACGACCATCGTACACAGCCAGTTCACTGAAAAAGTCTTTCCAATCGTCCGCGGTAGACTCCATCGACCAGTGTGACGCGAGCCAATTCCGGGCTTCACGAATCATCGCTTTCCGCTCCTCGACCTCGTAAGCGGCTCGCGAAGCGTAGTACACGAAGTCGCGTTGGTCCGAACAGAGGAATCCAGTCTTGCCGTGTTGAACTAAGTCGCGCCAGCCACCGCGGTCGTCCACGATCAGCAGGCATCCGCTCGCCATCGCTTCGAAGCCCACGCGAGGAAGGTTCTCGTAAGTCTCGGTGGCTTGGATGATGCAGTGAGACTGTTTGTAGACAGCCTGCGGCGTCAGTTCTCCTGGCGGATAGGCACGGATCCAGTCTGGTTCTTGTCCGATTTTTGCACGCACGCCCGCGTCGACGCCCAACATGATCCCGCTTTTCAGCACAGGTGCCACCATCGTTTCATAAATCCACAACTGAGCCGGATGAAACTTCCCCGGATCTGCGCGAGAAAGACGGGCGAACCGAAAGGTCTCTTCGTCGCGATCTTCGATAAATGGAAAGGCATCCAAGTGAAAGTGTGGCCGCACCTTAATCGGCCGGTAGGTGTCGTTGATCGACCTCAACTCAGAGGAGACCTTCTCCATGGCGTGGTCCGTTTGGTAGAGAAAGAAGTCAATCATGCCACGGGCGTGCATCGCTTTTTCCTTTTCAAACAACCACGTCATGCAGTTGACGAAAGTGGTTGACTTGGCATGTGACCGGATCGCATCGAGGTTATCCAAGAACCCTGCATTGCAATAGGAAATGACGTGTTTCCCCGCACACGCGTTCCAGTCGCAGGGCTCGTGGACGATGCAACCGCGTTCGCTCATCCCCATCAGGTGGCAATTGTGATCCATCGGGCCGGTGTGAACCAGGTGCACCTTCACGCCCAGTTTCTGCCAAACATGGATCTGATGATCTAGTTCTGTATCAGCCCCGCCAAGGCGGGATGGATACCCAATCACGCAAATTTCATCGATCAACGAATCTTCCCTGGCTTTCAGATGAGCTAACGCGGGTAGAGAAAGAATGGCTTTGTGGGGTCGCGATAGGCAGATGTGGAGTCCTTGCGAACGAGAACCTCTGGCGCCCACCGATCCCAGAAAAGCGCTATTCCATGGTCCTCGATTTTCTCGTAGCGTCCTTCGTCAACGCCCGGCCTGCTCATCCGCCCGTCCGAGAAAAAATGGACGGGACCTGACCAACTCGGATGCTCACCATGGTAGACAACCACTGAGTCGTCGGTGAAATCTAGATTCACATTGAACATCGGAAATTCATCAGCCAAGTCTGCGATTCTACGTCGTTCAGATGGTTCGCTATAGGAGCCTTCGGAGCGATGGCTATAGTTACTTGAGGACGGCTGGCGGTTCCAGTAAGGATAAATCTGGTTTAAGAGAGTCTCGGGGGATTTGGGAACCGGAAGCTGCAAAGGCCCGAAACTCACTTTTTGCAATGGCAGCACAGCCGATTTCTCGACGACAGCGAAGAAACGATGGTACATATACTCGATGATGATCGTCGACGAAGTTTCATCATAGAGAGTGATATCAGCAAACGGCCAGCTCCAATCGGCCCCGGTCTGGTACATGGCAGCTCGTGGATTCCAGATCTTTGCAAGGAAGGGCCCTAGGCGACGGAATTCCCAGCCGTTCGCTGCTGCCGTCGCTTGCAATTCAGAGATTCTTTCGCGAGGAAATGCTACGTCCAAGTCGTCATCCCAGGGAATGACATCGTGATGTCGCCACGCTCCGAGTAGCGTCCCGTGAGAGAGCCACCATGGATAACCGAGAGCATCAAGCAGGCTACCCGCCTGCGTCACAGTCTCGTAAAGACACTGTTTTTCAGTATCACTCATTCGGGTAGTGAACATGGTCGACTCTGCCTGTATTAGTAGTGTCACGATACGCAACCGCCTCAGTACATCTGCGGCGACTAGGTGATTTCACGAGGGTTCGATTTTGCAATTAGTTCTTCAATTACGAAATGATACTCGGCACTCTTCCATTGATTACTTTCGTCGTCATGGAACAGCGTTTCCGCCGGCCAATCGTCCCACAGAAGGCTCAACACGTTCTGATCGGACCATTCGTAACGTCCTCGGTCGCCGTGGCACGCCTGCATCGTGCCATCAGGATACAAGGAAATCTTTCCGGCCCAGTCCTTATGCGAGACGGAAAAATGCCTGACCTCACGGTCTGCTGCCCGGCTGTCTACAAAGGCATGGAAATCGCTTTGCGGCGGGTTTTGATAGTTCTCGTGTCGACAGCGTTCTGGATGCCACTGGTGATAGAAGCCAGCTCCCTCGTCACGGCGAATATTCGCGATCCTGCGTACTCGCTCGTAAAAGATGTCGTCCTCGCCGCCCCAGCTTTGGAACTCGGGAACCCCTCCAGACGCGGCGAACATTTGTTTGGATAGAAACACATTACCGAAGCTCGCGTGCTCCAAGTCGAGCAAGCCTCCGTGAATGTTCAGATAGCGGAAAACGGGGAAATACGCCGTCGCCTGATCGATCGCTTCGATTCCATCACGCATCAACTGGGCCGTCACCAGCATGTCAGCATCCAGGAATAACAATCGATCGCTCGAAGCATGCATCGCAGCCATATTGAGACCACGCCCCCGGGAAAAGCCTTCCGTCAAGTTGAAGTGCTTTAGCGTCAAGCTATCTGCGGTATTTGCAAGCCACTGAGAAAGTGGCCAGTCGTCTGAGTTGAAATCTGCGACTACCAACTCCACGGCCGCACGATGTGAAGGCAGCGATCCCTGCGGACTGGGCTCATCCCAAGTTTCCATAAGCTCTCGGGACGCTGCGACGATCGCCTCCACACACTTTGGAAATAGCTCCAACAGATGATCCTGATGGGCAATCCGAGAACGGTTTTTGAGGCTGACGCATACCGATAACGCTGGAAGATTCGAACAGAGCGAATCTTTGGTGGACAGCTCCCCCGATTTCGTAGCGGCTTCAGTGTGAGTTGCGATAATAGACTCAGCGGCCTGGCGAAGACATGTGTCCGCGATGGGTATTGGGCGAACGTTGAACTCCCCAGGTGCCGAATCGAGTGATTTTTGGCCGCCGTTGATCGAGAGATGCTGGTAGGGCGACGCACCCCGCAAAATCCCTGGTCGCTTGTACTTCAGTACCGGCATCGTAATGAACGGCAGCCCGAGAAACTCGTGTATCCGCTTAAAGAATACCGCATCTTCACCCAAACTCTGTTGCGGATATCCCCCAACGGTCTCCCAGAGTTTCTTCGTAAAGCAACAAAATCCATGACTTACCCAGCCGGGCGTGGATTGATTGTCGTGCAAATTGGCGTCACCCCAGTACGCCCAAAATTCGCTCGGTCGGTAGAAGGCTGCTTGGCGGGACAACATTTCGCGCACTGCATCTGAGAATCTCCACGGCAGATAAACGTCATCGTCGTCCCATACGGCAATGACCTCCCCCACGGCGAGTTCGATGCAAGCATTGCGTTTCTCGCCCAGTGTTGCATACCGTTGAGACTGGTTGACGACGCGCACCTGCGGATGGTCAAAGCGAAAGATCTGTCCGTCACAATCGTTCAGGATGATGAGCTCTTTTTGCGGATAGTCTTGAGCCAAAAACATCGCAACGGATTCACTGACTAACTCAGGGCGTCCAAACGTTGGCATGATTGCCGACACCACTGGTTTGTTGCCCGTGGACAGGCATGCAGCCGATTTCTGAGAATCCGACAGATCCGAAATTGGCGCGAGAGAGTGGTCAGTCTGTCGTGGTTGCATGCTAAGAACACGTAATGGCACGGACGCGATATTGGCTCAGGGATCACGAGGTCAATGAGCAACGGTGCCCCTGTGCCTGGTGTTACGCATGGCTTCGCCACGTCGAGCCAGAAGGGCGTCTACTCTCGCAGTCGCCAAGCCGAGTGTCAATCTCATCAGAGCAAGTCTTCGATCACCGATCACCGCGAACCGTATGGCTATCTCGTTAAGTTGGTGGCCCGTTATTGAATGCGATTCTCACAGGCGATTGCGTCTTCGGCACAAGTGTCCAGAAACATTGGTTGTGAATTAAAACGCTATTTGCGGAAAAACGCACCCCCCATTAGCTTTAGCGTTTGACACTGCTCCTTCACGATTCAACACTGGCTTCAACTCACGCCTTCCCCGCATCGAAAGAGTCGATCGATGAGTACTAGTAGCAGCAGTGGTTTTTCGAGTTCCAGCAGTTCTTCGTCTGGATCTTCGTCGTCGAGTAGCTCTCATTCGACGAGCAGCTCATCCTCCAGCAACTCGCTCAGTTCATCTTCATCGGGTTCGCACTCGAGCTCTTCTTCGGGTGGTAACTCGTCGAGCAGTTCAACAGGATCCTCGTCGTCCAGTAGCTCGCTCAGTTCTTCGTCTTCGAGCGGGGGCTCGTCAAGCAGTTCGTGGCCATCGAGTTCATCATCCAGTCCCTGGCAAGGCCCGGGTCCTTTGCCCGATCCAGGACCACCCGACGAGCCCTGCGATCTCCCTCCAAGTGATTCGATGACATCGTCCGGCGGCGGGGCGAGTATGGCAAGATCGGCAGGTAGTGGTTCTGACGATGCTGGCACGTGTCCGCTACCGCCAGAGAACCCGTGTTCAACAGACGTTGATGGCGTGCCGAACCAGAGTGGTGCCCCTGTCCGCTACTTCAACGGCGAGTTGCAGCTGGCTGTCACGGACCTGCAGGCGTTTGGAGCCGGTGGCCCCTGGGCGCAGCGACGCCAGTACAGCAATCAACTCCAAGGTCAGAACGAAGTGGGTCTGGGCTATAACTGGCTCGTTGAAGCCTGGCCTTACTTGCTCAAAGGGCCGGACGGGACGATCGCGTTTGTTCGCAGTACCCGCAATGCGATGTGGTTCGACCGCGTCGAATCCGGTGGTGACGTCTCGTTCGTAGCACGCTACGGCGGTAAATCCACACTGACGCACGACTGCGATTCGCGTCGATACGTCCTCACGCAGCCCTCCGGTGAGATTTGGTTCTTCAAAGACTTTGGTGACGAACCCTGCGGCTCAACATCATCCTCGAGCGCTTCGGGTGCCCAGCCGCTGCCAGGTCAGTTGACCAGCATGATCGACGTATCAGGACAGCAGACCGATGTGGTTGCCTACTCTGCCTCGGGGCGGATCCAGACCATTCAGCGTGAAACGGTTGTGGGCAGCGACACTACCACGACTCAATTTGAATATGAATTCAACGGCATGGGACTCACCACCTCGGTGACCTACCGCCGCCAGGTCAACACGGACGGCTGGGTCAACATCCGCCGCGTGACGTACGAATACTACGATGGCTCGAACAGCTTCGGCTCTTCGGGTGACCTGATGCGTGTGCGTATTCAGGTGCCTTCGGGGGCCACCTGGGTCAATGTCAAGCAGAGCTACTATCGCTACTACAAAACGGGTGACGCCAAAGGCTTTCAGCATGGTTTGCGATATGTCGTCGAGCCAGATGGTTACGAAGACCTGCTGGCTGATTCGCTCGATCCAACCACGGTCAGCAACGGAGTGCTCCTGCAATACGCCAAGTACTGCTTTGAGTATGACGCTCAGCACCGAGTGACGAAAGAGATTGTTGATCGGGGATCACTCACATACACCTTTGCTTATGAGCAGAGCCTGAATGCCGATGGCTACAACAACTGGAGCCGCAAGACCACCGAGACGCGTCCGGGAGGTTCCGTCAATACGGTTTACACCAACTTCATCGGACAGGGCCTGCTCAGTGAGCTCACCTCTGGGGCCGATCAGTGGCTACGTGCTAACGCGTACGATGACGCGGGGCGACTTCTGCAAGTGGCATTGCCCTCGGCCGTGATCAGTTTTGATGAGGGTGAGGCAGACCTCGGGATCACGCTGCGATCCACAGAGGGTCTGATCAAGCTGCGTAGTTACTACTCGACCACGGGAAGCGGTGCAGTTGAAGGTTACCTGGAGTCGACATCACTGAAGCAGGGCAGCGGCGGCACCCCAGTACTCCAAAGCGAATTGGAATACACCCAACGAACCGGTGGCGGGGCGACGATCTATCCGGTCGCCAAGCAGACTCGGTACCGTGACGATGCCGGGGCCGAACCACTTGAAACGACCTACGCCTACCAGTGGTACACCGACACGGTCCAAGTCAAGCAGCGAACGGTCACGCTGCCAGTAGTGACAACAGCCCAGAACGGTCCCAATACCGCGACCACTCAAAAGCAGTTTTATGATGAACGGGGTAACCTGACGTGGTCGATGGACGCCCGCGGGTTCATCACGCGAATGTTCTACGACCAAGTTCTCGGAGCGATGCTGCAGCAAATTGACGATGCCGACACCTCGTTGCTCTCCGGCGTGCCAGCGGGCTGGAGCACACCGAGCGGCGGTGGAAAACACTTGATTTCTGATTACGAGATCGATTCACGGGGGCGCACCACCCAGCAACTGGGTCCTGTCCACACGGTCGACATCGGCGGTACAGCCACTGCGGTGCGACGTGCCCACTGGACAGTTTACAAAGATGCCGAGCACGCGACTTGGACCGCCAGTGGCTACGCCACCGGAACGGCACCTGCTTACACTTACACGCTGATCAACCCGGTCAACATCCAGCAACGGGATGCACGCGGGAATATTCTGGATCAGATCCAAGTGCCGCGTGGATCGACCTCGGGCCGTCTGCAGCCCACCGATACGTTCTCGCAAGCGTCGTTCACGAGCTGGACGACTTGGCAGTACACCGATTGCTGCTTGGTTTCGTCGACACGCGTCTACCACACCATCCCGGCCTCTGGCGAAGGAACCAGTGGGACCAACTACGACCAGACAACCTACGGCTACGACAGCCAGAAGCGGCAGAACCTGCAGATTTCGCCCGGCGGCACCATTAGCCAACGCGTTCATGACGTTCGCGACAACGTCATCGCGATCTTTGTGGGCACCAATGACACTGGGTCTACCGAGTCCGACCCAACCGGCGGCGGTGCCTCGGGCAACAACATGGTGCAGGTCAGTGGCTATGTCTTCGACAACGGCAATGACGGGGGCGATAACAACCTCACCAGCCAGATCGCTTACGTCGATGGCGTCAACACCCGCACCACCGCGTTCACCTATGACTGGCGCAATCGCCGCGTGGACACCAACGGGGAGCTCGATCTCTTCCTGCGAGTTACCTATGACAACCTGAACCGGGTGATCCAGTCCGACCGCTATGATACTTCAGCAAGTGGTAATCTGGTCTCCCGAAATTTGACCAAGTACGACAACCTGGGACGGGTTTACCAGTCCATCGGCTATGCAGTCGATCCCAACACGGGCACGGTCGGCAACCCGATCACCGGCAATACCTGGTTCGATGCGGTCGGCAACCCGGTCAAATCGATGCCGGGAGGTTCGAGCCGCTTTACCAAACAGGTCTTCGACAGCACGGGCTGGATGATTCATTCGTACGTCGGCTATGGCAACGACACGACCTATGCCGACGCCTTGAACGTCACCGGCGACGTGATTCTCTCGCAATCGGACATGGCTTACGATGATGCGGGAAACTCGATCCAATCCACCACACGGCAGCGATACCACAATGCCCCGGCCGCCCAGACCGGTGAGTTGGGCTCGCCCTCGGCGACGCCCAATGCACGCGTTCAGTACTCAGCGAGCTACCCGGACGCCGTGGGCCGCATGATCGCCTCGGCCGAGTATGGAACGAACGGTGGCACCGCCCTGACCCGTTCGGCCACGATTCCCGCCAGCAGCGATACGATCCTGGTCTCCCGGCAAGTCTACGATAACGCGGGTCGACTGCGCGACAATATCGACCCTGCCGGCAAGATTTCGCGGACAATTTACGATGCGGCCAGTCGTCAAATCGAGACGATCGATAACGTGGTCGATCCTCCGGCCAGTTCGAGCACCGGCACTGCTTGCACTGCATCAGACGATCAGAACCAAACCGTGCAGTTCACCTACACACCCGATGGTGATCTCAAAACACTCACCGCCGTAAACGCCTCCACCGGCAATCAGGTGACGCAGTACATCTACGGCACCACGCTTTCAGACAGCGCGATCGCCTCGAGCAGCCTGCTGCGTCGAGAGATCTATCCGGATTCAACCGGCACGTCCGATAGCGTCAGCTACACGTATAACCGCCAGTCCCAGCGGACCAGCCTCACGGATCAAAACGGTTCGACCCGCCAGTACGACTTCGACGCCCTCGGTCGTCAGACGCAAGACCGGGTGACGACCTTGGGTGCAGGCGTCGACGGAACCATTCGCCGCGTAGAGCAAACCTACGATGTTCGCGGGAATGTCTCGGCGGTGACTTGCTATAATAACCCGTCGGTCGGCAGCGGCTCGATCGTAAATCAAATCACCCGACAGTTCGATGGGTTCGGACAAGTGACCAACACGTTCCAATCGCACAGCGGCGCGGTCAACCCCGCCTCGACACCCAGCGTGGGACGGTCGTATACCGACGGCAGCGGCAACGTGCTGCGTCCCACCGCCACGCTCTATCCCAACGGGCGAGAAGTCACGCTCGACTACGGCAGCAGTGGATCGATCACCGATAAAATGAACCAGGTGTCCAGCCTGATCGATGATGATGCGACCGTCTTGGCCGCCTACGAATACCTGGGTTTAGGCACCTTCGTCCAACAGGACAGCACACAGGCCGATCTCCGTTACACGCTGATCTCGCCAACCCTGTCGACCGACCCCGACACTGGCGACATCTACAGCGGTCTAGATCGCTTCGGTCGGGTAAAAGACGTTCGCTGGCGAGATGTCTCGGCAGGCACCGATCTATCCCGGATCGAGTACGGCTACGATCGGGCCAGCAACCGCACTTGGCGAGAGAACCCGTCGGATCCCAACCGGGAACACGACTGGCTGTATCAGTATGACGGGCTCAATCGCCTGCAGTCTGCCCAACGTGGCCAGCTCAGTGGCACGCACACCGCGATCACTTCGCTCGACGCCGCCCAGTGCTGGACACTCGATCCGACGGGTAACTGGAAAGAATTCCGGCAGGACAAGAACGGCGACGGTACCTGGGATTTCAATCAAACTCGTACTGCGAACGAAGTCAACGAGATCACCGACATCAGCAACACGCCGAGCGACATCTGGGCGACACCCGTTTACGACAGGAACGGGAACACGACAACGAACCCGCGTCCGGACCTGGGCACCGATGCGACAATGACGGCGACGTTTGACGCCTGGAACCGAATGACGAAGCTGGTTGATGACGCGACTTCGAACGTGCTCCTAGAAAACCAGTTCGACGGCCGCAACTTCCGCGTCGCTGCCAAGGAATGCACCTCGGGAACACTCGCGAGGACGCGTGAGTACTACTTCACCGACGACTGGCAGTGTGTCGAAGAACACGTCGACACGTCGAACACGCCTCGCCGACAGTATGTGTGGGGCATGCGTTACATCGACGATCTCGTACTCCGCGACCGTGACATCTCGCCGTCGGGTGGACTCTTGACTGAGCGACTGTATTACCTGGCCGACGCGAACTGGAATACGACGGCGGTGGTGAGTGATTCGGGGAGCGTTCAAGAACGCTATGAGTACGACCCCTACGGCAACCTAAGTATCTTCGCGGCCAACTTCACACCGCGAGCGGTCAGTAATTACGCCGTCCACTACACGTATACCAGTCGCGAGTGGACACCGAATGCCGGACTGTATTACTTCCGTAACCGCTGGTACGATGCTCAACTGGGCAGGTTTAGCTCCAGAGATCCTATCGGGTATGAGGGAAGTCCTTGGAACTTATCTGAATTCCTGGATTCATCACCGTTGTTATACATAGACCCTTTAGGTGCCAAAGTTCATTTTGCTGCGGGCGAAGCGTGCAATAAATCAAAAGATCAATGCGCAATTGTCTGGAGCGACCAATTTGGCTTTAGGATCCTTGGCCCGGAAAAGTGTATAACTCGTGGCAATACTGGCCCCGATCCGGTCGACTGGATTTACGTTGATGGAGAATGGTATAAGATTCCGGCACTTCTTTTCGACACGCGGGTCTATTTGGATGACCAGCTAGTGTGCACCAAATGGAAGTCGACCCCTTATAAAACAAGCCGAGGTACCCGCTACAAAAAGACTTGCGTTTCTTGGGGAATTCGACCTTACTACGATGGAAGGAAAGCACGAATAAGCTTGCCCCCTGGCCCCTACAAGAGATTCCCTTGGTCAGATCCCTGGAAACCGGGTGGCCCAAATAACGAAACTCCGACACTTGAATTGTGCGAGGAATACTGTCAGTGCTCGTTCGCAAGTTCAGTTGTGGAGCAACGTCGAGACTGCACAAGCATGTCGGACTGTCTTCTGCGATGTCAGCAGTAGAATCACTCCTGCTTAATACTGATAAGATTGATATATGAAATCAAAAATCGCGAAACAATTCTGGTTTGCAAACGCTCTCCTGTTCGTGCTTTCTGGCATGATATGGTACACACATGTAGCCGCCGAGCCCATTTTTGGTTTCTTTGATATCGTCGACTGTGTGATCTTTGTCGGTGGAACATCGATCTTGATAATGTGGTGGGCGATCCTGGATTGTTGCATTGCTGTCAACATTTGCAGCCGGCGAGTGAGCTTTGTTCACAGCGTGGTTCTTTTGTTTTCGTTTCTGGGTATCGCTATGAATATCTATACGATTCAGGAATATGCTGATGATCGAACGAATTTTGAGCGCTCGCTCGATCCCGAAACCGCTAAGGCTAGGAACTCAGAATGGGGGCGCACTTCAGGTAATCTTTAAAGCGGCCCAAATGGGTCAGGGCTCTTTGTTGAGTGAACAGCCCTCTGCACCGGAGTGAACGACGCTTGACGAGGCCACCTCAGGGTGGCCTTTCTTGTTGACGGACAGGAAGTCTGCCACACTTGCGGCACGAAGCCGCCCAGGCGTCGGTTCTTCCGGCAACCGCCCCGGCAGACTATGGCATCGACTTAGCCGTGATCCTCGACGAAGTTCGTCTGTTACCGGCCTTTTTGATGTCGCATTTTTGGCCGAATTGAGACTGTAGGGATTTGGCGGTGATTTTGGCGTGTTGGCCGAATTGTTGCGAATTTTGGAGAAGGATTTCGCCTCTCTCCTCTTGGCCGATTTGGCGTCAGGGAATTGGATAATCCGGAACGTCCCGACGGGCTGCGCGAAGGATGGTGCCCCCCCGTGAATCTGCTCGGCGATTCGGACTCTTGATCGAAATCCGATTGCGATCGCTAGGGAACGATCAATGCCAACTGCGCAGCAAAAAGCTAACTGCGCAGCAAAAATGCGATCGTTCTGAGCGAACGATCGCATGGACGTGGGTTCCAATTCGATGATGCTGAACCGATGCTCGGACTCAACTCACGATGTCAGCATTCGCGCACAGTGACTGCCATCACTCACGATGTCTGCAAGGAATCGGAGTTGGCCGGTGGCGTCGGATCGCCGAGGTCATCTCGGTAGTCTTCCAACCAACGACGCAGAATCGTGACCGCTGGGACGAAGTCGTGACCCTGCAGTAGCATCAGGTCGATGTTGTTGGTGTTCTTCTGACAACAGAAGCAATGGGCCAAGTTGTTCTTCGGATTCACGGTCGCTCGCAACTCTTTGCAATGGGGACACTGAAAACGAAAGTAGCCATCGCTCTGCTTTGAAATCGGACCGTGCTGACCAAGTCGAGTGACCGTCAATTTCATCGGTAAGTCATTGCGAATCGCTCGCAGCAGTTCCTGCGTTATCATAGTATTTCCTGGGTGTGTGTAAAGGTGTTTGAGTTGATTTTCAATCGTTAGAAGTCCGTTAGGTCGACTTCTTTTTGCCAGTGCGGTTGAAGTAACACTCGGTTGACCACGTCGATGTCGATCGTGGTTCCAGAGGCGCTACGGACCGCTTCGAGCATCGAAGCCAAACACAGATTGCGGCAACGGCGCAGCACGCCATCTGCGGTGCGGACAATCAGTTCGGTCGCTCCGGTGGTGAACGTGTTGTGGGCTAAGCCGATCCGATCCAACTGGCCTTCGATGAACTCTCGCATCGCATCGTCGTTCAGACGCTTGGTGATGACGGAGTACGTCACGCGGCTTTTGATGTCTTGATTGACCGCCAGATCCAAGCTGGCCATCAGTTCGACTTGACCGACCAGAATCAAGTTGTGGTTCTTCGGAAAATCCTCCAACAACAGTCGCAATCGACGAAGATTTTCCATTTCCATAAGATGGGCGTCGTCGATCACTGTGACCAACATCTTGCCGCTGCGATTCAGAGCGAAGGCTTGCTGGATCAGTTTGCGTTCGCACTTGAACGCTGAACTTTCGAACTCGATTTTGAATGCTTCGCAGAGGATTTTTACCGTGTTGGTGTAGGTATGCAGGGTGCGGGCGACGGTGGCGACCAAGTAATCTTTGTCGGGCAGAACCCGCAGAGATTCTTTGATAACACTCTTGCCGGTGCCGGGGCGTCCGACGACCAAACACAAGCCGCCTTGTTGGCTGTGAACGCGAAGCGTGTCATGGATCTCTTGTTGATGGCTCAGAAGCCGGATGTCACGCAGAGTGAATGGGTCTTCGCTGAGACCGAAGTAGGAACGAATCATGCTTGGAAGTTTGAAGGGTGAAGGGTGAAGGGTGAAGTTTGAAAAGATGAGGCGTGAGGTTTGGTTGGCTAACAGCTAACCAACTACGATTCCGTTCGCCTCAACAGGCCGTTGGCGACGGCATCCAATGGGCGCGCTTTGCCGATCCGGCGACCGCCTTGGTAGACGATCACGGCACCGTCGCGATGACGTTCGTAACGCAAGTCAATCTTGCGACCGCGGAGGTCGATGGGCGTTTCGTAGCGTTGGCCTCGGAAGCTGAACGTGTTGTCTTTTTTGACCTGACGTTCCGCTTCGGCATAGAACAACTCGTCAGTGTCTTCACTGGGTGTGAGAAAACGAATTCGTGAAAGATCGACGCCGAAGCGGTCGATCGGTTTCATGCCCAGGGTTGAGTGAACGGTCGAGTTGTAGTCGCCTTCGACCCAGGCACTGAACTGTTTGTTAAGGCTTTCGATCGAAGAGAGATCCAGGTTGCGGATCAAGAACTGGTCACGGACTCGGCGGAAGAAGCGTTCAATTTTCCCTTTCGCCGCCGCGTCTCGCACCGCCGTGTGACGCAGGATGCAGCCTACACGCGCCGCTATCAGCGTGATTTCCTGGCAACAGTAGATCGAGCCGTTATCAACGTAGAGCTGTTCGGGAAGACCGCGTTTGTAAAACGCACAGCGGATTGCCTTGACCATCGAGTCGACGTTCTCTTCAAAGAAGAACTCGCCGTGGCACAGCACACGGCTGGCGTCATCAATGAACGCAATCAGCTTGGCTTGTCGGCCGACGATGTGCGGCCCGAACATCGTGTCGGCCTGCCAAAGCTGGTTAGCGTACTGCATGCTGAAGGCCCGACGCTGACGGCTCTCGCCGGAGTCCTCTTTGAGGAACTCGTACTTGCCCACCATCCGGCTGAACGTGTTTCGTGCGATTTGGTTTGCGTTGAGCAAGCCTTTCTCGATACAGAAACGATAGATAGCGGTTTTGCCCGGTGTTTTCCCATGAAAATGAGGCAGCGCCGCATTGATCGCTTCGAGAACTTCTTCGGGGGTGACTTTCCGCGTGCGTCCCTTGTCGGACCGTGATTGGTTTTGCATCGCGGTGATACCGTGATTCTTGTAGCGGTAGTGCCACGTTTGGATGGTTCGCCAGGTGAACTGGTATGGCTTTCCTTCTTCGTCGGTGAATGTCATTTCGGCGACATTCTTGATGCGTGCGTCACTCGTTTTCCCTTCGGCGATGTCGATCGCTCCGAGGACTTTCATTTTGAGATAGATCGATGGACGTTTCATGCAGACGCTCCGGTGATGAGGGTGAGGACTTCGGTGCCAATGGCAGCGGTCGGAAGTTCGACCGGCATCGAATTTAGAAGGGTCTGGCGGTGACTCAATCGTCGGGTTGTGTTGCTGGGTGGAAATCGAGTTTTCGTCGCGATCCGGTGCGACATCAAATCGGCCCAGTCGGCGTCGGCGGCGCGCCGACCGTGCCGACTTTGCCGGTGGTGGGGGCACCGCGTCAAATCATGGCGCGAGATTTCCGTTGTCTCAGCGGGATGTCCGTCAGAGCAGAACTGCCATCAGATGAAGAAACGCTGTGTCGCGTTCTGGAAGGCGGCGATCGGGTTGATGGAAGAATCCTGGAAGGCTGCTTTGAGGTGGGCGATGGTCCCTTGGGCAGCGGACTGGGCAGGCGACGGCACTCCGTCTTGATGGACATGCTTAGGCGGCGGCCCGATCGCCGTCAGAGCGGTTCGTATCGCCGCCTGGGCTTGCAGAAATCGTTTCCAGATCCGGTAGGGTGCCGAGTCGCTCAGTGAGCTTTGCAGGTCTCTGAAAGCCTGGGACTTACTTCCCGTCGTAGCGGCTTGTTCAAGAAATTGCCACAGGCTGTCGGCATCGAGGAAGAGCCTTTTGACTTTGTCGGCGATCCAGACACTGAAGGTTCTGCCGCAGCCGCCAGCGTTTGCACGATCGGAGCAGAAGACGCGAATCGCCCGGATGGCTTTTTGCTTGAAGTTCAGCTCGTCGTAACCTTTGAGGAATCCATGTCGCTTCAGTGCCCCAGTGTGTTTGCAGTGAGGACAGGGCAGGCACTTTAGCAGGGCGAGTCGCCGGTCACGCTGCTCCTTGGAGGCGAAAATCCACACGATACTGCTGAAGTTCCCGAGGCTCTGGATCGAAATGGCAGGGCATCAGCGCCAGCCTACCGGGTTTCAGTTTGGAGCACTGCGCGCATCCAAAGGGGCGGGGTCGAGGCGAGGTACGATTGATTTTTGAGAACGGCGGGTTGCGAGTTGCGGGTTACGAGGGCGGGCGAGACTGTACCGAATTAGCGGTGTAACCATCACTGCCACTTGCGACAACAATTCGGCCCAAAACCGGCGGAAAGTGCGACCAAAGCGAGGCCGGTAACAGTTCGTCCACACCTGGCAGGCAAAACCAACGCCGAAGTCGGTGAACTCGCTGGAATGAATCCCGTGGTAGTCAGCCAGATGTTCACACGAACGAAACCGGCATCCCTGGGAGCCGTCGCCGCGAATACCGGAGCCTGGGGACATAGCTCCTTTTCAGGTGTTGACTTGCCGCTCTTCAGGGTAATGATGATTTGGTTGAGTTTTCCGAGTTCGAAGCCGATCGAGGTGAGTGATGGCCCGGATGTGTCGAGCGGAAGTTTTTGATCCCGCCGAAGTTGCTGTCGCTCATGTCTTCAGCCGGACCGTCAGACGCTGTTTTCTGATGGGAGATGACCTGATCTCTGGCAAGAAGTTCGACCATCGCAAACGCTGGATTGAAGAGTATTTGCAACAATTCGCAGCCTATTTCGGGATCGACCTGCTGTGCTTCAGTTTACTCTCAAATCATTTTCACTTGATCCTCCGATCACGCCCCGACGTGGGACGACGCGGAAGTCGCTCGCCGGTGGTTGAGGCTGTGCCCGCATCGCCGCAAGCCGGATGGTACGGCCATGGAACCAACCCAGCCGGAGATTAACTCGATCGCGGGTTGCCCGATCAAACGGGAGGAAATTCGTAGCAGGCTGAGTGATATCAGCTGGTGGATGCGGTTGCTGTGCCAGCGTGTGGCCATGCGGGCGAATCGTGAAGACGACGAACACGGCCGATTTTTCCAAGATCGTTACAAAGCCACCCGGTTGACCGATGAAGCCTCGTTGCTGGCATGTGCGGCGTACGTGGATTTGAACCCCATTCGAGCCGCGATCTGCGAGCGACTCGAAGAGAGCGACTTCACTTCAGTGCAGTGCCGAATCGAGGCAGCGCAAGAGCGAGCCCAAGACGAATCATTTGCTAACATTCAGTCGCAGCGAACGCCTGCGGCGAAATTGCGTCATCGGCGTGATTCGTTCCTGTCTCCGGTTTCGATCGACGAGCTACTCGATCCGGTAGGCCCCTGTGCGAGTGAGTCGGAAGAACGCTGCAGTGAGAAAGGTTTTCTGGCCATGTCGCTGGCGAGCTACTTGGAATTGCTGGACTGGACCGCCCGCCAGACGGCCTCAGGCAAACGAGGCAAAACGCCTGCGAGTGTCCCACCCATACTGCAGCGTCTGGGCTTGGACCGGGCTTCGTGGTGTGAACTGGTTAGCGATTTTGGCAAGCTGTTTTGTACGGTAGCGGGCCGCCCCGGTTGTGTTGACGCGATGCGTAGTCACCGCACGCATCGCCGCTACCACATGCGTCGGCGGGCAAGAGAGCTATTCGCGGACGCTGGTTAAACGGGACGATCGCATCTTCTTCGCTCCAGCGGATCACCTTCCCGGGTCGATAACGCTTGAGGTGCACACTTTCGGGCTGCCAAGACGGCAAAGTAGCTCGTTTCGGTACCTGAGCGGCTGGAGAGATCTCAGGGATTGCCGTCTACTCCCCAACGGGCCGCTTGCCAGGGGTCAACAAAGTGTCGTGTCCCCAGGTTTTCCCGCTGGGTGTGAGAAAACGAATTCGTGAAAGATCGACGCCGAAGCGGTCGATCGGTTTCATGCCCAGGGTTGAGTGAACGGTCGA
This sequence comes from Allorhodopirellula heiligendammensis, assembly GCF_007860105.1. Lineage (NCBI taxonomy): Bacteria > Pseudomonadati > Planctomycetota > Planctomycetia > Pirellulales > Pirellulaceae > Allorhodopirellula > Allorhodopirellula heiligendammensis. Next base: position 925,609 of record NZ_SJPU01000001.1, read on the forward strand.
GTTGTAGTCGCCTTCGACCCATGCACTGAACTGTTTGTTAAGGCTTTCGATCGAAGAGAGATCCAGGTTGCGGATCAAGAACTGGTCACGGACTCGGCGGAAGAAGCGTTCAATTTTCCCTTTCGCTGCCGCGTCGCGCACCGCCGTGTGACGCAGGATGCAGCCTACACGCGCCGCTATCAGCGTGATTTCCTGGCAACAGTAGATCGAGCCGTTATCAACGTAGAGCTGTTCGGGAAGACCGCGTTTGTAAAACGCACAGCGGATTGCCTTGACCATCGAGTCGACGTTCTCTTCAAAGAAGAACTCGCCGTGGCACAGCACACGGCTGGCGTCATCAATGAACGCAATCAGCTTGGCTTGTCGGCCGACGATGTGCGGCCCGAACATCGTGTCGGCCTGCCAAAGCTGGTTAGCGTACTGCATGCTGAAGGCCCGACGCTGATCCACACGATACTGCTGGAGTTCCCGAGGCTCTAGATCGATATGGCAGGGCATCAGCGCCAGCCTACCGGGTTTCAGTTTGGAGCACTGCGCGCATCCAAAGGGGCGGGGTCGAGGCGAGGTACGATTGATTTTTGAGAAAGGCGGGTTGCGAGTTGCGGGTTACGAGGGCGGGCGAGACTGTACCGAATTAGCGGTGTAACAATCGCTGCCACTTGCGACAACAATTCGGCCCAAAACCGGCGGGAAGTGCGACCAAAGCGAGGCCGGTAACAGATAATGCATGCTAGCAATGCGATCGTCGACAGGCGGGCAAATGGGACACTCGTCGTAACGTGAGTGAGGTTCGCAAACGCCAAACCGCATATGACGCCCGCGGCAACCTTCGCGAGCGCCGTCACCCGCAGCGGCAACATCGGCCTCCGTCACGGTCTCCATATGCCCTCTTCGTAGCCCTCCCGGCATCGAAATCTTCGCTTTACACGGCGTTTTCTAGCTTTCAGGAATTAATTTCGCATTCCGTGTTGCGCCCTCGCGATAGGTATGAGTGTCAACGGCAGGAGCGGTTTGAAACGACTGGTCCGTACGCTACTGAAGCGACGCCGTACCCCAAAACCCTGTAGAAGAGATACGTGATGACGAAAAAGAAACGTCAAAATCCAAGTTCAACGCCATCAGAAGGTGAAGAACAATCGGCGCGGGCAGCACTCAGCAAAGACGAAATCGTTCGCCGTTGGCGAAAAATCAAATCCAGTTTCCCCGATATGAGTGAAGCTGAACGAGTCGACGAATTTCGGAGGTTCTGGGAGTTTGAACTCGAAGCCACGGAGCTGGACCCAGCGGCAGACTGCCTTTACAGCAGTACTCCCATCATGCGGGTGTTCACAATCTGCCACGATGAACTGGCAAAAGGCTATCTCAGCTTTAAAGGAGAGAAGCTCTCGACGCATGAAGAAACCATGGTTGCCGTGCAGGACGTGAAAGACTCCATCGCGGCGACGATTTGTCGTCTTGGCGGAGTCGTCAAAGAGGGCGACGGACCTGACTTTGGATACCTGCCATTAGACAAGCCATCCAGTCGCTTCCACGGATTCCAGGAAGGATTCGGGAGCGACGATCATCTGGTCGGCATGTTCTTCTCAGAAGTAAGTCGCACCGCAGCGATCCAGAAGGTGACAGCTGAATGGGGCCAATATGGAGTCAGGTCCGAACCCTATCGCGAAGGAGGTGACGTGCACTACGCGAAAAAAGAAATTCGGAATTTCAATTTCGACAAGAAAGAATTTCGAAAACAGTTTGCCAAACTCTCCCATGAAGATCGATTGACCGCAATCGATGACCTGTCGGCGAATGGCATCCAGTTTAAGAGCAAAGATCGAAAGACTCATTTTGACTACAAGACTCGCTCGATCCCTTTTGGCGAGGGAAAGAATTCACGCTGCTTCTCCTATGAATTCCAACTCGGACACTCGAAAGGAAGTCTTCCGCCCGCACATGAAAAACGTGACGGAGTCGATCGAATCGAACGCACCTTGCTAGGCATTATCGCCAAACACGATGGATTTGTAACACGAATCCAACGCGATATCTTGGGCCTACCAAAACCGTGCATGAAACTTCAAGACTCCGAAAACTCATATGGCTACGGGAATATTCAAGTCCAGTTTCCCAACGAAACTGCGAGAAGGCGCGCCTCAGAGGAAGTGTTTGAAACCTTGGCCAGCGACGGGGTTCGTTTTGAATCGGAAGCAGGAGAAACGCTCTCCGTTGATGAGCAGATTGCCAAAGCACACCAAGAGCTTGCCTCCAAACGCAAGGAGCTCGATTCATCTTGGAGTTCCCTGAGATCGATGCAAGAATTCCATCGGGACGGAGTAGCCGAATGCTTAGATGACGAAGCCAGGCTGAATCAACGAGAAATCGAATTCAAGGATTTTGAAAGTGAGGTAGCCGAACGCTTGGAAGAGCTAAGTCGTGAGCAGACGGATTCCAGCGACGGTGAATCGATGTGCACGTAATCGAGCACGCGTCGCAATAGGATTGGTGAAGCGATCGATGGTAACGGCAAGAGTTCCACGAGCACCCCGCCTTCAAACGCGATGCTCGAGGGGCTATGCCGTACTTTCGAAGCGCGTGCTGCCAGCACACCTGGAACCGGGAAGATGCTTGCAGTCGAACGGTCTGAGCGGAAGTCTCTAATAGCCAATGAAAGTCTGCGATCCCCATCGGGGTCGCAGGCTTTTGCTGTTGCCCCATCCCGGCCATGCAGCGCATTGACTCCGGCGACCAGCGGCGATTCAACAGCCGAAGGCGTGCCCAGTAACGCATGACGGGATCCAGGACTTGATTAGTCTCGCGTACGCTGTCTGAGTCACGTAGGTCTCGGCATACGTAACCTGCAATTGGCTTTATAAAATCCGGCTTTTAAACCGCTCTTCGATACGCCTGGCAGCGAAGAGGGGAGCATCCCCAAGGGGCGTTGTTCACCAGTTCCCAGAAACAGCACAGCGGAACTCGGAGCAACACCGACAGATTGGGTGTACCTTGAGGCAGGCGACAGCGACGAATCGTGAGCAAGTGCGGCACGGCCGCCACCGGTTCGCATGACTCGCTACACTGAGTGTGAAGTTCACCATTGCGAGGTTGCCCATGGGTTGGCGGCAGCAGTTCGTTTGGCAATAACTTCGATATTCTCACGCCAGTTCGACTGGCAAACTTCTCCAAGATTTGATTGGATTGATTCGATGAAACTGACTGATTTTTACAACGAAGTGTCACGCCGAGTGGACACTGACAAGACCGCTATCTCGGTTGCGGAAACAAAACGAGTGCTCAGCGAAGCATTCATGGTGCTAGCTGGCATGGACGCAACGGAGTCAGCGGACACAATCTCCAAAGGGTTAACCACGGCCAAGAAGAAGCTTTCGAAGTAGTCGGATGTTTCGACAACGGATCTCGCAGCGAGATGACCCATGAACGAAACAGATGTTTGCAAGCACAATCAAGGTGCGTGGGATCAGCTAGTCAATCAAGCGGATCGTTGGACCAAGCCGGTGGATCGAGAGACTGTCGAAAGAGCGAGAACTGGCGATTTCACCATCGTGCTGACTCCCACCAAACCGGTCCCTGCCGATTGGTTCCCACCGCTCAATGGATCGGACACTCTTTGTCTCGCTTCAGCCGGTGGTCAGCAGGCTCCGATCCTTGCCGCAGCTGGTGCGAAAGTGACCGTGTTCGACAACTCCCCGAAGCAGTTGGACCAAGACAGATTCGTAGCAGACCGAGACGGACTCGAAATGAAGTTTGTCGAAGGCGATATGGCCGACTTGTCAATGTTTTCTGACGAGTCGTTCGACTTCATCTTTCATCCCTGCTCTAACACGTTTGTGCCGAAGGTGATTCCAGTCTGGCAAGAATGCCATCGTGTACTCCGCAGTGGTGGCGTTCTGATGGCTGGCTTCACCAACGCAATGCGATTCATATTTGATGATGAACGCAAAGAGAACGGCAATCTGGAAGTCAGATACGCTCTTCCGTATTCAGATTTGGACCACGTCGATGAAGAACACATACGGGCGACGATACGTGCCGGAAAACCGCTTGAGTTCGGTCACACTCTGGAAGATCAGATCGGAGGGCAGTTGCGAGCAGGTCTGCTGCTGACGGGACTATATGAAGATCGGTTTGGTAAACCCGACAACGACCCTCTGTCCGCATTTCTCGACACGTTCATTGCCACTCGTGCAGTCAAGCCATGAGCAGTGGATTGGGGTGTTCACTGGCTCAGTGGTCATACTCGTGATTTCCCGCCTAGCGATTTGATGGATCGGGGCGCAACGACCAAATGAACTGCCGCTCGTCGGCTTGATCTGGCTCCTGGTTCCTGTTGAAGGCTTTGTCGCAGGGCTGTCTTGGGAACGGATTTCTTCCGGTTACAAAATCGCCCATGGTGGGTTGACGCCGTTGGGAATGCTTCTCGCTCTTCAACCATATGATTGCGGGGAATATGCATGGGAAAAGGTAGCGAAATCTTGGCTACCTGAAGTCAGGCAATTCAGTAAGCCATAGCCCATCTCCTGTTCGCCGATTCTCCGCCGTGGCTCGTAGACAATGACCGAAGTTTTCGACACTGGGTGCATGACCCGGAGAATTGAAACCTGCGGCAAGCTTTGCAGGCGGTGTCACTTGACATTCATCAGGCCGAGACATAGTTTTCTGCGATTATCTTAAATATTACCTCGAAAGAAATGAACATGGCAAAGAAAAAGACAGCGACGAAGAAGACGACTGCGGCGCCAGCGAAGGCGATGACCAAGGCTGAGATCGTCACGGCTTTGGCGGAGGGCACGGGGCTGACCAAGAAAGAGATCGTGAGTGTGTTCGATGAGCTTTCGACGTTAATGGGGAAGAACCTTGGAAAACGAGGCCCAGGTGTTTTCAATCTCCCTAGCCTGTTGAAAGTGAAAGTGATCCGCAAACCAGCGACAAAAGCCCGCAAGGGAATTAACCCGTTCACCAAAGAGGAAACGGTTTTCCAGGCCAAGCCTGCTCGAAATGTGGTCAAAGTGCTGCCCCTCAAGGCTCTGAAAGACATGGTTTGATCCGACCAATTATCAATGCAGAATGGGCTCAGTCTGAGGGACGCAGTAGACTTGCAAAGTGCTGACGCTCGTAGGCGGCCATCCGGTCGGCGAGTTCGCTTCGTCGTTTTCGATCCATTACCAGGGCAGGATCCTGGTCCCGAGTTCATCTTGATGGACCAAGCATCGTCAGGATGTCTGCGACGGTAGCGGTTCGGTCTGCTGGCGATTTGCGGAGCGTGGCAGCGAGAATGTTGCGAAGTGCGTCGGAAATTGCTTCACTTGGCAGGACTTCCGAATCGTAGCTCGAGAGCGTTGACGCTAGCGATTCTTCGAGACTTGTGCCGTGATTTGGTGGCCTTCGGAAGATGAGCCAGTGAAGGAGACCGCCGATCGCATAGATGTCGGTCTTAGGGCCGATTGAACCGAACGCTGGGTCGATTTGCTCTGGAGCCGCGAAGCCCGGTGTTCCACCCAGTAGTCGAGGCTTGTCGATTGCGGACGCTGTTGTTTCGATGGTTGCTTGTGAAAAACCAAAGTCGGTGATCGTGATTCGATTGTCCGCATCGACAAGGACGTTGCCCGGTGTAAGGTCGCCGTGGACCAGGCCGGCGCGATGCACGGCTTGGACAGCATCGCAGATCTGTCGGAACCAATGGATGATCTGCTTCGGCGTGACGTCGGTATCTATCATCCGCTTTTGATCCAACGAGTCCAGTTGCTATTCGATCCCAAGATTCCCGAATTCACGATCCTCGACGCAGATCATGAATTGGAACTGTACTCATCTCTCTTTCAAACGATCTCGGAAGTTGATCCTCGCAAGCTTGGGAAGTGTCGTGAGGAATTGGCCGATTCCGTGCTCCACCCGCTTGATGAAGAGGCTTCGGCATATCTGAAGCGGCTCGCGATGACATTGTCGTCGAAGGGCGAACTAGTCGAGAAACGTCGGCCCGCGGTGATACACGAGCAACCTGTGATCGGAAGGTCACCTGTCTTGTTTCTGCGATCGCGTAGCATAGGACTGACCAGTGCGATCGAACAGACCATCACCCGCCTTTCGCAAAGAGATCACTTTTGCGAAGCACTCAACCGGATTGTCGGCGACAAGTCTATGGCGAGGATCGATGAGGATCTCAGCGAAGCAGAACACGAAGATAGATCGGCACGAGTCCGCAGCGAGCAGACAGTACTTTTTGGAAAAAAATCAAACGCCGAGCAGCTGAAGATCGCGCAAAGGTTAAATCAACATGGTGCGGTGCTAGTTCAAGGTCCACCGGGCACCGGCAAGAGTCACACGATCGCGAACTTGATCGGGCATTTGCTCGCTCATGGGAAAAGCGTTCTCGTGACCAGTCACACAACGAAGGCGTTGCGAGTTCTCCGGGACCATGTGGTGCCCGACCTGCAACCATTATGCGTCAGCGTACTGGACAACGACAACACCAGCCGGCGACAACTGGAGGAGTCCGTCGCTGTGATTAGCTCACGTCTGTCCGAATCTGACGTGCGCACGCTACAGCGGGAATCAGAAGAGTTTGCGCAGCAACGAGAGCGATTTCTTGCGGCTCGACAACGATTAGTCGACACTCTCTTCCTCGCCAGAACAAACGAGTATCGAGAAATTGTGTTCGCTGGAGATTCGATTTCACCATCAAACGCCGCCCGTGAAGTTCATTGGGGCGTTGGTGAGCATGACTGGATACCGGGACCCGTTGCAGCGGGGGTGCCAATGCCGTTGTCAGTTCAAGAAGTCAGCGAACTGTACGCGACGAACTCCACGACGGCGATTCACGACGAACAGTTTGTCGAAGAGCCGTTCCCCGAACTAGCGAGTATTCTGACGCCGCAAGCGTTTTCAACGTGCGTCGTTTCAATGAGAAACGCGGAGCAACAACAATTGCATCTCGCTGGTCGTCGGTATTGGGGATCAACCCGTTTCACAACCAATCACATTCAGCAGTCAGCTCAGCTTGCTGACCAGTTTGAAACGTGTGTTGCGGATTTCATGGCTTTGGAGCTTTGGCAAATCGCTGCTTTGGAAGCGGGGCGTGAAGGTGGCTCCGAACGACAAGCTTGGCGATTGCTGCAGTCAAAGATCGCCGAGACCGTGCAGTTTGCCGCCGAATCCAAGCTCGACATGCTTCAGCACGATCCTACGATCGACGACGAGACTCCGGTCGGTACTCAGTTGGCGATCGCTCAGCAGCTTGTGCAGCACACGAGCGTGAGCGGCAAGATTGGGTTTTGGGCTGGTTTGACTAACAGAAGTTGGAACGACATGATCGCGAAGTGGAAAGTGAGATCGGGCCAACCGACCGAATCCATCCACTTTCTTGCGATCAGCAAACGATTGCGATTGCAGGACTCTCGCGAGTCGCTGGCAGTATTGTGGGACGGTTTGATGCACCGGAATGGCTCGCTCGCGTTTGCCGAACTCGGCGACCGTCCCGAAGAGTATTGTGAGCAGTTCGAGACAGGAATCGAAACGGCTCTTGCTCGCTGGCAGTCTTCATGGGGAGTAAGTCTGGAGGGACTCTCGGGATTAGGCTTCGACTGGGACGCATTCCTGGCGAATGCTCCCCCCACTGCCGGATCGTTCGGAACGCTCAAACGAATTGTCGGCACCGTCCAGGGTCAACTCGTTCCCTTTCTACGATCGACCAACGCGGCGCTGACGTCGACATATCAACACAATCGCCTAAAAACGCTCTCGTCTGAACTGCAAAAGTTTGGTCGACCGGAGATTGGCACGCTCCGAGCAGCGATCGCGAGTAAAGACATCGCTGCCTACGAGATAGCTTATCAAGCTATCCAGGTTGCCAGAACACGCCAACACAATGCGATCGTAAGGCGTCGACTGCTCGGGAAGCTCGATCAAGTTTCCGGTGATGGGGTTTCCGTTGCGGGTGCATGGGCCGCGGCCATTTGCGATCGCGATGGGGTTCATGGAAAGTCAACTCCACCTGGCGATCCAGGCAAAGCGTGGCGTTGGCGTCAACTCGATGACGAAATCCAGCGTCGCAACGACACAGACATCGAACAGTTACAACAGCAGATCGAGACCACCTCGGCGCAAATTGATCGCGCCACCGTCGAACTCATCGAACGCCGAGCTTGGGCGACCCAGGTCAAACAGGCGGGCGCCTATCAACAAGATCTTGTCGGTTGGCTGGATATCGTTCGCAGAATCGGAAAAGGGTACGGAAAACGAGTCGCACGATTGCAAACCGAGGCCAGGCTAAAGATGCGCAATTGTCGGGCCGCAGTTCCTGTTTGGATCATGCCCATCTCGCGACTAGTCGACAACTTTGACTTCGCCAAAACGAAGTTCGATGTCGTCATTATCGACGAGGCGAGCCAATGTGATGTGATGGGCTTGCTCGCCATTGCCCTTGCGAAACAAGTTGTCGTCGTTGGTGACCACGAACAGGTGAGTCCATCGGATGTCGGGCAAAACGCAGGCCAAGTCGACAACCTCATTAAATTGCACCTCGACGGCATTCCCAACAGTGTGCTGTATGATGGGAAGATGTCGATCTACGATCTTGCCCGGCAATCGTTTGGCGGCTTGATCTGCTTGTTGGAACACTTTCGCTGCACAACCGACATTATCCAGTTCAGCAATTACCTGTCCTACAACGGTGAAATCAAACCTCTTCGTGACGACGCGAAGTTTCAACAGCAGGTCGTCGAATACCGTGTGGAGTCGGTATCGCTTCGCAAGCATGTCAACTCAGCGGAGGCGGACGCAATTGTGTCGCTGATCGTCGCGGCGACCGAGTTTGCTGAATATGACGGAATGACGTTTGGTGTGATCGAGCTTGTTGGCAAACAACAAGCATTGGAAATTGAACAGCAACTTCGCCGGAGACTCAGTCCGGAGGTTTACGAGGCCCGCCGCGTCATCTGCGGAAACTCGGCTCAGTTTCAAGGTGATGAGCGAGATGTCATGTTCCTCTCAATGATCGACGTACCCAATGGTGGACCACTCACCATGAAAGCTGCCGCTACCTTCCAACAACGCTACAACGTGGCAGCCAGCCGTGCCAAGAATCAGATGTGGGTGGTGCATTCGCTCAACCCGCAAACCGATTTGAAAGCGGGCGATCTGCGAAAGCGACTGATTGACCATGCTCGAGACCCAAAGGCCGTCACGCGAGAACTGGAAAAAGCCGAAGCGAGATCAGAGTCACCTTTTGAAGAAGCCGTCATCAAGCGGTTGGTCGCCGCTCGATTCAAGGTCACGCCACAATGGAAAGTAGGACGCTACCGCATCGACATGGTTGTACAAGATGGGAGTCGCAAGCTGGCCGTCGAGTGTGACGGTGATCGCTATCACGGTCCCGAAAAGATGGCGGATGACATGAATCGCCAAGCCATTTTAGAACGGCTCGGCTGGAAGTTTCATCGTATTCGTGGCACCGAGTTTTTTCGTGATCCCGACTCCGCCATGCAGCGTTTGTTCGCAAGATTTCTCGAGTTAGATATCCATCCCGTTGCTGATGACCAAGCCGACACTGCGGAGACGTACGACGAAGAATTGACGCAAAGGCTCATTCGCCGTGCTGCTGAAATCCGCCGATCGTGGGATGACCCTGGTGCTGACGAATCACCTGCATTGTTAGCGTTTGATACCACGCAAGAACAAGCTGTTTTGACCGAAGACTCGGACGCGGATGACGAATTCCTCGTTGTGACTGAGCCCGTGGAGGTCGCCCCGCCAACAATATCCCCACCCAATTCGGTAACCCAAAGTAGACAGACTGTATTGACGTTCACTGATCTCGATGATGATGAATCGCTCGAAACTACAAGCGAGAATTCGGATGTCGGTTTAGTCTCGCTTGATCAATTTGACGGAACAGAGGCTGAGATTATCGCCCTTTTGTCCGCTCAACCAGGACTTGGTGCCAAGCAACTCGCCACAAAGCTGAACCTGACCAAGACGGAAGTCAATCGCGTCCTCTATGGACCGCTCAGCGACCACGTTGCCTGCGATGAACAATACCGTTGGAGTCTCTCGGTGGGCTAGTTCCGCATTTTAGCGGACCACATCACCATACGTAAACAACCTGTGACGTCGATGGTATTATTGAAGCACTCCCAATTCGGAGGAACGACGAGCCCCCTGACAAATTCGCTCAGCTTTCCAAGCTGACAGCGATTTCGCGTTGGTTTTCGGAACGGGAAAGTCCTCCGTCGTTCGATTGGCGTCACCCACGTTCCTCGTCTGACAGCGTTTCAGGCGATGCTTCTTGGTGCTCGTATTGCTCAAGCAGCCTGAGCATCGCCACACCCGAAGCAACGGTTCGAGAAGTCAACGTACCCACCGGAGCACGGAAACATCCGCCGAAAGTCACGTCGGTCTCCGCCACCGACAGCAGATCAGAGACCTTGAAAGTGACGCCGGTTTGTCCAACTTCGCGGAGTTGCCTGTGGAGTAATCTCGCATCGGTGTTGCTTTGCGCAGGTCCACACAACGAATAGGGTGCGATCCGCTCGATGCGCTGACTGAGTCGTACATTACGCGGCTTTCATGTTGATAAGGTCGCTGACGGTTGGTTTTGTGGCGAGCCATTTCTCATAGACCGTGTCCCAGATTCCGCTCAGCAACAGACAGCGGAGCGTCATTGTTCGCTGCCCGCCTCCCTTCTTCCAACGCATGCCAGACAACTTCATTCGTTCACTGACGATCTGCTTGCAAGCCGACTCCACCACACCGCTGCCGATTGGATAGCCACGCGACTTCATGCCAGCGTAGTCCATGAAGCGATGATAACGGCGAAGGTACCGCTCCGCTTTTTCCGCATCGTCGCGGGCCGACGCTTTGTAACCGTGAAGCTCTCGCATGGTCGCAATGCTGCGAAGCAGCCGCCCATGGCCACCACGCTGCAGAAGCAGCCATCTCGCATGCTCCAACCACTCCTTCCGCTTCACCTTGTCCTTGCCAAACTTCAACGCGTCGGCGATCGTCGTCAAACGCTCGGCGGCATGGTAGTAATCCACCACTCGAGTGATCTTGATCCGCCTGCCGTTGACGAAGAACTTGCTCAGCGTGTTTCTCCAGTAGGCAGTTTCGATTTTCCCGGCGTCACTGACATACACGATATCGGGAACACAATCGCCGCAGCAACGAATCGTCGCCCTCAAAAGATCAGAAAGCTGATTGGAAAGCGTGACTTGGTTGGTTTCGGGAACACAGCCCAGGTAGACCGTGCCAAGCTTGTTGCCGCCAGCGAGCACGCTGATGCAAGCGACACTCGCCATCTCAAAGAAGCTCCAGGGTGCCAGCCCGAGTGCCACGCCGTCACGACTGACCGACAACACGGGCGTTTGCTTGTTTTTGCGGGCCGTGTCGATCAACGCCATCAGCTTGCTGACCTGCGCCTCCTGGCGAAATGGTTCCATGCCGCCGGCGAGCGTTCCGACGAGCTTACGCAGTTTCTCGGTGCCTATCTTGGCACCCATCTGATCGGCGATCATCTCGAGCGTCCGGCCCTGAGAACTTCCGCAAGCGGCGAACTGTTTGCCGATGCGAGTCGCTGCCGCTGGCGTGAACCCGTCTTCGATCCCAAGCAAGATCTCCAACGGAAAGATCGTCCGGCCGGAGCGGCCGCGTCGGTAGCGCCCGCGCCGCAGCGAGATCTTGCCGAACCGTGTGAGGAGATCCGAGCGAAGTGTCTTGTCGGGCAGTCGACGATGGGATTGCTCACGATGCGACACGGTCCCGGGCATGTCCTCGAGTTTGGGCTCCAAGTGCAAAAAGATCCACTCGATCAATCGTCTCCCAAGTTCGCGAAGTTGTTCATGAAGATTGTTCTCCAAATCGTTGGTCTTCTGAGGCGTCGGCGGGTCATTGGCGAAGCGTTCGATCAGCGCGGTAGCCTGCTGGCCAAACGAGTCAGTCAATTCGTTGATCTGAGACGCAATTTCGCAATCTGCGATTGCTCGGGAGAGGCTTCCGGCGTTAACTTTGACATCCATGAGGCTTCCTTTCCTGCGGTGTTAGCTTAGTAACCAACATTTTGCGGGAGGAAGCCTCTTTTCATGAATACCAATTCAGCCCAATCAAGGGCGCACTACGCGGATCGCACCCAACGAATAGTTTATGATGCCCAGAACGCCGCAGCATTTATGGCCGCAACAAGAACCTCAAGGGTCTAATAGTCGCTCGGGCTCAACAAAAAGGGATCGCCTCAATTCGTCCCACAGTCGCATCGGCCCAATGAGTTCGGAGAAGTTGGTAGCGCCGCGTGTAGCTTCGTCGCTGACTCATTCCTGCATCTTTGTTTCAGGCAATCGTGATAGCATGTGAAGGTATGCGATCGGCTCCGTTGGGTGAAGGTTAAATGCCGCGCTGTGAACGCACAACACCTTCATGACAACCTCCAGAGCATGGATTCCAAGTATCGATCCTGCTACAAGCTTTGTTAGGTCCGAAGGGTCACCTTCTGCCAATAGGGCGAACAATGACAAGAACAGACTAGCGTCGTACGCGGACGAGAGAACCCCTGTCTTCGTTGTAAGCCCATGCTTCTTTAACGCTTCGTTGTAGTCTTCAAATCGCAAGCAAATCGCATCTTTCACCGCATCTGCAGGTTTACCAGAATACTCTAAGTCGAGCCAATTAAGAAAACGCCGAAGCGAACGTCTAGCCTTGGAGTCGCGGCGGACTTCCATTACTTGTTCCCAGGAAAGCTTCTCTTCATCGATCAATTCCATCGATTCGATCGATGCCGAAACGACTTGAAAGTCGCCCGGCGACAGCACATGCGAGTAAGCGCTACCAGAGCCGACAAATGGCTGCAAATTCCTTCCAGAGGCTTTTGCGAGGGGGCTTTGTAGCATCGATTCGTAGATTGTCGCGAGTTTTGATTCGACATCAAGACTCGCCATTTTCTCGAGGATCTCCCATTCCTTCGCGTCTTGTTCTTCATCGGGGAGTTGATCTAACAGTACGTCGAACATGCCATCCATAAGCCCCAAGGCAAGCCTCTCTTCCAAGGTCCCGCAGCGAAATCCGACATCTAGCGGAACCGACATGTCCATACACCAGACTCGGTCGGAGAACAACGCTGCAGTCTTAGGGCTAGCGACGGCAATAACCGCAGATTCGTTGTTTCGTAGCGGCTGAAAGCGATAGCCACCCTGCGGAGCTGACATACGTATGGCTGTTGCTATTCGTTGTGGGTCGCCCTCTTTGAGCACGGCGGTAAGCGATGGATCGGAAAGAGCCGGACCAAGCACTTCGGCAGTCGCTCCTGCGTCGAACGCACGCGCTGCAATAAAGACAGCTACCGCTTCCTGTGCTTTGGAGTGCTTTCCGTCTGACGGCATGCTCTTCAAATTGTCCGTTGAGATGATCTTTGCCGTCAGAAGCTCAAATACGCACTTGCCAAAATGGTAAGGCCGACCACTTTGCAATTCCTTGGAATGCAACTTCCATTTTGATAGTCGATAGCATGAAACTCCAAGTGACTTCGCAACTTCTTTTAGACTCGATAACATCAAGACATTGTCGAGTTCTTCGATCGATCGCAATGTCCTGGGAAGAGGGAAGTTGAACCTCGGGTCTTTATTGGAATTCACTATTCACATCGATGATTGGTTGGCACAGGAATTGAATGTGACTCATATTCTATCGTCTTTTGCTGAGCGGGTCGGTTTCGTGAAGCAGCGTGCCAATGAGCCTATATCCATCGAAGTGCAAATTACCCAAATTCTGATAACCGCCAAATTGTTGCACTGGGCGGCCGGGGCCAATGCGAAACCCCGTTGGACACCGACGCAGGCTTTCGCAAAACGCGATTGACCGAGGTTGCATCGACCGAGGCGATCTTCGATTGGCCCAAATCCGCTTCGGTGTCTTCGGAACCTGTACACCGATGCGCCGAACCGGCCCAACTAAAGACGCTCTGGTTTCATCGGCCGGAGCAAAATCCGAAGTCAGCCACCGGAGGATAGAAGGCGACCTCCAACTGCTTGAAAATGGATCTGTGCACTTGTCGCCAAGATTTTCGAGACTTTGTCACACTAAAGCCATCCAGCTCGAGATCGAGGCGACTTCACGCGGCAAGAGAATCACTCGCGATTCACACCCGAAACCAATCCGCAACTAGAATGGGCCTGGATCATGTCGAGAACTCGGAGGCGTCGGTTTGGAAAATTCGGGGATTTACTTCATCACGTGTGAATGCTTCGGCGCAAAGTTCGTAAAGGTCGGGAGATCGACAGACGTCGCCAGTCGCCGACGTGAACTGCAGTGCGGCTGTCCATTCGAATTGGTGATCGAATATGTTCAGCCGGTGGATGAAGAGGAGGCGATCATGCAGGAACGCCGCTACCGCGCGAAGCTCCGTTCGCTGCTACAGCGAATCCAACAAGCTGACGCCTGGCAGTTATCTGCTAGCGAGAACCTGATGCCGAGATGGTTCCCCTTTGTCGGTGAGATTGAAGCACACGTACTCGAGCTGAAAAATGAGGAATCACCGGAATCGTCCGTCGCGACCGACCAGCAGGCAATGTTGTTTTGAGCCAGAATCGACGAATGCGGTCAACGCTGTCGGCAGAGTTCATTGCCAGCGGACGGCAACCTTCCACGACGCGGGGATGAGCAGCGAACAATTGTCGTCTCAGTGGCGACGCTGGCCAACATCACTGCATGAGCGAATCGTCCAGTCGTCGTTGACAACGCATCATCGCTAGCCGCGACCACCTTCGCAGCAGGTCTCGCAAATTCGGTGGCACACCTCGCACTGCAACTTGGCGCGAATGTCGATCAATCGCCCACCGCAGACCGGACACGCGGGATCGCAAGACGGCGGTGGGCTTTGCTGGGACGGGCGTTCATCCGATTCGCTCGGCATCGTTTCGTATTCTCCGTTGGGATCAAAAGTTGATCGTACAGGAAATGCACCAACCTGACGACATTCACTCCGTCATGCACGCGTATGAAACCTGACAATTTCCATTGCAGACGTGACGTCCAGAAAGTCAACCGCGAGCGATTCGGCGAGTAATTCGTCTGACAGAAGTTCGTCAAGTTTGCGGAATTGTTTGGATGGCAAGAGATTCGCCAATGCAACTGGATCGATTTTTGAAGATGCAATCGAAGCAAGCTTCTTCTTGGATTCAGCTACCCCTGTTGAATCAAATTCGATGGCAACGTCACGATCTGTGCACGGTAGCCCTGCGCGTTCCGCCAACAGGCAAAGTGTCCGTTGGATGCGGGTTCCGGTCCAGGTCAACCAAAGGCAGCGAGTCGGCGATAGCGAAACAAAACTCGTCTCGTGAAGTCGAGCTGCAATCGCTGTCGCCCGCGATTGAGCTAAAAGCTCGGAAGCAGCCTCATCAAGGTACTGCAGCTCTCGGTCGCTGCAGACGATCTCCTTCATCTTCTGGCGGATGCGCTGATGTATTTCGCCACCGCTTCCGAAGAATCTCGGCGGCTTCCTGCCCTTTGCTCGCTTTACAATGATCTCACGCCGCTGGTCGTCAATGATCACGACTTGCCAGCGACGGCCACCCAGAATGAAATGCTCGTCGACTTTCGGCAGCGAATCAGCCGGCAGCATTCCAATGGGGACGCTCCGATGCATCACGCTGTAGTCAATGCCGCTGGCAAACGCACTGTAAAACGAATAGTGCCTTACCATTTGCTCGCCTTTTGGGGCGAGAATGAGGTCGCCTTGCGGCATTTGCTCTATGAGCTCCTTGGCAGCCAAGCATCGCAGGACTTTCGTGAACTGGCCAGTTGAAATGCTTCGGAACGCACCATCGGTGCAGAGAGTGGCATAAACGATTGATGCTTCTGCTCCGCCAGTCTGAGCAAGCACGCTGAGGATCTGATGTGTGAATGTGCTCAAATCAAATCTTGCAATCGATGGTGGCTCCACCCAAGTCGGTCGTTCCAACATCAACTCAGTCACAGCCGCCGCACGTAGCAAATCAAGATGCAGCTTATCGATAAGCGTCGACTTCGCCGTGATCGGCGATTCAGTGATATAGAGACGCATACACTGCGGTTCACCCTCACCACGTCCACTCCGGCCAAGTCGCTGGACGAGTGAACTCACAGACCAAGGCGGATCCACCTGCCCAACTGCGGCAACATTCCCAATGTCAATTCCTAGCTCAAGAGTAGACGAACAAACAGTAGTCTTCGGACGCCGACCTTGCATTTCCCGTTCAGTAAATTCTCGACTCTCTTTGCTCGTAACTGTTCACGGTTTAGCGCGTACGTCGAGCCAAACTGCTTGAGTTAGGTTCGATTCTAGCCGATTGGTAGCAGCGGCGGCGGTCGCTGGCCGCGAAAGAAATGCTCAAGCGATGTCCGCAGAACATCCAACAGTGATTTGTTTTGATCCGAGCAGGTTGCCAATACCGTCCATATCCGTTCGAGCCATCGTTGCCCGCCTTCGCTCTTACTGCCCTGGGTCACCTTGCGGTCAATCACCACAAAACGAATCGCTTGTTCGGCGATGTTGTTTGTCGGCTCCAGGCCGGGTGTCGTCAGGAACTTCAAGTAGCTCGCGCCATCATTGGCAAAACGCTTCGAAAGGTTGCGTGCTTTCTTGTCATCGGGAACGCGGAATCTTGCTCGCGTCAGGACCTCCATCGCCGCGTCTTCCAATTCGCCATCGAAACGTCTCCCCAATGCTTCGCGTCGATGAATCACACCGAACATTTCGCGAATCGCGTCGAGCAATCGACTCGACCAACCATGCGTCCGCCCAGTCGAGTGCTCTTGAAGGAAACGCAATTCACGAATTAGGTGGGCAAAGCAAAACTGGATGCTGCAATCAGTCAGTCCGCGATACTTGTGATACGCACTGAAGTAATCGCAGCCGATGATTCCGTTAAACTCTTCACCGAGCACGTCGAGCAACACACCGCTGCCGCGCGAGGCATCGATTTTGAAAACGGTGAAGCCTGTGCCGCGAAAGCACCACGTCCACATGCGTTTGCCACTGTCGCGATGTCCTGTCTCGTCGATGTTGAGGATCCGCTGAGCCCTCAAGCTTCCCAAGAGGTCTTCGTAGATCGGTGCGATCGCTTGGCTGATCTTGTTGATAATCTTCGCCAACTGGCCGCGAGAGAGTTTCAGCTCGTAGACGTCGAGGAGGTATTTGCGGATCGTCGAAAGCGAGGCATGGCAAGTCCCTTTGAGAAAGCCAATGATGCTGGAAAGCTCGACGCCGCACAGTCCAGCTTTGCGAACCTCCGGTGGGATGGTGCAAACAACGGTCTTGTCACAGGCGGCACAGTGGCTGGCAAGCGATTGATGCTCGGTTGTTTCGGTGCGGCTGACAATCTCAATCTGCTGGAGACGCGAGACAGGGTTGTCTGTGTCCGTCGTAACGGGGCCACCGCAACATGGGCATTGCTCGTACGAATACTGCGTCAGCCATTGCAGTTCGTCTTCGGGGACCGTTGGCCGCACCGTCCTCTGATGGCCCTTCTGGCCGCCCTTTTTACGTTTGCCGCTAGGCTTTCGCGGTCGGATCGGCTTCACAATGTCCGAGGAAGGAGGCTTGGAACTATTGGATGAATTCTTGGTCGCCGCGGCTAGCTTAGCGCTCACCTCGTCGAGCTTTGCCGTCGTTTCGCTGAGTTGTTTGACGATAGCGTCGAACTTCCGCTCCAACTCATTGAAGCGTTGCTCCCAGCGTTCACATTCCGGACATCCGTTCCCAGTGCTCATGGCGTAGAATTCTAACCGACATCGCCGAATCCGCGAATATCAGTTTTAAAACCGTGAACAGTTACGCCGATTTTACGATGAAACTCAGCGACTTGATTTAATTGTCTTTCCAAGGGTCTGTCTCTCTAGCAAACAAGCTTGCCGGTTTCTTGGCTGAGCATCCAGCGTTGGTCAGCGAAATCAAAATTGCCTTCGTTGCGGAACAGCATCACGTTCACGCCCGCAGGCACGTTCTTGAGCATTTCAGGTTGATCGTCAACGTAAAGCGTGACGCCATGCTCGGCGATCACCTCCGCCTTCGCATCCATCCGATCAACCAGCACCACTTCGTCGTAGCGAATGTTGCGCTCATTCAAGTCCGCAATCGCCTTCGCCCGATCGCGTCGATAAGTAATCACAATCACCTTCCCCGGCCATGAATGTGTCCAAGCCGAGAAGAACTCCGGTGCTTCAGTGATGCAACCGTCAAGGTCTAGACCGAGAGTGAATCTACTTCCTTCAACCATGCTTGTTTACCTCTAGCTCGTTGACGCATTTGTTGGCATTGTCCCAGGCTTCGCGTACAGTCGGACAGCAAAGGCTGTCCGTGATTCTGGGAATCAGAAAATATCCCATGTCTTCCGTGCCCCACCAATCACATTTGCCGCGAATCAAATCAACAAGATTTGCGAGACCCACCAGCGCATCCAATTCATCATCCGAAGACACTGGTGAATCTAATGTCGCAATCTCTTTGCTCAGCAGATCCACGACTCCGTTGCAAGCCGCTTGAAATCCAATTTTTGTTGCTGCGGAAGAATCGCCTTTGTACTTTTGGAGCGTGTCGATCGCACCGAGGCGTTTCTGAGCAATCCAAACCGCCATTGTGACAGCTGGATGGCTCTCGAGAACGTAGATGCAACGCGAGACCGGATTGGTCGCCGCCTTAGGCGAATAGGACAGACAAATACCTTCGGAAGCGGCTCTCTCGGCAAGTCGACCTCGAAACAGCTGAACAACAGGACCATGCGGCGCGCCTTGATATCCCAACACGGAAAGGCCTGGGTGTATTTTCGTTAACGAACGGTTTGACTGGTTTCGGTGCTCCCCTTTCCATCCGCAGAGTCTGCCAATGATCTCAGCGAGTTTGGGGAATTTCAGTTTTGAATCGAGGACAGATGGTTTGCTGCCCAACGCCTTCTCACAAGGGCGTGTCGAAAAAGGGTTCAGGTCAAATGGCCAGTAAGATCCCTTCAACGAAGCACCCGGACGCGTAAAGGATTGCGGCATGCAGATCGGAGCATCAATCGCGAGTAGCACCGCGCTGTCTTTTGCGTCGCACGCAATTTTTGAAATGAATGCGTCAAGAGACACGATCGGTGTTTCGGTATACGTTGGTCTATCAAAAGTCGCGGACGATTTCTGGCAGGTAGTGCGATAGCTCGCCCACGATTTACTTGAACCGGGATCAATTCCGTAGAGAATCGTGCGTTCAGAAATTTCCACTGGATCTCCATAAACAAAAGGACGTAAATTTGTACACTCTAGTTCTCAAGGATCTGTTTGATCGTTGTTCTGGCGACACGCCAGGTTCGCATGCGGCTTCGGCTGGGCATACCGAGCCATATCATAAGCAATCCGAGGCCGGGCAGGGGGACCAAGCCGGCGGTCAAGAGGAACAGCCGCAAGTTGATGCCGAATTCCTTGCCGAGACTTCCGAAAGCGTTGGGATCGAGGTAGCAGTACAACGCCATGCCGAGACTTGCGAGCAGCATTTGGCAGCCGTAGAATAGCGAGATGAGTTTGGCGATCTTTCGCAAACGTGAGTCTCCAAGGGGAGTAGGGTTGGTCGGTCAGTCAACTTGCGGGACAGGAGCAGGCGAGATGCCTGCCGGAAGATTCACAGGCCAATTTGCGATTTCGATTGCACCTTGTCATGCGAAAAGGTGATCGAAATGATCTTGTCCTCGCCTTGCCAGACCATGCTCTTCATATCGATGGAAATGCCACCGAAACTGGCATCGCTACTGGCCTGCTCGGTGCCAGTTCCGAGAATCGACTCGACTTCATTGATTGTCATCCCGGTTTTGACTTCGGCGTAGTTGTCTTTGGTCACTCGATTGCCGCCGCAGCCAACGAAGAGAGAAAGGCAAGACAACAGCAGCAGACTTTTGATTTGGGACATGTGGTGAATCCGTTGGGGTGAAGGAGGGATATGGTGACGAGCGATGAGCTACCGGGTGATGTCGTACAGTTCGCCGTTTCGAAACTGGACGCCGAAATTCTTGTTGCAGTGTCGGCAGGTTTCTCGTTGAGTGCCGTTTCGGACTCGATCTCGGACAGTGTTAGGGCGTCCGCAATGGGGACAGAGAACAGTGATGACCAAATGAGTGGACTCCGGTTGAAGTGAAGGTCGGAAACAAGAATTGAAACGATATCGGGAGACAGAAAAGACTTCCAGATTTGGAAGGTTCTTTGACAGGTTTGAAGCTGTGAGAGGGGCGGGGCGGCGACCAGGCGGCAGGCGCCGTGTCGATGCGTTAGAGTCGCAATGGTTGATACGCTGGTGCATCGCTGCGACCATCGACGAATCGAGGCACGATGTCACGGTTGAAGAGATCTAATTGGCGACGCAGTTCATGGATCTGCCGAGCCAATTCGTTCGGCTGTTGGATCACCAACATCCAGCGGTCTGGCGTCACGCCGATACCCGCGACGGTCGCCGCCAAGCTTAATGCTTGGCGGCGGTTGATTGCGTTGTCTTGGGGATTCATTAACGCAGCCTCTTGGTTTGCAGAACGGTCACTTGGCCGCCGAACTGTGCGTCGATCAAACGACGAGCCTGAGCGGAATCGCGAGCGTTGACATTGACGTAGGAAACACTGCCACCAAGGCGAATCTTCACTTCAAACGTGTACACTGGCGTCTCCGGTCTTGGCGGGATTGAAATTGACTCGGCTCTCGGTGGAAAGCTGATGCTCTGGATAGAAGTGCCGCTGAACAATCGTGGCGATGTTCTGACAAACCCGTTCGGTGTCAAAGCACAGGCCGATCGCGATCTACATTCGATAGCGTCCTGACCTGTGAACAAACTCCAGACCATCGGTGAAGAGCAAATCGCTTAAGTAGTCGTGATAAACAGGGTCGGCGTTGATCGTCTCTTGATGGAATCGGCCAATGTTGATCTCGACCATTTCATCGACGAGTCGATTGAGATTCTGTGCTCGGCTGATCACGATCCCGCGGCCGAACGAACGCTTTGTGCAGTCAGCGATGATAAGCGGAAGTTCGACGGAGAAGTCGATCGCGTGAAGAGGACTGTTGCTGGTTTGAGTGAAGATTGCTTTCAAGCGAAGACTCTTGGTAGGAGAGGAAGAAGCGAAGGAGAGCGACGAGGACCCGATTCATTAAACCGGGACGCTTTCCGCTAGTCACGGTTTGGCAGGGTTTTTGACAAGTTCTGCCAACAGGTTTATGTCGTCGTCAGCATGTGACGGACACGTTCGACGTCGATCATCGGCTGACCGGCTAATCTGCAAAGCCGTGACAGGTACCAATCGTTGAACCATTGGTCGATGATTGAATCGACGCGGTGTGCGTACATCCAAGGAGCCAGAGCGAATCTTTCACGTTCTTGCTCGTAGTACGCCGCAAGTGAATCCTGATCGGCCACCATCGCCGCCGCGATTTCGGTCTCGTCGCCGGCGGCCATCCATAAGATCGTGTAGGTTCGACCGAACAGACTTCGATCTCGCGGGCCGTCTTGGCCTGGGCCTGCGAGCGAACTTGGATGATCGTCAAACGACAACGCTCGCGGTTGATCGACAACGCCACCACAACTCAGTGCGATTGAGTGCGAAGGGAAATGTCGCTCCAGCACCGTTCGTTTGCCGGCATCCGATGGCCAACAGGGAGTTGGGATGATCGTTCGGGCGACGGGATACGATCGAGCCATGCCAACAACATTGCCTGTCGTGTGGTCGGCGTCCCAAACGAACGGCGTTTCGTGGGATGGACCGCGAAGGTTTTCGACGACTAGGTAGTGCGGGGACGAGAGTTGGCTGGGCAGCGGATGAGTCGAAATCAAATGCGATCCTTGGGGGCGACGGAAGGGCACAAGCGAAACGGAAGCGATACTCTCTTGAGTCATGAATCACTCCGAGTGTTAAGTCTGCCGAAGGTCGTCGAATTGGGCCGTGAAAGACTTCTCCCAATACGCAGCTTTGTAAATTTTGTCTTCCCTCGCAAAGCGTTACGAATGGAGTAAATTTACAATTCATGTATCAACCGCCATCCACTCGTGCTTTTCAGCTATGCCGCGTCAAACCATCCAGCAGCAAATCGACGCGTTCACAAGTGAGCGTCGGCTGTCGATTGCCCATCCATTGCAGCGATACCTGGGCTCAGGCTGTTGCGCGAGTCTTCCCCGCCACGCCAAGCTTCATTGGCGAGGATTGCTTCAACCAAAGTCGGGTGCCGTCAACGGCCGGTGGATGGTTGACGAGCGATTGTTACCCACAGTGCCACCCAGCGGTCGCAAAAGCGAATTCGAGCCCCACGACGAAGCGATCCTGTGTCACTGCAAACCGCTCGACGACACTCATGAAAAGATCGGCAGTGAAAATCGCTATCCCGACATTCCTGATCGCTGGGACATCTATCTATTGATGCGACACCAATACAACGCGATCGCTTTCACCGGCAAAAAGATTGCTGCAGTCATCCGACGAACCCCAGCCACGCACCGAACGATTTTGAACCTACGTGATTGGGAAACCGATCCCGCTGGCGGCCGCTACCGCCGCACCCGAGTCAAATCCCAACTCCGCCGCCGACTGGGGCGAATTCCTTATCCCCACGAAATCGAACGCGCCCACGCCAAGACCGCTTTGATTCACTTGGGTTTCAAGCTCCCTGGCAAACCCAAGGAACGCCACGGCTCCTGGCCCGGTTTACTCAAAAATCTTGGCTTTGAAGTCGAAATCACAAAGGGCATCGGCCCCACTCCTCACGTCGCGATGAGCACCAAAATGATCAGCGCCTACCGCGAACGATATCCCGACCGAGAAGGCTACGTTTGAGCCAACAAGTTCTGCTCAAAGCCACCTTGCCGTTCCGGCGTCAGTCGAACTCTAGGCGTCTCTCTCTTACCGCCGAATCCTGTTTACTGGGGCGGACATGTTAACGGAGAGAGTCCGAGAGATTCGGCGGTTAGATTCGGGAGATCGACCCGGAAAGCTGCTTTCTCGTCGTCTCACCCGACCGGACGAGAGCGAACGGGGGTTGCCGGCATCGGCCAGAAAGTGCCGCAAATGCCGGGTAGAAACGCAAAAAGGCCGATGCATTTGCATCGGCCTTTGGCGTTAAGTCACGGACACTCGCTCTTCGCGAATATCCGAAAAGGCTCCCCGATACAGACACGAACCAGTGACAAGCCAGTTAACAACTGCGATCCGACTGACAACGCCATTAAGGAATCGTCGGCGCCCGCAGATGTCGGCGCTTACAAATCGTTGATTTCGTAATCTCGTGTTTTGCGGGGTGAAATCGCGAATTGGCCCGGGGCAGGTGCCTTTTTGACGGCGATTTTGCTAAATTGGAAGCAAAAGCTGGCCTGGGTGGTGATGCCCGATTGATAAAAATCGCCTCGTGGTTCATGGATGGAAATACACCCGAATTTAGCGCTAAATCGTGTCATCATTACTTGAGGAACCTCTTAGCTCTCAGAGCTCGAACCAATCGCTTAGCACAATAGGCTCCGCCTGCGACTGTCGGTGCCACCTCCGCTCTGCAAAAAAACGAACAAGGGTCGTTGAAGGGTTTGCGTGGCCATTGGTGTATCGATAAGTTCGTGTTGGCACGCTCGATCCAGAACTCGTGGAACATTCAAATGCGTATTGCAGACCAAGCCCCGAGAGACCTCCCATGGCATACGGATATTTCGAATGCGCTCATCCAACGTCTGCAACTGCGTGGTCGTTTGTTTTATCCATTGCCATCACCGCTGATTGAACTCGTGGACAACGAACTTGCGACAGCCATCGGCAAAGCGGCGGTCGCGGATGAACGAGAGATCGCCGAACTAGCCGACCAGCGAGGCGCAGCGGCGCTTCGAGGTGGTGAGGCGGTTCAATACCCGTATCTAATTGACCGTAGTCCCGCTCTCACAATTGAAGTTCTTCGAGCCGCGGGATCCAAAGAACCCGAGAAAGTCCTCGAAGAACTTGGCGACACATTGCCACACTATTTTCGATATTCTCAAGCGTACTGCGGGTGGCTCGTGAGCGAGACCGCGTTCTGGTCCGACTTGGATCAATTGGTCGCGCAAGAGGACATCGAATCGTACAAGCTACCTGCGCCCGTGCCAGCACTTCTTGGAGGGGAAGCACTACCTCATGCAACTGCTGAACAGGCTGCTATCATGCAGCGATACCAAGAGTTCTACAAAAAGTGGAAGCTGCCCGTCTCTCCCGGGCAAAACTGCTCTTCCGTTCTCTGCAAGTCGGGCTATCAATTGATAGCAAAACCCCACCGGCGACCGAGGCGAGGTGAAGAGGCGTTGTCGTAGTTTTGTTCTTGAGTGAATGAAAAAGGTGACGCATCCTATTGGAACTATAACCCTTCAATAGCCCAAAATAGCCGCAAGTTCGCCAAATGGTGAATTCGCACACGCAGCCGATACCGGAAAAAGTAAGCTGAACATCCCCTACAAATTAATACTCGACCCCGCACATCTCGACAGTCTTCCAGTTAGGTACAAGTGGGAAGTCGTACGACGTCACCCGCTCTACATTTGGCTGTGGGAAACGCTGCAAACTCTGAAAACGTCTGCTCCAAATTCTTTCGAGCAGGAGTTCTTATCGACGCCGCAATTCTCCGAGATCGGCGAACTCCTGGGTGTTAATGGTATTCCAGTCAATCCCGCCCTCGAATTCGACTCCTTAGTAGATGCAGAAACAAATCCCTTGTGGCTCAAGCGAGCGGCACAACCAGTGAGTTTGCGATTAGTAGCAAGATTGCTGCTGGCGGCAAATCTTGCGCCGGAGACTCTCCGACTGCTTTCGGAGCATTTTTCTCGAGCGGCGAGTTCCGACGTCGATTCGGATGATCGATATGAAACGCTTTTCAGTCTGAGCTCTGCCGAATGTCCTGACCTCGATTTGCTCGCCAATATACCGCTATACCTACTCAATCCTGCCGCACCAGCCGAGGAATTTAATTCCGACCTGAAAAAACTTCGCGACCAATGGCGGGAACATCTCAAACTTCCCAATAGTCGTGTAAGTGAAAAAAAATATGGGGACTATCTGCGAGCTTGGGACCTCCGAGAGGGTTGGTCGGAGGGAAAATACCATCGTGATGCCGTACGCAGCATGAAAGTTGTCGCTAAAGAACTTGGACAGTCAAAAACCTCCGCAAGGAACTGGTATCGGAGCGGATTCAAGCTCGTGACCGGACATGAGTTTTCTGTCGAGAATTGGGTGGAAGTGATGGGCGTTACCCAGCTTTCTGAATTGTTCGGCGAAACGGTCCCAGCGGCTTCCAAACGCCGTGCACTTCGCTCCAATGCTCGTCGACCGGTAGACGACACGACTGTCTCAGGCGGTCGAAACCAACAGGGAAATCCCGGAGTGGTTGAAGAGCTGTCGGCTCATCGAGCCGCAGAGGACGCTCAACAGATGCTGCTACGCATATCGAACTTAATGGCCGAGGGCTGCTCAGATAAAGAGATTCTCGAGGATCTCGGGCTCAAGGAGACAGCCCTGCCAGCGATCAGAGAGTTCCGCGAAATCCTTGAAACCTAGCGATCGAATCGCGCCAAAATAGCGTTCGGCGTATTTGGTTCTGTGAAGAAGTCGGAAGGATATTTTTGCTTCTGCCTTCGGCCACGGCATCAGTGGCCAACTATCAGAACGTTCTGACTCATGTCATTCGCAAGTCAATCAAACCGCCCAGAGGGCTGTTTGTCGCCGAAGGAATTTGCCAAACGCGCCCGGATCGGACTGGCGACGGTTCATCGCTATCTCAGTCGCGGTCAGCTTACAAAAATCCAGAAGGCTGGGAAGAACAGTCGGATTTGGATCCCCGAGAGCGAGCTCTTTTCGTCTAGCTCGCAGACTCCGAATGGCGAATGGCGCGACTCGCAACAGTCTCCAATCGGCACATCAGCCCGAGGCAATAGCCTCGCTGGCAAACGCCCGGCGTGGATGAATGACTTGCGTTCCCCAACACATGGAGGCAATCATGCCCAAAAAAAATCATCTTGAACAGTTTCAATGCCAGTTCTTTCGCTGGCCCATTTACCAACGAAAAAACGGAGTCTGGTATGCCGATGGTCGCTCGAACGGTGCTGGAATTCAGCGGACGTCGCTCGGCACGAAAGACAGGCAGGACGCACTTGCTAACCTTCATCGTCTTGATCGCGTCCAGGCCGAGAATCTTGGGCTAGTACCGCGATCCACCTCATCAACCGGACCTCGGCACCTGTCGATCAAAGCGGGGCGGAAGCTTTTTGACGATCACACCTCGCGGCCCAGGCTGGTTGGCGGAACCAAGGAGAACACCCAAAAACGCTACAAGTCGATCTTCGACAAGTTCAACTCCTTTCTTGGAACCAAACGCATCGTGGATTGGAATCAGGTTACCGAGAAAACACTCAGCGACTACGCTGAGCATTTGACTGAACTTGAGTATGCCTACAAAACAGTATTCGGTGAACTCAACACGATAAAGACCGCTTTCAAATGGCTATGCACCGAAGGGCATTTGTCGCGTGAGCCGTTGAAGTTGAAACTTCGAAAGGCAGACTGCCAACGGGCATACTGCTACACCGACGCGGAAGTTGCGGCAATGATCCAACACTGCGGTGAGAACGATGAAGTCACGTGGCTCCAGGGCGTGATCATCGCGTTGTCCTGTACCGGTCTTCGGATCAGCGAACTGGCTTCACTCAAATGGTCGGACGTTCGCTTTGATGACAGGGCCTTAACGATTGCCGACGAGAGCGGCTTCGCCGACAGCGGCAACGAGCGTCGGTCGACGAAGAGTAGCAGGACTCGGCACATTCCAATTCATCAAAGTTTCCTAGACGTGCTTCAATCGTTACCGCGTCAGAACAATCGGGTATTTCTTGGACCGCGCGGCGGCCAGCTCAAGCCAGATACCGTTCGGAATATCCTGGTGCGTGAAGTCATCGAACCACTCACACCCAGGTTTCCAAAAGCGTACCCCGGTGAACGAAGTTTCGAAAATGGTCGGCTTCATAGCTTTCGTCACTACTTCTGTAGTACTTGCGCGAACAACGCGATTCCCGAGCGAATCGTGATGAATTGGCTTGGCCATGCCGACAGCGAGATGGTTCGGCATTACTATCACCTCAGTGATGACGAATCACGTCGTAAGATGGACCAGTTGAAGTTGATTGGACGTAGCGTCGGGCGTTCCGGCGTTTAGAAGTTTTGTAACCGATTCGGCATTCAATCGCAGCCCGTTGCCAGCGATCCTGTCGGGTAAGAACTCTCCTTTTGGCACACTCGTGGCACACACGGGTGTGCCAAAGAAAAAGACCCCGTAAAACACGACGTTTTACGAGGTCTTTTTGTGAAAGCGGAGGACACGGGACTCGCCAAAGCGTTTGCTGTAAGTTGCGACTGAGCGAGCACTTCCGGCGCCAAGCCCTTTTGCTGCAACGACTTACAGCTGTTCATTTGATGTCAGCTGTGGTCACGTGCTCTCACCTGTTGTCACGGTTTTTGTCCCACTGGGCCAAACGTTTTGGCATCACTTCCTAACGGAGTGATGCGATGACTTTTGGAAGAATTGAAGTGCCGCCGCCAAAGAATGGGCGACGGTACCGTGGTATTGCGGTGTGCCGGATCAGCACCGACAAGCAGAATGAAATGAGTCTCGATGATCAGGCAGCGCTTTATCATGAGCGACTCCCATATTTTCTCGAAGATCCATATGATCTTGAGGTGATGGCGAGTCAGGGAAGTGGTGAGCTACTAGATCGAGTTGAGTTCATCGAGCTTTCGGAAAAGATTGAATCCGGGGAGTACGACTTTATCGTCGCGGAAGACCTCGGACGGATTGCGCGACGCGTCCAGGTGATAGGTCTGTGCGAAGCGGCGGAAGATACTGCGACTCGCATTATCGCCATCAATGATCACGTGGACACACTGGAGACGGAAAGTTGGCGACAACCCGCCTACTTCGCCGCGATGCGGCATGAAAGTTACAATCGAGATACGTCAAACCGAATCAAGCGTTCGCACCGGAACCGGTTTGCCAATGGTGACATGGTTCGGCAATTGCCCGCCGGTTACGTAAAGCCGCATGCAGGCGCGAGCGAAGCGGATTGTCACAAGGCACCAGGGGCCCAAGAAGTCTACGACGAGTGCTTCGACCGACTCGAACGTGGCGAGTCATTCGCCGAAATTGCGACTTGGTTTAACGCGATTAAATTTCCAAGGGGGATGTCGGTGCGGAAAACCCAATGGGATGGAACCTTGGTCGGTCAGACAGTTAGAAACCCGATCCTCAAAGGCATCCGTGAGCATAATCGTCGGACCGCCGTTCGAGTGAATCGCACGGGACGACGCAAATCTGTCGCCGCGGCCCCGACCTTGCTAATGCAACGCGAATGTCCCCGTCTCGCATTCATTGAACCCGAACGCTTTGACCGCGTTAATCGAATGCTCAATCGCCGAAACGAAAAGTTCGTCAAAGGAATTGCAAAGGCAAACGGCGGTCGTGGGCGACCGCAGGGAACCCGCAACGACGCTCGCTGGCCGAGCCAGCATGTTCGCTGCGGTATTTGTGGACGAAAGTTTGTTCTGGGTGGGCATGGTCGAAAGGAACGCATGATGTGCGACGGCGTTCGAAGCTACGACTGCTGGAATGCCATGACGGTGGACCAGAGTGAACTGGCGCAGGCAGTTGCCGCGAGAGTCCTTCACGAAATCGAGTCCCTGCCAGACTTTGATACCGAGTTGAACGCACAGATTCACGCGGAAGCCGAGCAATGGCGGGTGCAACAGGACAGCGGCCTAAAGAAGCTTCACGAGGAATCTGCTCGATTAAAACTCGAGCTTGATAACTTTGCCAACGTGATTGCGGGTGGCCTAGCGAGCCCGACGATTCTGGCTCGGCTGACCGCGACCGAGCAAGAATTGCAATCCATGTCGGATGCAATTGCCGACGCGAATAAAAACGCACCGAAGGCGATCGTGATTCCGAAGGCCGATGAAATTCGTAAATTCGCGAATGAAACCTTTCTGGGGTTGGCAGTTGAAGATCTCGAATTTGGCCACATCATGCGTGAAATCGTGACGGATTTTTTCGTCTTGCCGTACCGACTCATCGACGGCGGGCTGATCTCTCCTCGTTGTGTCTTCACTTTAAACTTAGCTGCCCTTCGTGGAGTAAAGCTACCAGATGGTTTGGGGACAACAAGTATTCCAGCAATGGTCGATCTGACGCGATCGCCGCAACGCGTGGTCTTTCGTGAACGGGTTTGTCAATTGCGGGCGATTGGAATGACCGAACGGGAAGTGGCAACGCGACTTTCGATCACACACACAGCGGCGCAACGTGCGGCGGCGCTCGATCGCGAAATGACACGGCTCGGTATTGCTGATCCTTGGGTGCCCGTTCGGGACGACCAAGCAGCCGCAGATTGTTACACGCGGATTCGCAACCATAGGTATCGCTTCAATCCTTCACCAGGATTCGTGTGCAGATTCCCAAACACGTAGACGCACAAGTTCTACCAGTCTCATTTTCCCTAGCCTCCGGGTGCATTGGCAACTCGGAGGTTTTTTCATGCCTAGAAGGAACCTATGACAATCAATCCCAGCAAACCGTCCGTCATGGAAAGACTGATTCGGATCCTCGCGAAACGGATCGTATTGGCACTTTCCGAAGAACCTGCTCTCGACGAACCGTCACCGACAATTGTTAAAAACGGTCGCCCACGCGATGCAAGCAGAAATACGTCCTGACGCTCGGAACAAATCTAAATCCGAGCAAAAAACGGGGCACGTTACATCAAGGGTTGTCTTAGCCCTCCAGGCCCACTCAATCCACCCACTCAACTGAAAGGAGGTGCCCGCTGACACACATAATTCTCACGCTCATGTCCGTTGCCGTACTACTGCTTGCCGTCGCGTTCGCCAAAGAGCGTCGACTGCGAATGGCACTGCAACAGATCCTCAAACGACTCGTTCAACGATGGAGGCCGGATGAACCTGAACCAGATTATGCTCCCATTCACGATGATGATCGTGACGCTTTCGATAGCCGGGTGCCAAGAAAGTGATGACACTCGTCTCGTTGAGATGTCTGAACGACACGAGCTCCGGCAAGCCGAGCAAACCCAACAGGCCAACCAGCTTCACCGAGAGTTCACTGCCATGCAGCGTGAGGTACAAGCTGAACGCACCGCCATCGGACAGCAGCGAGACCTTCTCGAAGTGGATCGCCGCTCAGTCGCATCGGAGCGCCGCTTCGATTCGCTCACTGCGGCAGCCGTCATCAATATTGGACTTTGGCTCGCCTGCCTGTTACCTCTCGTGATTGCGTGGCTCGTGCTTCGCCAACCGCAGTCTTCCGCCGACGACCAGGCGATCATTGATGTGATGTTGGAAGATTTGGTCGCGGACAAGCCGCGATTGCTTTCCCAAAGGCCGAAAGCATCATCAAACTCGCCACGCATCCGCGTTGCATCGTCACCAGATGACGAACCTACCTGATCCACTTAGCACTACCAACAGGAGACCACATTGTCACACATCGTCACGATCACGACCGAGATTCGTGATCCAAACGCACTGCGAACTTCGTGTCGCAAGCTTGGTCTTGATGATCCCATTCATCAGACCATCAAACTATTTTCCGCGGAAGCGACCGGACACTGCGTCCAGCTTCCACGCTGGCGATACCCCATCGTCTGTGATACCGACAGCGGCACTGTTCACTACGACAACTACGGAGGTCATTGGGGTGAACAGGCTCAACTGGACAAGTTGATCCAGCGGTATGCGGTTGAAAAATCGGTTTTGGAAGCTCGCAAGCAGGGGCACTCCGTGACTGAACAATCACTGGCTGACGGATCGATCAAGCTCACCGTCGTAGTTGGAGGTGCCAGTTGAAAACGTTCAACATTGTCATCTCTCCGACCGGTGCGACCAAGATCGAAACGATTGGCTTTACTGGCGGTGAATGCCGCGAAGCCACTCAGTTCCTCGAAACCGCTCTGGGCAAACGACAGTCCGAAAGACTCACAACCGAATTCTATTCGGCTCAATCCGGCGCCAACACAGAAACACAAAAGGAGAGATAATCGACATATCTAGCAAAAGCTTAAACGATGCAAGAATCCAAACAGCAGATCGCGTTGGTCTGCTGTTCGTCGTCGAGGGCATGAATGACATCGAGTTTTTGCGTCGCATCAGCTTGATGCTTCATGCCACCGATGATCAGCTACCGAATTTGGCGGAGATGGAGCGGCGGGGTGAACTCATTTTCGTTCCATTCGGGGGCGGTCATGTTCGAGCGTGGGTCAATCGCTTTGCTCCGCTCGGTCGTCCCGAATTCCATCTTTACGATCACGAGCTGTCTCCCGAGACCGATCTCCGCAGGCAAGCTGCGGACTCGGTCAACAATCGTGAAGGATGCCGGGCGGTCATCACCCGGAAACGGTGTCTTGAAAACTACCTGCATCCAAGAGCGATATTTGCGGCGGGACAGATCACCGTGCAATTTGACGACTTCGATTGTGTCGCGGAACTGACTGCCCGCGAACTCTACCGCCAGCGTCCTGGCGAGACCGCATGGCTACTGCAGGCCAAACGTTCGCAAAGCCGAATGGCGAAACGTTGGCTCAACACAGTTGCCGTTGAACACATGACGCCCAGCTTGCTGGCCGAACGTGACCCAGACGGAGAAATCACGTCTTGGATGTTGGCGATCAATGACCTGCTGGCACCCTGAATTTCACTCTAAAACATGGAGAATGTATGAAACTATCCGATCGATTGGAGGAATTGGTGAAAGCCTGTTTCACCGGCATTTGGATCGAAAGTCACGAGCACGACGATGCATTGCTCGAAATCAGCCAGCTTTGTCGTGAGCACGAGTGGCGGCTAGTGAGCTGGGACATCGACCAGGGTTTGCGAGTGAGCGGAACTCCGCTCGGTGATGATGATGGGGCAAATGACCCTTTGTCCGCAATTCGCTCCATGCGTTCGTTCGCTAGCGATGACACCCCGTCGATCGTCGTTTTGACGAATTTTCACCGCTTCCTCAGTTCCGCTGAAATCATGCAAGCGTTGACGCGTCAGATCGTTGACGGCAAGTCAACTCGAACGATCTTCGTGATTCTATCGCCGGTGGTCCAGATCCCGACTGAACTTGAAAAGCTGTTCATCGTCATCGACCATCCGTTGCCGACCCGGGAACAACTCAAGGAAATTGCCGAAGGCATCGCCACCGAAGAGGGGGAACTCCCCGGAGCCGATCGACTCGAAACCGTGCTCGATGCGGCCATGGGATTGACTCGATTGGAGGCCGAGAATGCATTCGGATTGAGTCTGGTTCGTGATTCAGTGATCTTGCCGGAATCGGTTTGGGAACTGAAGGCGAGCATGCTCAAAAAGTCTGGCCTGCTGCAACTCTACAAGAGCAGCGACGACTTCTCATCGCTCGGCGGGCTGGACAGTTTGAAGGCGTTCTGCAAACGATCGCTGCTTCAGCATGGGCGCGACAACCCATTGAAGCGGCCTCGCGGCGTGCTTCTGCTGGGGGTTCCCGGCACAGGCAAGTCAGCATTCGCCAAAGCACTTGGCAATGAGACCGGACGCCCCACGTTGATCCTCGACGTCGGGGCATTGATGGGCAGTCTCGTGGGGCAGACAGAGCAGAACGTTCGGCGTGCGCTGCAAATCGCGGACGCCATGGCTCCCTGCATTCTGTTCATCGACGAGATCGAGAAAGCTCTGAGTGGGGCGGCAGGATCAGGGCAAAACGATTCCGGGGTGTCGTCTCGCATGCTGGGCACGTTGCTCAGTTGGATGAATGATCACACTTCGAACGTCTACCTGATCGCGACCTGCAACGATATCACGCGGATGCCTCCCGAACTCTCGCGTGCTGAGCGGTTCGACGGAATCGTGTTCCTCGATTTGCCGCAGCGTGACCAGAAAGACCGCATCTGGAACCAATATACCGCCATGTTTGGACTTGAACCGGAGCAAAAGCGTCCGGCGGATGAAAAATGGACCGGGGCGGAAATTCGTGCTTGTTGCCGATTATCAGCGTTGCTTGATATTCCACTCTCGCAAGCCGGGCTGAACGTTGTTCCTGTCGCAGTCACGGCCACCGAATCGGTGGACCGTTTGCGTCAATGGGCGAGCGGTCGTTGCTTGGATGCGGAGAAATCTGGGATCTACCAGCACGAGGCCAAGCCTCAATCACGACGGCGGGTGTCACGTTCCAGTCCGTCTCAGAATTGAAGCGATTACACGTGCTCACTAAAAAACCAACTTTTACCAAGGAGAATCCATGAGCACCATGCTCGAAGATCCTGTGACCCAGAATCACTCATCGCACGGAACTCGGCTGCAAGCCGAAACGACCGCAGTTCGCTTGCACATCCGCTGGCCGGGGACTCGCAAGAGTCTCAGTCGCGACCAGAAACAACAAGCTGCCGGCGCATTCGACGCCGATAGCCGCACACTCTCAGCAGCGAAGCGTCTCTTCGACACATCGCACCCGTCGTTCCGCGCCGTCTCGGCGATCAAAACGAAGGCGGGTGCGTTGTGGAAAGGCATGACGCTGCCATACATCGAGCCGGGAGTCCGGCTGTTGCGCCGGGGTGACGTTTCAGAGTTCGATGATCGCATGATCATCATCCAAGCGGATCTGAGCGAAGCCGTTGACGAACTCGACCGCTGTTTCGCGGAACTCGTCGATCAAGCCCGCACGCAACTTGGGAACTTGTTTGATTCGGCTGACTATCCCGCTTCCGTTTCGGATCTGTTCGCGATTGCTTGGGATTTCCCATCCGTCACACCGCCGGCGTATCTGCGAACGGTGAATCCTGAGCTGTACGAGCAGGAGTGTCAGCGTGTGCAGGCGAAGTTCGCTGAAGCGGTTGAACTGGCCGAGCAAACTTTTGCGGAGGAACTATCACAGTTGGTCGGCCATCTAGCCGAGCGATTGTCGGGTTCGGTGGACGGCAAACCGAAAGTCTTTCGCGATTCCGCGATTTCTAATTTGAACGAGTTTTTCGAGCGTTTCCAGCATCTCAGCATTGGCAGCAACGACGACCTCGATCAATTGGTTGAAAATGCACGACAAGTCGTCAGCGGTGTCGACCCACGAGACTTGCGTGATCGCGCGTCGTTGCGTGATCGAATGGCACGATCGCTGACGGATGTCGAAACGAGTCTCGATGAACTCATGACGGATCGCCCACGCCGAAACATCATTCGGGGCCCGCGGTGAGTGCCATCGAACTGGTCGTGACCTCCAACGGCGTTACTCGAATGGTCTTCGACGACCGCGTTGACCTTCGCTCGGTAGGTTGCATCTCCATCCAGCGTGGCTCACATGTTGAGCCAACGTCGGTGGGTCAATGGACCTCCGACCTCTCTCCCGTCGCTGGTCCAACTCTCGGACCGTTTGACAAACGCAGCGAAGCCCTGGCGGCAGAAGTCGCTTGGCTTCATCGGAATTGGTTAGTCCGCTCACCGGAATAGCCGTTCTTTCAAATCTCCCTCTACCAAAGCCCCGTTCGTCTGACGCAAGTCAAGTGAGCGGGGCTTTTTTCGTTTCCCCCCTTCGGTAAGGAACTTTTCCGATGAACCAGAACGACCTGAATCGTGCCGTGGCCCATGCCACTGGCGAAACCATCTCCGCAGTCAAACGACTCGGCTTCATGATCGCTAACCCCAGTGACCTGATTGACGACCCGACCGATCCCGTGCACGGCGGTCGCGTCATCGACTGGGACGATTTCGAGTTCCTTCAAGATGAGCCCGATGAAAATAGCTTCACTTTGGAAGCCGCAATCGGCTGATGCGATGAAGCCCACTCGCCATCAGCCCTCTCTCTTCGTAGCGAAACGCCGCCGCTGTCCCGTTCGTGGACAGCGGCGGCTTCGCTTTCCCAAACGTAAAACGTTTACCCGACACCCACAACTAAAGAGCACCAAGCATGAAAGTTCTTCTCATTTCCAATGACGCCGGTGGATACGCCCATCACGTCGAAGCTCCCGACAACACGACGGTTCAGCAAATGTTCGAGCGGCATGTCGGCGCATTTCACGCCGACAGTTATCTCATCCGTGTCAATCGCCAACCCGCGGCGGCCGATCAAGTGCTGCGAGACGGCGACCGGGTCTCGTTCACACCACAGAAAATCGAAGGCGCTGCCTGATTTCTGCTTTCATTCGCCCCAACTGAGTGTTTCCACCGAGGAATGCAATGAAAAACGAAATCAAACAAGACTATCGAGCTGCCGTTGAAATGATGCAGTCCCTGCAGCACATGCGTGACGCAACTTCGATGTCGCATTTCGATGACTCGATTGTGCAATGCAAACGTTGGCAGCGACGACTCGAAATGGCGACCCAGCATAACTGGCCCACCGCCGCAAGAGACGCTCGTGATCGACTTCATGGCGCGCTCGACATCCTTCGAATGCGGACGACTCACTCCATCGACAACCTGAAGCGGCAATCTCGATCTCATATCGAACCCACCGCAACGCTGATCTTTCAAGAGATCCAAGCGCTGCGTGGCGAGTTTGATTCGGTCACGATTGACGGCTCGAACCAGCGACTGACCGTGACGACGACGAGCATTGTCCTCGACGGAGTCCTGCTGGGAAGCTTCGAAATTCGCTTGAATTGGAAGTATATCAAAGAATCGTCTCCGTTCGATGTGATCGCGCTCGAGCCTAACGAGCCGGCCAGCGGCGAGGGTGTGACGCATCCCCACGTCCAAAGCGATTCGCTTTGCGAGGGTGAGGGATCTGACGCGATTCGTCGCGCCCTGGATGAAGGTCGTTTGTATGACTTCTTCTGCATCGTCGATCAGATTCTGCGGACTTACAACTCGGGTTCTGCCTACGTTCAACTGGATGATTGGAATGGAGTCAACTGCCGATCCTGCGGCGACACCGTCGATTCCGACCAAGCACTCGCTTGTTCCAACTGCGAAACCGAACTGTGCATGGAATGCAGCACGTGCTGCGATTCATGCTGCGAACGGTACTGCGAAGAATGCGCCTCGTCCTGCGAAAGCTGCGGCGACGATGCGTGCAAAATGTGCCTGAAGTCGTGCGACGACTGCGGCGAAAGTTTCTGTCCCTCCTGCCTCTCTGAAGGAACCTGTGATGATTGCCTCAACAACGAAAATGCAGAAAATGCAAAAGACGAACCGGAGCAACCGTGTCCTGCGGTTCAGCCCGTTTGCGTTGGCAAAGCTAGTGTACCTGCGTGACATCGGGCCCACCGAAATCGGCGGTTTTGGAATTTCCAATGCCGATGACCTGTTGCTGATCGAAGACATTCAGTTGGTCCGACAAACCTGCTCGGTCACCTCCGTCGAGTTCGACGACGCCAGCGTTGCCGACTTCTTTGACAGCCAAGTCGATGCCGGGCGCCAACCAGAGCAATTCGCGCGAGTCTGGGTCCACACGCACCCCGGCGCCTCACCCTCACCGAGTCAAACCGATGAGGAAACGTTCAGTCGCTGCTTCGGCGGCGTCGATTGGGCCGTGATGCACATCCTGGCGGAAGAGGGAAACACGTACACCCGAGCCCGCTTCAATGTGGGCCCTGGAACGGATCGGCGACTGCGCTGCCGAACGATTCTCGATTGCGAGTTCCCGGGAACCGACCACGATCAATGGTTCGAAGAATACCGTGACAACGTCACGATCGACGACCCATTCGCATCGCGACGTTCGCTCACCGATCGCTACGACGATACCGACTGGTGGCAGCAGCCTCCCACGGCCGCCGATTTGTGGAGCGACCGGTTGTTCGAGGTTGGCCGATGACCACCGAAACATTCAACCGGTTCGCCCGTCAGAGCGACTTGGTCCCAACGGACCGCCTCACCCAAGTCACCGCAACGGTGATCGGCGTGGGCGCAATCGGTCGCCAAGTCGCACTGCAACTAGCCGCCATCGGCGCGCCCCGCATCCAACTGATCGACTTCGATCATGTCGACTTGTCGAACACAACAACGCAGGGCTATCGAAAGCACGAGATCGGCTGGAGTAAACCGTTTGCATGCGGTGAAGCGATCAGTGAACTCGATTCAACGATCGAGGTCACACGAATCGAGGATCGCTTCCGTCCCAGACAAACCATCGGCAACGCAGTTTTCTGTTGTGTCGATTCGATCACGGCGCGGTCGGCGATTTGGAAGTCTGTCGAGGGCCGCGTCGCGTTCTGGGCGGATGGCCGTATGCTGGGCGAGGTGATCCGCGTGCTGGCTGCCGATGACACACCGTCATCACAGCACTATGCGACAACCCTGTTCGCTGCTTCTGAAGCCCAGCAAGGAACCTGCACTTCACGCAGCACGATCTACGCCGCCAGCATCGCTGCGGGAATGATGGTGCACCAGTTCACTCGCTGGCTCCGAAACATACCGACGGACGCCGACACCTCCGTCAATCTGCTTTCCGGCGAATGGACCGTCCGCGAAGCTTCCTAACGAAACGATCAGGGCACGAGCTTTCACCAAGACTTCCAGCCCTAACACGTTCTCGAAAGGAGGAAACATGGAAGGTCTAGCGGGATGGATCATCGTCGGCTTCGTCGCATGGTGGTCCTATAAGTCGAGCAAACGCACTGGCAGCCGCAAAGGTTACAACGTCGGCCGCAGCCGAAGTAAACGCAATCGCCGCCGCGACTAACCACTGGATGCCGTGGCCGCCCTTCGGGGCGGTCACGACGTCTCTTTTTTTTAGCTATCAGTGAATGCCCGGCGACGGCGTTCGCTTGAGCATCGCACTGAAGCAACCGATCGCGATCAGCCACGGCGACCACTTCGCCATCCGAGAAGCCGGCAAAACCGTCGGCTCGGGCGTCGTCACGCGAGTCGTCGCATAAAGCATCGAATGCGAAACGCCTGCGATAGTGAGAGATGTCGCAGGCGTTTCTTTGATCATCGAGACGAAATTATGAAGGAGGTTGAGGCAACAACTCCTTCTTGACGCATCAACTCACCAAAACTTCCACCAGGGCTTTGGAACGATTTCCGGCAGTTTAAGTTTCTCGACCCATTGCCTGACTTCGGCGACTGTTAACTCAGCGGTTACAGTCACAGCGGGCGGCGATGCTTGCAAGAACGGACCGAAGAAACCCGCTCCCCACTGACGCGAATTGATGATCATCGGCCACAGAAGGATTACTTGCTGCCCATCGATTTCTGGGATAGAGTCCGGATTGGCCTCGCCCCAAATCGATCCGCCCAAGTCCGCAATTGGACACGTCCCCACACCATAGTGCCACCACGCTTCATCGTGGCAATCTTCACTTGATTCACCTCTAGCCACCGCCAACAGACGAGAAGACACGCGTTTCGCACCGGATATTTTTGCATCCGACAACGCGGACTGGAGAAGGGTAAAGAGATGGAAGCAATTTGACAAATTCTGGTAGGAAACACGGAGCCCACGACGTTGCTCGACATGAATGACCAAGAGGGTTCCGTTTCGTTTGCGCAGAAGTTCAAGAACCCACATCGGGCCAGCCGATGCGTATTCGACTCGTTCCAATTCGGCGACCACATCGGAATCGCTTGCCATTCGCTGCAACAGTGTTGGTGAACGGGCGAGGTGAGCAACGAGTCCCTGCCCGAGCATCTCCAGCCCAACGACAATCTCCGAATCGACTTCCGGTTCATCATCGTCGGTATCTTCATCGGGGAGCGTCGCAACGGAGCCTGACCAATGTAAAAGAGCCCCAAGAATCGCGTCCCCCGTCAAATTCGGATCGGCCCCTCCTTCCGCTCCTGCGCCCAACCAGACTGCCAGGAAACCGGCCCCGGTTGGGCTGGTCACCTCGCCAAGCCGCTTCGCGACTAGCAATCTCGCCTCCTCACCAGACGCATGCTCACCGATCGCGTTGAGGGCCTCGCGAAGTTCGTCTGGACAGTCGGAACCATATTGCGAACTCGCAGCACTGATCACATGGTTCGATATCTCTTCAAGCGAAGGATCTGTTGCGGCCAATTTAGTTTCCTGAGTTACTCTGCCAGCAATTGGGAACTAATAGTTTAACCCATTTGTTGAATTGATCGTGGGGGTGTCTCGATTGCTGCGAACTCATTCGCTTGCGAAGTGTCATCATCAGTGCGATCGACTGGTGGGGTTCCAGCGGCGCGGTGTTCGCCTGCTTGACCGTGGTTGTGAACTCCGTGTGCCGTGCAATGGGTTCTAAACGAACATCAGTCGAAGTAGCTCAGTGGATAGAGCATCAGATTGAAACTCTGACGGTCACGGGTTCGACTCCCGTCACGCAACTGCCAACGTGTTTGGAAACAGACCGATGGCTCCAGGGCACGAGAGTGTCCACCATGAAGCTGGCGGGCAGTCGGTTGCCTCGCCGAATCCGGTACGCAATATCGTTGCACCTCCAGCGATGGTTGCTTGCCAACATACGACGACGCCTTGCAGGTTCTCAGACAAATCGCCAAGCAAGGCCGGACGAATCTTGCCACGACTGTATGAAACGTTTGACTTCTTAGGAAGACGAACGCAAACGCAGCCCGATCAAGCGGACGCCGGCCACGCTCGCCGATTTGAAGCAAACTTCCGCGAAAGTTGCGTGTGATTCAGCGAACAATTGGCTGCCCAAAAGCCTCCTTCAATCAATTATCATCTTCAGATCAGTCGCCGGACGTCCGGCATCACAACTCGCAATGCGAGAAAGCTCTTGGAAGTCAACATGTTCCGCAAGATTCATATCCGCAGCTACGAAGTCGGCTTGAAATTCCGAGACGGTGAATTGGTTGGACTGCTCAGTCCTGGTAAGCACTACGTCTGGACCGGACTAGGCAAGGTCCACGTGCGAGTGGTCAGCAAGCGAGATCCGTGGATCGTCGACGACCAGCTTGACGTGATCGTGAAGTCGGGGAAATTCGCCGGCAAAGCTGACGTGATCGACTTGAAGGACCACCAGCGTGCGTTGGTGTGGATCGACGGTCGATTCAACCGCGTGCTTGGCCCAGGCCTGTACGCTTATTGGATCGGCGTGCGTGATGTTCGCCTTGAAGTCGTCGCAATTGAGAACGCCCGTTTCGAGCACAAGGAGCTTGCAGCGATCGTTCGTGGTGGTGACGCGACTCGTTGGCTGGACGTTTGCAAGGTCGATCGCGACCACGTGGGGGTCTTGTTCCTGGACGGTCGCTATGCCGACGAACTCTCGCCAGGTCTGTACGCGTTCTGGAGGGAAGCAGCGGACGCACGAGTGGTAGAGCTCGATATGCGTGAGTCACAAGTCGACGTGAGTGGTCAGGAGATTTTCACAGCCGACAAGGTGACGCTGCGAATGAACGCGATCATCACTTACGGGGTAAAGGATGCTCGTCGCGCTGTAAGTGCCTCGACGGACGTTCGACAGTCGCTGTACCGAGAGGCGCAGTTGGCTTTGCGATCCGCTGTCGGTGCACGAGAACTTGACGGGTTCCTCGCCGCGAAGGACGATCTGATCGAAGAACTCGAAGCAAGCGTCCGCGACCGCGCCGCAGTGCTCGGCTTGGAAGTCGTCTCGGTTGGTATTCGCGACGTGATCCTTCCCGGCGACATGAAGGACTTGATGAACAAGGTGACCGAGGCCAAGAAGGCGGCCGAGGCCAACTTGATCTCGCGTCGTGAGGAAACGGCCGCGATGCGCAGCCAAGCCAACACGGCAAAGCTGCTGGCCGACAACCCAACGCTGATGCGATTGCGAGAACTGGAAGTACTCGAAAAGGTCGCTTCAGCGGGCAACATGAGCATCGTGCTCGGCGAGAGGGGACTCGCCGATCGAGTCGTCAACTTGCTGTAAAACCGAAACGCCCGCGGCGGAGCAATCCACTGTGGGCGTTTTTCGTTGTCGGATAGAATCTGTTACCATGAAAACTGACAAATCACTCGTTTCCACCAGCAAGTTTCTCAGCTTGATTCTGCGCCATCAACCCGAAGTCGTTGGCCTGAAGCTGGATGACGAAGGCTGGCTCGACATCGCTCAAGTGGTCGACGCGGCGAACCAGCACGGCAAGCAATTGTCGCTCGAACTACTTCACGAAGTCGTCGCGACCAATGACAAAAAGCGGTTTGCGTTGAGCGAGGATGGTCTACGAATTCGTGCCAGCCAAGGGCATTCCGTCGCCGGCGTCGACTTAAAGCTCGCCGAAACCACGCCACCAGCAACGCTTTATCACGGAACTGTTGCTGCGTTCATCGAATGTATCCGGTCCACTGGCCTTGAAAAGCGGTCTCGCAACCACGTCCATCTCTCGACCGACGAAGAGACGGCGACCAAAGTCGGCTCGCGGCGTGGCAAGCCGATCATTCTTCGCGTCGACGCCGCAGCGATGCATCGTGACGGACACCTATTCTACTTGTCGGCCAACGGAGTGTGGCTGGTCGATGCGGTTCCAGTGGAGTTCTTGACCTTTCCGGAGTGAACGACGCGAACCATGACCCGAGTTGAATTCGTCGTCAGTGACTTCCTCGATCAAAATGTTGAGGTCAACCCACAGTGCGACGTAGTTTGTGCTATGCGACGAGGTTATCCCGTTACTTGGACCGAAATCGGACCTGGGTTTCCGATTCGATCTTCGTCGTACATGTTTCGCAAGCAAACCAGAAAACGTTGGCTTGTCGGCGGAAGACTTGGGTGTGATGACGGCGCGGTTGCTGCTAACCGAATAACCGTTTCCGATTCTCCTTCCATGTCGACCGCGAATTGTTTGACTTGGCCGCCACCCTGGATTCGAGATAGACATGGCGGTAGGGCGACCCAGATGAGGTCTCCCGCTTCGTATCCTTGCTTG
The DNA here is from genome assembly GCF_007860105.1 of Allorhodopirellula heiligendammensis. NCBI lineage: Bacteria > Pseudomonadati > Planctomycetota > Planctomycetia > Pirellulales > Pirellulaceae > Allorhodopirellula > Allorhodopirellula heiligendammensis. The sequence goes on from NZ_SJPU01000001.1 coordinate 967,380, forward strand.
ATCCGCACGCGAAGTTCAATCGCATCACCTTCCTGGAATTGCGTCGCAGCGTGACCACCCACCATCAATGCCACGGTAATCGGAGTGTTGGAGACAAACTGCATCCAGTCCTGCTTGGCATAGGAAAGATATTCCACGGCGAGGGTTCCACGACTGATTTGCAATGAGTTGATGGGGTCAGGGCTGTCGAGGGCATCCGCAATCGTTCGTGTTTGGTCATTGACCGTTATCGTCGAATCCGACTGCATCCATTCCGATCGAGAGAGCTCAAGCAACAGAACAACGAGCGCGACTGAGTCAATGGTCGAATACAAACGTCCCTCAGGCCCAAGCTCATAAAACAATCGGTTCGCCAATCGCATGGCTTCGGCGGTATCGGATGCTCGTGAGCCATTCTGCTCGCTTCCTCCTCGAAGTAGTGCAGCAGCAGCCATCGCTTGGTCGGCACGCCAAAACGACCGGACGCCGGCAATTGGTTTGCGGGCTTGCAATCGAGCGTACTCGAGGGCCTGGCCCTGGTCCCTGTGACACTGGTTCCCGTTGGCAAAGCGCAATTGTGCGTAGGCGTCTTCGCTTGAACCAATCGACTCCGGTGGCCAAGCGATCCGGTAGTGCTTGGCCGACTCGCGGGCAAGTTGTCGAACTTCACCGAGTAGCCCACGTGCAACGCTGCTGGACTCAATCATCTCACTGACAAAGTCCATCTTCAACAGATGCATGGTCGCCATGCGTCCCCAGGTCACATCGGGTGAATTGCCTGGGTAGATCGCAAATCCTTTTCCCGGCAACCACATGTCTTGCTGTCGTTTCAGGCCAACACGGATCGCCGTGCAGGATCTTTCGATTGGTTCGCCGCTGCCGATCTGGTTCGCCAAACAAATGACGGCGGAGAAGAGCTTGGCGGCAGTTTGTTCACAACACAGGTGGTCATAATTCGCCGTCGCTTCCGCCACCATCTGCTTCATCGGTTGCACACTGGGAAGCAAACGAATCCGACGAATCTGATCGTTGAGTTCGATCCGCTGCCCGTCGCTGATCATCCGCATGGTTCGCCGCGGCTCGACGAGCTTCCCGAGCGGATTGACTTGATGATTGTCTTCACGCGTTTTGCCACTGACCCGATCACAGACCTTCGCAGTGTACCGCCCCAGTCCGGCAACAAAGGTGAACTCGGATTCCGTGGTCGTCAGATGGTCCGTCGTGACCGGATCGTAGGGAGCGACTGGATTGCGAAGTTCGACCGGAACGCCATCGCACTGGACGGCCAACGCGAAACTTCCCGATTGACACCGTGCGATCACCCGTCCGCTGGCTTGGTCGCCATCCAAAAGAACCGCCGGGACCTGAAGTTTGACATAGGGATCGCAGTGCACATCGAACTCGTTCTCTACATGCGACCACTGACGTCCAGAAACGATAAACGCGTCGATGGTGTAACGTCCCGTTCGGTCAGGCAAATCCACCACCACTTGGCCTCGCCCCGCGGTACATTCGATCAGTTTGCAGAAAATGACGTGAGCATCCTCTTCATCACTCAGTGTCAGCGAAGGCTCCTCGATTTCGTCGTTAGGTCGCTCAGGAGGACTTGGCCACACTCTTCCGAGTTCCGACTCTACGGTTTCGGTGAAATCGATGGCTGTATCGGTGAACTCCTGCAACATGCTGTCGGCGTACTCTCCCTCGACCTGTCCGTAGAAATGGTTGATCGCTTCGACAATGGCATCCGGCGTTCCAATGACGATCTCGATGCGACGGTTCAAGATGAAGCGAAGCTTTTCAATCGTTTCCAAGTCGACTGGATTCGACATTGCGAAGACGAGATTGCCGCCATGTTCTTCGCGGATGGGAATGACCGTGTTCTCGCGTGCAACCGACTCCGGACACAACTCGATCACAAATTCGTTGATCGACAAACTGTCCAAGTCAACGAATTGGTATCCATAGATTTCCGCAAGCGCGAGTGAGATGTCTTCGGAGTCGGCATAGCCAAATTCCTCTAGCAACGTGAAGTATGGCTTGCCGCATTCGGACGCCGATTCCATGACATGGTCGGCCTGTGATTCACTGATCAGGTCGCGATCAATGAATTTGGCGAGCGTTTCGTTGTCGATTGCCGGCGTCTTCGCCGAAACATGCGCCCAGTACGGATAGCTCTCATACTGCTGGCCCACGCCGTAGACCGTCTGCGTTTCAACAGCGCCGGGCTGCGCTTCCTCCGCAGCCAACTTGATGTTCGCCGCCAATCGCTGCTTCGGACGCGAACTCGGTTGCAGCCGTGCGTCCCGAATCACGACCGCCGCGTACCCGGACGCTTCAATTCCCAAGTCAATGGTCATCGAGACTTTGCTTTCTGGTTCAAACAAAGCTCCCCTGTCGAATTCGTCCCCGAGTTCCGTTTTATTGATCGAGTCGTCCATCGGGGCAATCTGGACAGAGGGCCTCCAGTCGCAGCGATGCAGCGTGACGGCGTGTGCCTCATACGGTTTCTCGTCGACGAAGCAGCCGACTGAGATCAATCCTGCCAATTCGCTCGACGGTACTTCGATCACTTCCCCAGCGGACAGGTTTCCGAGCCGCTGAAAACGGGTGTTTGGCGAGGGTGAATTGGAAGCTTCGCCCAAAGAGAGCCCTGGAGAGAGAAAGGGGCAAGTGCAAACCACACAGTCCTCGATAGCCTGCATCGCTCCGATGCGGACAACGCCACGTAGCGTATCGGTGATTTGGACCGGCGAATTGTCTTGTTCGGTTTGACGGACGTGCAAACCAAGGGCTTCCGTGGTGCCCTGTCCGGGCATCAGCGATGCGGTTGTCCAGAGCCCACTCCTCGTCAAGACGGTTTCCCCACGTTGCTGCCGCTCACTTCCCGGCAGTGGGATCGTCGCGGTGGCGGATGAATCTTTCACCATTGTAATTTCCAAATGGTGCGGTCCGTCGCCATCGATCTCCAATCCGATGATGGCCAATCCCTGTTTCACGCTGGCCCGACGGGAGTCGATTCGAGACTTATTGTCGTATAAGTCAACGCGAATTGCACCGGTCAATGGTTTTGAGAAATGAGAGATTTGTAGCGTGCAAGACAACGCATTCACGCGAACTTGCATTTTGCCTATCGTTGCGACCAGCGGTGCCAATTCGAAACCTGCAACCGAAAATTCGCATCCATCGATCGCGTAAGGAGAATCAGATCGAACGATTTGGTAGGTTCCAACTGGCAGGTCATCAAACCGAACAATCCCCAATCCGCTCTCATTGAGTTGAACGTGTCGTTGATCGAACTGAGTTGGACTTGCGATCGAAGTCCCCAATAAAAGGTCAACACATACCTCCCGCTCCGGTGAATCAAGATCGACGACCAAGATATTCACTTGATCGCTGCCAAATCGATAAAGATCGCGATCGCACGTCAGGCTTGCCAGCTTCAACGAGGGAGGCGAACTTGCCTTGACATTGACGCCCGGTAAGGAGAGCTTTTCCCCGTGAGGAATGGGAATCGTCAATCGAGTTTGCCCTTTGTCGACGCTCGCACCAACGCCAGAGAACGCAGGATGAAGGTCGCTTGCAAACTCGACCTTATCTTGATCGATTGCATTCAAGTCAACGAACGCAAATTGGCAACCGACGTGAACGCCGCGGTCGAGTTGCTTGGCGAGACTTCGATTCACCGTGAAGATGCGTGGGGATCTCATACTGCTCTCCTGCCCGAAAAGAAAAGATGAACGCCAACGGCGCGATCCCATTCAGCGTATCATGATTGCAGAATGCTTTGGCGATAACGCCTCCCATGAAAGAAAATTGATCCCACCCGTGCACTCGAATATTTACCAAACTCTGAAGCATCGTTTGAACCTCGTTCTGAAGGGCGGCGGGCGAGAGGATCTACATCTACAGACGTTGATTGAGTCACCGATTGGGTTGTCGCCTTGGGAAGGCTGGCTCGTACTGTGCTTGATTCGACATCGCGGACGTCAGCAGTTCCTTCTTGAGAACATGCGAGCGCGACTCGATGGCGAGCCGGAGGTAATCGCTAGGGCGGGCTACTTGGGGCATCCAGACAGGCCACGCGTCGGTCTCGTACCAGGCGACACTGACTGGGAGTATCGATTTCATGGGCGAGGTTGTTCCATGACGCATCGCGTTACGGGAGAGGACATCGACGTCGATCTTCATGATGAGACGGCGGACTGGATCGGTCGCTACTTCTTTGAGAAGTATCTCGAGTCGTTGCAACGTCCAACATTCGTCGAGAAACGGATTTGCGAACTCTATCCGTCCGCTCGCTCGGTGAACGTCGGTATCGATGAGTTGCTTGAGCGAGGAATCTTGGAAGCTGGAGAGTATGGAGCGTCATTTCGACTAGCGATCCCTTGGGAAGAATTGTGTGATCTGCTTGACCAGGTTGAGTGCCAATGGCACCAGGTTGGAACTCAAAATTTGACTGCAGCTGCGATATCCGATTGGCAGCGCCTGTCTGAGGTTAGAGCAGATTGGGAATATCAGGCTGAAGCATGCTTTCGGGAGAAATGCGACGATCTTCAGCGGCGTTTCCTCGGCGACCAATGTTCATCCGATGCTTTGACACTGCTTGCTGATTTGAATGCCCCCAATCTTGAGTTTTGCGTTGGTCATGCGTTAAGACTGTCAGCGTCGGGAGTCCTATTGTCCGCAATCAGAATCATTGAAGAAAAGTCGCTCTCGGATCGATGGAACAGACACCTGAAAGATGTCGTCGATCGAGTGGATCCGAACGGCGAACTCCCATCACCGCGAATCTGGACCACTGCACTGAAGTTGCTGGTCCGGCTAAACCCAAAAGGCGACTGGGGAAATGAGTTTGTGCGGCTTAATCGAAACGAGCTGAGTGAAGCGGCGATTTTTTCAATGGAAATGAAGCTACCGTGCTCGATGAATTTGATTTGACGCTCTCTTCGTTCTGACATTCCGAACAACCGGATCGGAATGGCTGCCGTGATGGCAATCATTGATCTTCCGTGGTGTCACGACGAATTGGTTTCTGTTTTGGCTGAAACGTCAGACCAAGAAATGACAACAGAGTGTCGTACCGCTCTACTTGAATCTCGGAATGTCGACGTTCATTCGATCGTACACGATTGGGTAACGCGTCATCCGTATGAGAAGCCGGACATCGAGTACCTGACGATTGGAGAACTCGCCAAGCAACGACGCGACGCAATCGTTCAGTTTGAGATGCAAACACTGCACGATCGGACCATCATTCTGCGTGATCATTTCAAACCAGGAGTCGAGGACGCGTGAAATACGGGTTCCTTTTCTCGTTGTTGACGATCGCGATTGGTGTGGCAACGCTTCGTGGTGGGCCGTGGGCCTGGCTGCTCTTTTATCCCGCGTTTTCGTTTGGGGTGGTTGCTGCCGCGTATCTGTTCTCGGGACCGGGCGTCTTTGGCAAGCGTTTTGATGGGCGTCGTTCTCGGCTTGGGACGTTGTTAGTGCTGCCCTATGTTCTGTACGTTATGGTGGTGTGGCATGTCGTCCGGTTGCTGTCGCGTGAACCGAGGGCCAACGCTTTGAACGACGAGCTAGTGTTGTCGCCCCGTTTGCTTGGGCATGAATTGCCGGAGGGCATTGCATCGGTCGTTGACTTGACATGCGAGTTCACGGAACCCAAGGAACGATGGAGCCTTCAGTCCTACCTTTGCCATCCGATGCTTGACGGAACGGGATCGACATCGAATGAGATCCGTGAATTGGCAGACGAAATCATCAAAATGCCGAAGCCGGTCCTGATTCACTGCGCCCAAGGACACGGAAGAACGGGCCTGGTTGCTGCGACCGTGTTGATCGTGTCCGGTGAGGCCCAAACGGCGGCGGACGCAATCGCGATGATTCAGGCGGTCCGGCCCGGTGTCGAATTGAACAAAGCACAACGAATGATCTTGGAGCAAACTTAATGAACCGCGACGCGATCATCGGGTGCATCTTGGGAACCGCCGTGGGCGATGCTCTGGGATTGCCGTACGAAGGTGTCTCCGCCGAAAGAGCTCCGCGGTTGCTCGGGCCACCGGATCGCTATCGGTTCTTTTTCGGTCGAGGCATGATCTCGGACGATACCGAACACACCTGCATGGTGGCTCAGTCGCTGATCGAAGCCAACGGCGATGTCGATCTTTTCACACGTCGTTTCGCGAGTCGACTGCGATGGTGGATTTTGGCTTTGCCGGCGGGCGTCGGGAAAGCGACCGCTCGGGCTGGTATCAAACTCTGGTTGGGTGCGAAGCCCGCCAACGCCGGCGTGTTCTCCGCAGGCAACGGGCCGGCGATGCGAGCGGCGATCTTCGGCGCGGCGATCGATGACGCACCACACATGCTCGAATTCGTGCGTGAATCGTCGCGGTTAACGCACAGCGATCCCAAAGCGGAATACGGAGCGATCGCGGTGGCATACGCTTCCCGGCATTCTCGCAGGTTTGAATCGGTCGACGCGAACCTGTGGCTGGCCGATGTTGTCGATGCAGTGGGCGAAGAGGGTTCGGAGCTGACCGATTTGTTGCGTCGATCCGTCGACAGCGTTTCGGCTGGTGAGTCGACCAAGTCGTTCGGTGATTCACTCGGGCTATCCAAGGGCGTCACCGGATACACGTACCACACTATCCCCGTCGCCATCCATGCATGGTTGTCCCACCCGAAGGACTATCGGTAAGCGGTCACCACGATCATCGAGTGCGGCGGCGACGCCGACACGACTGCGGCAATCGTGGGCGGGATCGTTGGTGCCGGTGTCGGGGAAGCCGGCATCCCGTCCGGTTGGGTCGACGGCATTTGGGAATACCCACGCAGCGTCGGTTGGATGCGATCACTCGGCGAGTGTTTAGCTTCGTCCACTAAGAAAGCACCGTCCATCAATCCGATCGCCGTGTTGTCACGCAATGTGCTCTTCCTGTTCATTGTTCTCTTCCACGGTTTCCGCCGTCTCGCACCGCCTTACTGAAACGAGGAATCCGGGCCGATGAATCCCGACCGCGATCAAATCGAAGCGAACCTTCGCCTGCACGTCGATCGACTTGCCGGATTGATCGGCGGAGAGATTGCAAAATGCAAAGTAAACATTGCAAATCGTAAAATGCTAAAATTGTCGAATAAACGGGAGTACTCGAATGAAACCGGACGATCTGTCGGAAAGATTGCTGGACCTTGCCGCTCGCGTTGGCAAGGTAGTTGATGCTTTGCCGGAAACTCGACTTGGCAAACATATTGCAGGGCAACTGGTGCGGAGTGGGACATCGCCCGCACCGAACTACGAAGAAGCATGCGCGGCGGAAAGTCGGCGTGACTTTATTCATAAGGTTCGAGTGTCGCTGAAGGAACTCCGGGAGACAAGATGCTGGATCAAGCTGATTATGCGATCTGAGTTGTTGCCTGAAGCGAAGATGGTTGAGATCGAACGCGAAACCAACGAGCGATGCAAAATCCTGGGTCAATCACTCGTCACAGCACGCCGCAACGAAGATCTCGACAAGGCAAAACGCTGCAAACCAGTACCCAAATGAATCCACAATTGCCAATTTGCAGGCTCATCCGACTAAAGCGTACTTTTTCTGATGGAGCGAATAAAGCAGTAGTTCGAAGTATTCGCGATCACGAATGCCGTAGGATTGTCGTTGGAGCGTCTTGATTTTGTTATTGGTGCCCTCCATGATGGAGGGCACCAATAACAAAATCAAGACGCTCCAACGACAATCCTACGGCATTCGTGATCGCGAATACTTCGAACTACTGCTTTATTCGCTCCATCAGAAAAAGTACGCTTTAGTCGGATGAGCCCTTAAAATAGGACGCTGGCGGGTTGGCGTGATTGGATCCCGATGCGGTAAGAATTTGGCGAACGACCTCGTCGTAGGGACGATTCTCGGCGACTGCTTGGCGAATCCATTCGCGGTAAGTTCGGCTACCCTCAACGCCGAGAAACTTACGATTGACCTGTAACAAGTCTGCCCATTTGTTGGTCCAGAAAACGACAAAGTCGTCATTTCCGATCAGTTGATCGATAATCTTATTTCGTTTTTCTTGAGTCGGTGTCGGGTCAGCAAGAAATTCGCGGACGATTGCACTCGCAGGGGGCAACCCGGTGAGGTCCAGGTGAATCCGTCGCAAGAACGTGGCATCATCGGCGATATCGCTGGGAACAATTTGCATGCGCTCCCACTTTTGAGCTACCAATCCATCGATGCGATTCCACTCCGGCACCTGAGGCGTGTGGTAGCCCTCCCGGTCCCCCATCACGGTCAAGGTGGTTGCGGCGTACGCCCCTTCGTAACGTGCGAGTACGGGCGCTTCACCGCGCCGGATCGCGCGCAGAACACCGCCCGATTGAGCCGTCGCGACTTCGGTATTGCCACTCTCGATGACCGCCTCACGGGTGACGTCGCGTGAGGTTCCGTCAGCGTAATACGCGACCACGCGGACCTGTTGGTGCGCCGATGTCGATTGGACGACCGGATTGCTAGGAAAAAGTTCGAGCGAAGTGACCCGGGGCGTGTCGAGGTTCAAGTGAGAACCCGCAGCGATCCATTGTCGCAGGATCGCGTGGTAAGGATCTCCCGGAGAAACCAATGTCCCACCTTCATGCGGGGTCAGGCCAAGAGGTTTGCGGAGCATCAGTGAACTCTCCGGTGCAGCGGGATTGATCCGCCGCGCCGCCAAGTCATCAGTCAGCGCTCTGATATCAAATATCGGATCATAGCCACGTAGTGATAAACGAAAGCCATTCTTTCCCTTCTGAGCACCATGACAGGTGCCTTGATTACAACCGAGTCGGCTGAGCACTGGATTGACGTCTCGAATGAAGTCGACGCCGACGTTCCCATGCCCAGTAAATTCAAATGGAATCGCCTGTTGCTGCGTTCCAATTCGGACGATCAGTTCGCCCGCGGCGTCGGACAAGGGCCGGATCAGGCCACCCGATTGCACTGCGACTGCAGCATGCGGCTGAACCACTACCTGGTTGGTAACATCGATCAATTGACCATCCTCCAACGTTGCTACGGCAACGAGTTGGACGTACTCATAGGGCGTGTGTAGTCGTAACTTGGCCGGTGAGATTGTGAGGGTCGTAATCGTATCGGTGTCGACGGTGGCTGATTCGGTACCAGATGGCGGGTTAGTCGCAGCGTTGTTGAGGGAATTTACAATCTGTTCATTCTGACGACGCGTCCACTGCTCGGCGTCAAATGCAGCGGCATCAAGTGTCGTTTCGGCTGCTGCGTCGGCGACATGAAATTCGCCGAGTAGTGCGCCCGCAGGATCGAGGTGACGGACCGTGCCGTCACACGCGCCGATCCAGACCGCACCATCATTCGTCAGATCAAGGGTGTAGGCGGCAACGCCCGGTAATTGATAGTGCAGTGTCTGGGCGGCAGTCTGCTCACTTACCGGTTTGGCTGTGTCGACGTAGTACCGCCATACGCGCACTTCGCTGTTATTGTCAATCGTCGCAATCGCTGCCAGGAAGTTGCCACTCCTGCTGACAGCGATTGTATTGATGCGGCCAGCCAACGCAGGTAGGCGTTGGAGGAGGTTAGCGTCATCACCGATCTTCCGCGCGGTATTACGAAAGACCCGGTAAATTTTTACAATCCCGTCCGCGCCTCCGACAACGATTTCATCGCGTTGCGGGTGAATTGCGATGCTGGACAGGCCTCCTGACAAAGCACCGGGCGTGATCGAAGTCACATTGTCAACGAATCGCTGTGTCGATACTTCGGTTAGCTTGCAGGTCATGTCTCGCGCGACCGACACGACGTGCTTGCCGTCATTCGTAAAAACAGTGTCCCGGATCCAATCTTCGTGAGCACCTTGATAAAGAATCTGTTCCCCCGTCGCCGCGTCAATTGCGCGGACCGTATTGTCGTTGGCGCCCAGTGCGACATGCGAATCATCGGGGGACCACGACACTCCAGTAAGCGTGTCGTAGGTGATGGTTTTCGATAGTTGTAATTGACCCGTTTCGACGTTCCAGACTTGCAGCTCACCGACCTCCCCTGGGGTTCCCCCCACTGCCGCGAGACTCGCTCCGTCGTGCGAGAAAGCAACTGAGTTAATACGCGGACTCATTCCGACAAGTCGAGAAAGCTGCTTTCCCGATGCGCTATCGAGCAAAATGACTTCGTAGTTCCCTGCAATCGCGAGCGTCTTCTCGTCGGGTGACAGATCGATCGAGGGTATGGTGGGGGGACCGAGGTACTGAGGTGGGTTGGCTGAAGTGTATCGTGGCCCGGTCGCAACCAGGTCGTTATTGGCACCTTCATTGATCCATCGACGGATCAGCTCGATTTCCGCGGGGGCAAGAGGTTGCTGAGGTGATTTCGGCATTTCGGCGATGCCGCCAACCGGGACGATTTGGGTGATTAAGTAACTCGCCTCCGCATCACCGGGAACAATCGCAGTCTCGCCCGATTCTCCGCCGCGAAGCAGCCCAGCAAACTCGGTCATCTGATACTCACCGAGTTGCTTGGCCCCCTGATGGCAGCCAAAACACTTTGTCCGCAGCAATGGTAAAACGTCCGCTTGGAAACTGACCGGTTGCTCAACGAGAGGAACATCGGAGGCAGATCCTGCTGGCGACAAGATGAGGCTGATCAGCAGCCCCACTGTGACACCGAGCTGTCGAGCGTTGTACGCTCGATTGCGATGAGCAGACATAATGGTCTTAATAATCACGACGATATTCCTCACAAAGTTGGAACGATCATCGCCGATCCTATTCAGACGTTCTCGAATAGGTAGCCAAGGGGTGAGCGGCAGGCGGGGCGAGAGCGACCAACAACGTGGCCACATCACTCGTAAGGCCAATTTAGTGGCGTTGCCCGCATCGGTCAAGGAAGACCGGTTTGAAATGCTGGATGGGACTCCTGCGCGTAGGCATTGGGAAAGAGAGTCACGTCACAAGACCTGCGGGATGTCGTTCTCGCCGGAATCGTGGTCCTATCCGTTCTCGTGGTTCTCGGGCCAGCCATTTTTTAGAATTCTCTTCATTGCTGCCAGCGTTTGTTTGCTGACATGGTGCTCGATACCTTCGCTATCAATGGCGGCGGTCTGCTCGCTCACACCCAACTTTCGCAAAAATGATTTCACAATCTCGTGACGCTGCCGCGATTTCACCGCCAAACGTCGTCCCGCTGCGGTCAATTGAATCGGCTGATAAGGTTCCGTGTGAACGAGCCCGTCACGCTGCAGGCGCGAGATGGTATTGTTGACAGTAGCGTGGGTCACCTCGAAATGGCTCACCAAATCCACCGCGCGGCAAACACCTGATCGATCGATCGCGTCCGCAATGGCTTCCACGTAATCCTCTGCCACTTCGCTGGCGTGGTCGAGCCGGGTTCGATGATGGCTGGGAATGGACATGGTGACAGGCAGTAAGTTCCAAAGTAGCGAACGGGGCGGAATAGAATATCCGATCCCACGGCATCGCGGAAGTTTGCCTGAGCACGAAGTTTGCCTGAGCACCACGCCCAGATAACCACGCCCAGATATTCGAGGCGGCATCCCTCAAGCACTCAATGAACGCAGGCGTCTGTAGCAAACCGCCATTCGGTCGTGATCATCAAAGCAGTCGAAAATACAGATCAATCTCCATAAGCAGCATTCACAATCCAGCTCGATGGACTCTGGGGACACGACCTGGCGGACCATTTCATAGGCCTCCAATGATTGATCCATTTGAATCAACAAGGTAGCCGCGGTAACTCGAAATTCGGCAATTTGAGGCGCTAACAAAATCGCTCGTTCGGCGGATTTCAAACATTCCAAGGGCGGCTCACCGAGTCGCGACTGAATCGCTGAGAGCTCGTGCCACAACAATGGTTCATTGCGATCACGATCCAACGCAGTGCGGATCACCCCAGCAGACAATTCCGGATGGCCGAGCGTCAGCAGGTCATGCGAGATGAGCCTTGACATTGCGGTCGCCAATGGCAAGGACACGCCGATCGTATAAAGCAAACCCACGGCAGTCTTGTCGCGTCCAATCTCTAAATACTGCAAGGCCATGATCCGCGACGACCACACCTCTAAAGAACCCAACTCCCGTGCCTGCTCGAAGTAGCGAACAGCGAGATTAGGTCGTCCGGCCTGCGCCTGCAGAAGTCCACGCAGTTCCCAGGCACCACCGTGGTGAGGGTGAACCCGGCAAATGATATCAAGCTGTTCGAGTGCGGCAGTTGTGTCACGTGAGGACAGCGCGGTTGATAGGTCGTCGTAAAGCTGCTGCGTGGTGGGCTGGTTCATTGAAGTTGCCATCGGCTGGATCTCCAGTGATCGAGTGGAAGCCGAGTACGCCCCGGCAGGTCGGGAATGATGTTCATCGCGGACGGCACGGGATCGGCTGGGTCTGCGTTGCGTGCATGGCGCTCGGTTGTACGGCGCTCGGTTGTACGGCGCTCGGTTGTACGGCGCTCGGTTGTACGGCGCTCAGTTGCACGGCGCTCAGTTGCACGTGGTCGCGGTGGCATCGACCGTCGAGCAGCGTGATTGCAGTTCCTCAAGAAGAATACGAGCGTCGCCACGAGGGTCGTCACGGCGAAACCGGAACCGATAATGGCGGCGTGCAACAGAATCAATGGAGCTAAATTCATCGCAAATCTCCGCGTGCGGGGATCGCCGGAGCGGGCGACTGCTCCTCTCGGATGCGTGTGGCCTTGTCATCGCACTCGTCGGCCAGGCCGAAGAACCCGCGGCGTTCGAGCAGGGCACTGATGCGTGACAAGCAGCTCGCACAGGTCACTCGCTCGACATCGTCTTCAGTGAACGTTCCGAGGGCGAAGATGGCCTCGTCATCACGGTTGAGCTGGATCAGCAGCGATACTAAACCGATGCGGTAATGTAAATTTCCAGGGTCGAGCTGGACGGCGCGCTGTGTCAAGGCTTCGGTCAAGTACAGTGGTTGCCCCGCACGAGCTGAGTAGAATCCCATGTCGTAGAACGCTTGGGCGTGCGAGTCATCTTTCTCGGTGACCCATTCGCAGACTTGCATCGCGAGTTGGGGGGAATCGATCGCTTCGAGCCCCGCCGCGATTTGCAGCATCAACTCAGCGGGCAGCGCCCGGCGGATTGCCAACTGCAAATACAGGTCACGAGCAAGATCGATTCGCATCAACTCGGCATAGCAGGAGGCCAAGACAATTCGAGTTTCGTCCGAGATCGGCGAAACCAGACTCGCCTTCTCGATGGCGTCGGCTGCGTCGAGCGGCTGACCGAAATCGTGCAGCGCCAGACCGAGGAGTTCCCACCAAGGTCCCTGGTGGTTTTCTGGCAAACCATCGGCGGCGGGTCGCTCCACCACCTTGCTCGCCATCGCGATAACCTCGGCAAGTCGTCCCGCTTGGTAGCGGGCTCGAGCGACTCGCAGGCCCTCGTCAGTGCTCAGTTGATCGAGTTGAGATTCCATCTCCGTCATTGCAAACCACCTTTGTAGGAAAGGCAGTCCGGACCACATCTGGCCAGGACCGCGCGTCAAGAAGCCCAGCACATCACCTTGATGAGCGGGGGCAACCTGGGCGTGGCTGGCTGGCCGACCGCGGCCGCCCGGTGAGGCGGCTCACGATCACGCTAGCTTGCTGCGTCGCCAGCAATTGCTAATGAGAACTACTCTCAACAGTATCGTTCCGCTCATCCGGTGTCAACCGTTTAGGGAAAGAATTTTGCACCGCGTTGCGGCGGATCCTGTGAGATGAGAAAATGCCCCACCGCGACGGCGTTGTCAGTCAGGTTGGTCGGACCGTTGGTTGACAACACCGCACGCGGTGGGACGAAGACTGGTGGGGCCTATTCGCCGATCGCTTCTAGGCGAGCGGGGGTGCCCCCGACCGAGAATGTCGCAACCACACTGAAGTCGACCGTTGATATCAACGTGATCGTGCCGTCGCCTGGATTGCTGACCAGGAGATGTCGCTTCGTCGGCAATAGAGCGGCTTCGTGATGTCCGGAATGTCCCTCAATCTGACTACGCCCAACGGCAACTTCACTGTGAATCTTGGAATCGCTCCAATCTCCATCCTTATTGGCATCGACGTCGACGACCAGCAGCATGTCATCTTCGGGTTGCTCGGCATGTTCGCGAAACATCATGACCCAGGACTTGCCACCACGCGTCTTGATAGCGAAGGGTGTTGTCAATGACTCTCCGGCAGATAGCTCAATCGCCATGGACTCCACGCTGGGGGATTGGCTCGATGCGTCAATCCAACACAACTTGGCGTGCTCACCTTTACCAGCGGTGAACAGCACGCGATTGTCGAGGTTGGCGAACGCTCCTGTTCGAAGGGGCTGGTCGTGCTCGTCGGTGCCCAGGGATAGGTAATGCACGTCCACCGATTCCGGGTCATCGTCGCACTCGAGATCAGCGTCGACCCAGCAAACACCATCCGCTGGCGCGAAATACACGCGGCCTGAATTCGCGGTCGCACCGTGCAGCACGCCGGTGGGGCAATGGATGGCATAGGACGTCTCATTTGGGGTTCCAAGCTTAACGACGTCGACTCGACCGCTATCCTCACCCTCACGAGCGATCCAAGTGGCATAGGCGACCTGGTCATCGACGACGGCGAGCGTGATATGACTATTCCCGCCAGCATAAAATCTTGCAGCGTCCTCGGCTGTCTTCGCAGCACGAAGCTGCGCAGTAGTCGTGGTCGTGAAGCCATTCTTGCTGTCATTCGCCAGGACGAAAGTTTCGCCGTACATATAAACGTGTGCGGGGTTGCCCTGGTCGGTGCCAATGAGGGACTTCAATACGCTAGGCGATTTATTCAGTCTCCAGTGGGAGTGATCTCCGTGCGACTCCTCTTCGGCGCCCGAGTCGATCGCGATCCAACCACTGCCAAAATCACCTGCGGCTTGGTCACGAACTCCCAGCAAAATGACGCCGGCGTCCGAGTGCATTTGCACGAGCGACTGCTCCGTCACGTCAAGGGCGGGGAAACCTGGTATCGACTCTGGCTCGATGGACCAACCATCAGAGAGTCGCTTTAAGTCGCCATAGCGCACGGCGGCCGTGGAGTCGTCTTGCCAGAATACTCGAGTGACCGTGCGGCCTTGAGCGAAGCCCACCGTCGCCTGCAGCAAAACCATGCCGCAGGCTGCAGCGAGTGTAAAAAACATTTTCATGGAGGATTCTCTTAACTAGAAATTTCAGTGTTATTGTTAGAGGGAGTCTGGACGGGCAATTCACCGCCAGAGGGGAGTCAGTGCACTTAGTCGTGCCACCGTCGACGATCGGCGTACTGCTAAAAACTCAATTCGGCGTACTGCTAAAAACTCAATGTTGAGGAATGCGCTACCTTCGTCTGCTAGGCGTGAGCGCGCTGACTGCGCCGCGCGGAAGTTCAATCGTCTGTAGTTCGCTATCGGTGAGTGGTTGAAGGCGGAGCCGACTCTTGGCAGCCTGAGCGTACTTGGGATCAAGAATCCACCCGCCGTCGCCGAGCGATTGCAACGAAACGAGGTACTCGCTGGGTTCAGGCAGCGGCATGTTTTGAAAATACGCCCGACCATCGGACGCTGACACAGCTTGCGCCAAAGCGGGGCCTGTTTCCGTCGCGTGCAATGTCACTTGCACGTCCGCGAGTGGTTGGGATTCGTACGTCACCATTACGCTCGGGCCGCTCACGACCGACGTGGGTGATTCACCACAACCTGCGAAAACGACATTCAAGAGCATGCACAGATAGACAGAATGCTTCATCATGGCACCTCCACGACTTCGCGACCGTCCCGAGAGAATAAGGCGTGGTAAACATCGCGATCGACGGAATCGGTGAGAAAGTGAACGCTGCCATCGAGCATCGCGTGCATGCTGCCACCCGTGTGATAAGACCGGGATGAATAGAAACCTCGGCCGTGAATACCGATATCAGGAATGCGATTATTCGGCGTCATGTATCCGTTGATCACGGTTGCGTAGGGGACGCCTCGAATCCAAGAACTGCCGCGCGTACCACTGTATGACGAGATTTCCGCAGGGAAGACGCTGGCCAAGTCAGGGTTTTCGATGAGCGATCCGCCCACAGCAAAGCCAGGCTGAGACGAGCCGACCGAACTGGTTCCGCTCCAATTGGCGATGCGACGATGCGGTCCATTGGGGGTTGGCTGCGTCATGCCACTGGTTTGGTCGCCGAGCACGGTTTCGGCGAGCAGTACTGTCGAGGAGGTGCCGTCGAGGCAATCTCGAAATCCCGCCCACGAGTCCGTCCACACCATGCCGTCGGTGCGATAGCGATCATCGTAGTGGGTTCCCGTGCCGCTACCGTAGCTAAACATGTAGCTCAATCCGGCTGTCACGCCAGCAGTACCATCGGCGAAGTCGGTCGCGAACCGGGGATCTCCGACGTCACTGGGGCAAAGATAGGTCGGCACGACGGTCTCAATCGACGTGCGCAAGACCGGATTGAAACTCGCCATCCAGGCAGGTCCAGTGAGCAGCGGTTGCTCAAAATCAATCAGGTCGCTGAGGGCAGCCTGCTCGATGTAAGGAAGCACTCGCGCCTGCACTGAAAAGCTGCTGGAGCCGGTCATCGCGGGGATGACCTTGAACGAGCTCTCGTAATTGTGAACGGCGAGCGCAACCTGTTTCAGATTGTTGCTGCAGGACATTCGCCTGGCGGCTTCACGAGCTGATTGCACCGCAGGCAGAAGCAGGCCTACGAGAACGCCAATAATCGCGATCACGACCAGCAGTTCGACGAGCGTGAAGCCTGGTCGTCGCCTGGCGCGGGTACGCATTTGATGATTCATTTTGATGTCTTCTGTGATAGTTTGAAATGTTTTGAAGTTTATGTGTTGGCAATTGGGCACGCCGCCAGCCAAAACCCTGGTATGGGGATGCTGCAATGGCGTGTGGAACCATGGTGCACTTAGCGATCAACCGCAGTCCAACGAGGCGTGCACGTGACGTGCACTGCTGACAATGCATCCCGTGTTGTTGCGCACCACCGCACGTGCCTTACTGACCGAGGGCGTGCGATATCGAGGCGTGCGATAGAACAGGCGGAGAACCGCGAGCGTGGAGGCCTGGAAGCGACAAGAACCTGCGCGGACAGAACTCATGACGAGTACCACTGCGACGATTCTCTGCCACTGCATCCCTTGACAGGCTGTTGATATCGTGTGCCGCGAGGCATCCTCGCTCTGGCTGCCACCGCATTCCGATGCCACATGGCACTCGGCTCACCGACGCTACACCGAAGTCGAGTAGATCAACTGCCCGTGAATGAGATCCGCTACACGCGCGGCGCGGAGGTAGGCGGCCCGCGAGGGGCGGCCACTAGCTCAAACGCTGTGAAATGGAGCGACTGCGGCGATTGATCCGCTCGCTCCTGACACGCGGTACACACTACCGCGACATGAAAATCCCAAGTCGCTCCGCAGGGACTGCTTAGCGACAAGCATATCGAACAGGAGCTTTCATCATGTCCGCTATGGGGGTGCTCATGGTGAGTGGCATCATCATGAGAATGCGCCGGCTTACTGGTGGCTGGCGAATGATGATGGTGGCAACCGTGGCTACAAGCTGACGCCGACGTTACCTCTGCTAACGACGCTAACGAGCTTTCACTGCAATGCTCGCCATCACATGTCGCTACGTGTAACCACGCAGGAATGTGCCCCACAGCGATAAAGCTGCAAACGAGGGCGACGTAGAAAGGTCGGATCAGCGAGCGCACAGGGGCATTCGTTTAGAGAGATTAAGGAGTTTGAAGTGGTCCGACCAAGGACTTCTTACCGCATGTACGATAGCGCCATCGCAAGAGTTCGTCAAGTTGTGTGTGACACCCAATCTCAAAAAAAGCAGGGCGGCTAATTCCAGCGCGACCCTCGTTTCCAGCGCGACCCTAATTCGCCGTCGCGACGTGTTCGCCCTGCACATCCGCTGTCAGAATCGCCTTCGCCGTCATCGCTTCGTCGCCATTAGTGGTAATCACCAGCGATGCTCGCTGAGGTCCCTGGGCGGTGTTGGGTTTCAGTTTCAAATTGACAATATGTACCTTCTTTTCATCGCTCGTGTTTTCGAACTGCACGTCCCAGCCGGCGCATTCAATTGACTTAATCGCGAACGGTTCCCGCCCCTTGAGCACCAGCCTTTGCGAAACCTCTTGTCCCGAGCGGAGGCTGCCTAAAGCGATTGATTGCGGTGAGACCGTCAACGCTGTCACCACATTGCCGGATACTTGCAGCGGAATGCGGGGCATGCTGCGATCGTTAGTCTGCACGATCACTTCATCCTGGAAGAACCCTTCGGGAGCATCCTCACGCACCTGCACGGTCAGTTCATAAGTGGCTTTACCGGCACCACGCTCGAGCTGTTGGAAGGTTGGAATCAACCAAGGTTGATTGGCTCGGACATCAACAACCTGCCAATCGCTGCGGCCAGCGTAAAACACTTTCGTGCTACCGGATTCCGCTTCTCCCTGTTGCACTGTGCCGAACTCGACACTTCCAGGGTGGAAAACCATGTCACTCCGAATGTAGCCGTTAACTTTCAGCAACACTTCCGTGTAGACCGGTTTGTCGATCACCACGGTAAGTGTGGCACCCTTCTTACCACGAAATGTTGGCGTATTGAATCTCGCGAGCAACGAGCCTTGGCCGCCGGCGGGAATGTAGTTCGACGACAGCGTCGGCGTCGTGCATCCACAACTCGTCCGGACCTCACGGATGTGCATCTCGCTGCCGGTGGTGTTGACGATGGGAAAGGAAAACTCGGTTTTAGACGCGACCGCAACCGTACCGAAATCGTGAGTCTTGACCGGAAACGCTTTGTCCGTCCAGTCGGCGCGGGCTGGTATCGACGAGAACGCGAACACTGTCGCGACAGCCGTACTAGCAATCGGTCCTGCGCCAAACAACGACTTCGAAATACGAGACATCACAGGTCTCCTCCGGGAGACTGGGTAGAACGGGTAGCGGGGGATGACGCTGGTCTTTCTTGCCCCAGCGTGCAAATCAATCGTACCGCCGCTTTTGGAGGAGGCAAGTCAGACCGCCACGAATTATGCAAATCTCGTAGGTTCTGTTGCTTTCCCAACCGGCTAAGTCTGACAAGCGCGATTTTATGGGCGTGCCATACTCCAGTCGCCTTCTCTACCCGCCCCCCCAGGCTGGATTGATCTTGCAAGTCCAGCTCTTGATTGGCTAGTCGTTTCTCTCACGTGGACCGCTGTTTCCGTTGATATTGCAGGGGCTGGTCTGATTCTGGATGGATCAACTCACGCCGCATTGCCAAGCTCATCGATTGGACGATGGGCACCGGCGGCCACCTACCGGCAAGGATGCCAATGTGGTTAAGTGGATCTGGTCGACCCTCATGGGCAAGAAGAGCTCAGGCGGGCGTAAGTCTTCAGGAGTACCGCTCGTACGGTGGTTCACGCCCAGTCTGACGATTTCGGGCGTGGTCATGGCGATAGCCGGCGCGCTGACTGGCCAGGTAAATCTGTCCTCGCTAGAAAAGTTTCGCGGTAGTGAAGAGCCAGTTTACGACGACCCTATTTCCGCATCGGCGAGTGCCTCCGACGCCCCGCTGCAAACAGCAGGTTTCGCTGCTCCCCGCCGCCCCGTCGCGAGTGCACCAGCGAGCTATCTCCCGCAGCAGAGCATGGTTCCTGCGGCGCCTCGTGACTCGCAGGGAAAATCTCAAACCGCCGTCCGATTGGCGAGTTTCAATATCCAGGTGTTTGGCGAGAGCAAGTCGAGCAAGCCCGATGTGATGCATCAACTAGCCGTCATTCTGATGCAGTTCGATGTGATCGCCGTGCAAGAGGTTCGGGGGGATCCCGCAGTGCCGATTGAAGGTCTGTTGCGTGAGATCTCCCGTTTGGGTGGCCGATATCGAGCCATCCATGGTCCGCCAGTGGGCCGAACTTCCCAGAAAGAGTGCTACAGCTATTTTTGGGATCAAGATCGTATCGACATGATCGAGCACTCCGAGTTTCTGGTTGACGATCGCGATGATCGCATGCACCGAGAGCCATTCGTTTGTAGCTTCCAAACACGGGTCGCACCGGTCGACTCACGGTTACCATTTCGGTTCACCATGATCAATGTGCATACCGATCCGGACGAGGTGCGTGGCGACACCCCCGACAATGAGCTGAACGTGCTCGACGACGTCTTCCAAAGTGTGCGTAATTATGAATACCAGACCCACGGCGAAGACGATTTTATCTTGCTCGGTGACCTCAATGTCGACGTCGACGGCCTACGCGAGCTCGGCCAGATTCCTGGGATGGTTTCGCTGATTGGTAACGTCCCGACCAACACTCGCCAGAACAAATGTTACGATCACATGCTGATTGACGCTCGGGTGACGACGGAATTCCTGCGCCGCAGCGGCGTCCTCAACTTGGAACGATTCTTTGGGATCGATCAAGCATCGGCATTGAAAATCAGCGATCACTATCCTGTGTGGGCGGAGTTCAGTGTTTACGAGGCACCGCGAAACTGGTGAGGAACTGCCCAGCGCGCGCGAAGAGCAGTCTCTTCGTCTAGCTCGCAGAGACGCAGGATCGCCCCTCAGATGCCAGTGCCCTCGCCAAGCCGCAGCGTCCTCGCCAAGCCGCAGTCTCCTCGCCGCCAGCCGACAGGCCGAAGTGTATGCATGGTCCACGCAGGACTTCAGCCCTGCCGCGTACGCGCCTTGGCTAGCACAGCCCACACTGTTTGAGCTTGTGCTGCTTTGTCCCAGGCAGCTGGCAATATCTGTCGCTGCCGCGATCCTAAAACCATCCGCGCACATTTCCATCCGATGAGTTTCGTTTCATCACTCGTGCGGTGCGTGAGTCGAATGCGTGCTTCGTCACTGCGATCTTGACGCTCGATCTTTAGCGTGACTCCCGATGCAGTTCGAACTGCAATCAGGTTAGCGCGATTTACTCCCTCGGCAGCTGTCAAATTACGGATCGATTGGTCGCAGGGCTGCTGCCGGATTGGCGACAGATTCCCAGGTGCGCACTTGGATTTCGTCGATCACAGCTTCGCCGCCGCCAATCACTTCCATCATCACGTGCAGGGCGGTGTTCGGACCGACTTGGCGGAATAGAGTCACGGGCGTCCATTGGGGCTGGTCATTGACCAGAATCCCCAGCTCTTGGCTGCCCACCGAGTCGTATATGAGCAGTCCCTGATGGGGCCCTGAGAAGCCGAGGGTGCGAACCATCACGTCGATACGTACGACGGCTGATTCTTGCATGCGAACGGCGGGGCTCTGGATCATCAGACAGGTGCCTTCGTACCCTCCCGGCAACGGGTCGCTGCCACGGGGTGTGACCCGCATTCGCAGCGCGCCTTTTCCGGCGAAGGCACCGCGTTCGATCTGGGTCGCTTCCACGTCCGCCCAACGAACATGTCTGCGACCGAGCGACCATCCTTCACGCTCCAGCACATCGTCACCTGAGAGCATGGGCCCGCGTTCAAAGTTTCCGCCCGCGAGACGATTGACTCCCCAGCGGGACTGCGTGCCTGTCTGATTGACAAACGAGGGGGCGACCGTCGCCAAAGCGTTCACGGATGTCTTTAACAGCGGAGTCCACGCGACCTGAGTTTCAATATCTCCTGCGATCAGTGGCGGGCTGCTGACGTGGCGTCCGAACCCTGTTTCCAGGTCCCCCATCGTGGAATCTGTCGGCGTCTCTCCGAGATGGATTCCCGCCAGCAATGCGTTGGTGAGCATCCAATTGCTTTTCGCGCCCCACGCGTCGGCGCGGCGTGACATTCGCAGCGATGACTCGGGTTGGCCGCTACGGACCAATCTCTCCGCGTTTTCCAGCGAGGTCCTCGCGACTTGTAATAAATCGGTAGGTGAGGGTCGCGAGACGACCCGCGCCGCGACGGCACCGTTCCAATTGAATTCCGTTTGGCGAAGTGCCTCGGAAGCCAATTGCCAGCGGTCGAGAGCAGCCTGCCTCGCAAACCGTTTTGCCGAACTCGCGATCCGTCCGGCTTCGGCAATTTCGTCGCTGATTGCGATCACCTCGACGACATCGGGGGAAACAATGCTTAACTTCGTCCCTGCTGTACTCGTGTCGGGCGACAGTCGCTCTGCAGAAAAATCGGTCAACCGCCAAATTAATTTGCCTTCATCGGCGGGAGGTAAACGAATTTCAATTGTTTTGCCGTCTCCCGCCATGGCAGCGTCTCCGCGGCCCATCGCGGAGGTCATGACGAGCAATGTCGTCGGTCCGGCATGCAAGCGATGAGCGACGTATAGCGGTAGGCCGGTTTTCGCGTCATGAATCAGCTCGCAGGTACGCGAGGCTTCCGCGCCACTGACCCATGGCTCGAAGGCGGCGATAAATCGGTTAACGAACGAGAGCGACATGGCGCGACTCTGCTGCAGCGGTGTGCCCGAGGAGAGCGGAACCTGAGATCGAATCAGGATCGCGTCGGGGCGGTCACCGAGGGCATCGGCAACTTGACGCCACATCCCATGCCACTGGAAGTAACTCGCATCTGGGGTTCCGATCCTGGCGGCAATCGCGTTGCCCTGCAGTGATGCAGCATGGTTGGCTGCCCCTGAGATGCCAATCGCCATCGGCTTGTTCGAGCAGCGCGTGATTTTGTCCTGCCGCAGCGACTTTGCCGACACGCTGGAAACATTGCGAACCCGGGGAGGCGCGTCGAGCACCACACCGTCGAGCATTGCTGAGTAAGTGCGAAACATCTCGACAGGGCTGCCAATCAGCGGACGCTGCCATCGTGCAGGCAGACTGCGAAGTCGTGTGGTGGTGTCGGTGTGAGCATCGACATGATCTGAGTCCATCGCTTCGTAGCCGCCCACAATCCATCCTGAGACCGGTTCGAGCAGCGGCGCCAAGCTCTCATCAGGCGACGAAGGCGGGGGGGCATAGATCTTCATGCGCGCCGCAATCGCTTCTGACAAGATGGACGAGGTGGGCGGTTTGGATAGCCACACCGCATCAAATCCAAGAGAGTGCACCCAGGCGAGCGGTTCACCATTGTGCTGAAGTATTCGTGTGACGCGATTGCTCGGGAATGGGGAGCCTACGCTCGGGCGGTCGGCGAATTGCGATTCCAGCGTTTGGCGGCGCGCATCGTGGCCTCGGGACTCCAGGATTGAGTTTCCGTCAGCAGACCGTCCCGCACCGATACCCGGTAACACGGCATTCTCATCGACGAGCGGCACCATGGCGTCGATGCGCAGCGAATCGAGCCGCAGGGTGTGATTGCCCGGGCCACCATAGGCATTCAGCACCACCGCATCGACATAGGGCGACGAGACGTCAGCTGCGGCACCAAATTCGTTTCGCAACGAGACGCGTTTTAGTTTCAGGCTCCGCTCAATGTCGCTCACGCCCAGTGACTGAAATTCGCCGATCCGCTCATAGGACGAGCCATAGACATACAATGCCGCAGGGCGTTTTGTCTCTGGATCGAGTAGGTAGGGGAAACGAATTCGGAATCCAATGCGGATGCCGCGAGCGAGTCCCTTCACCGAAATCGTCGCGGCGAGGGCATCGATGGGGCGTAGCGGTTCGATCGGATAGACCAACACCGCTTTGGTGCCATGCCCAGTTAGCAGCGTGATTGTTTCGCAGCGTCCACCGTCGGCACCCGAATCGCTCGCGTGTCCCTGCTCGCTGACACGTGCGTCGCAATCGTTCTCGTCTAGAGACCAGCGAGGAGGGTAGGCATCGAGTGGATCAGTTAACTGTCCCAGCGCGGGGCTCAAAAAAATAAAAACCGAGGCAGCAGCGACGAGCAGGCCAAGCGGCTGACTGCAGCGGCGCCCCTGTCTCGACTGAACAGTTTTCCTACCCGGTACAGCCATGTCGGCAAAGTCCGCCAAATGCTTAGACAGAGTCATTGAACGTTGACCGCGGCCCACGCGGGCGAAACAATCCACTCGCACCAGGATCAACCGAGCGATTGTTTTCGCACCGACGATCAATTTCCAATTAAAATAATACGCAAGTCGATCTGGTACCAAGTTTCATGGGTCTCCGTCCATAGGGATTCGCTGTTGTCGTGAGACCGCAGCGATTCAACGGTCCCGCGGGGCTGGCGTCTAACGCGTTAGACGACAACAACTTAAGACAGAGATGAGATGTGCAGCATTGAAGCGGCACTCGAAAATGCGATGGAAAGCTAGCGTCCGGATCAACATGACTACCGCCGAGAAATCGGCGTTTACTTTCCAACAGAAAGAACTGACCAATGACCAAGATTGCTGCCACTCAGAGGAAGCTCAGTGATGAAACGCCACTGGAGTTACAGGAAATGGCTGCCGCGATTGCGTCTCTCCCCCCTCAATATCGTGACGCTGTCGCTCCGGCGCTGGCCCGCGTGGTCGAATGCAGCACCCGTCGTCGGCGGATTTTGAACCTGGTCCAAGAGGCACTTTCGCAACTGCGACTTGATATGAAGTATTTAATTTTCGATCTCGAGGCGACCAGGCGTGAACGCGATCACTACAAAGAATCGCTCGAACGAGATGACAGGCGCTAGGCCTCGATCACACCTTCGTAGCGCGGGATGACATGCTTGGGAGCCGAGCTTTCAAGGTCTGCGGACAGGCTCGGTCCCACTTAGCTCATGCGGCCCATGGTCAGGGACTCTCCATTCGCGGTTCGCTGTTTCGCAACGGCATCAGAGCATCAGGGGCCGAGCTGCATTGAGGTTCTACCCTGAACGAGCCGAAGCCAGAATGATGTCGACCGCGTTGCCAGCCGGCGATTCTATCGACATCAGAAGTGTCATGACGACTGGCGGCGAGGGGGCGGTTTGCACCGTCGAGCACGCTTCCAATTTTGGGATAGTCGCTATGTGACCCTAATAGATGATACGTGACTCTAGTAGATGACTGGGCTCGGGCCCAGGATAAGAGACGGGAATCGACTGATAACCTCCGACGAGTGCTCAGGCCACGATTCTCTGATAGCCATCCCGCTGGGGACTCCAGCAGGCCTCGCGAAAGATATTTGTGACACTTTACACTTTTCTGCTCGTCTTCATCTCGCTCATGAGCGGAGCCGTGAACTCACAGGCGGTTCCGTCCTCACGTGCCGTACTGGCGAGTTGCCTGTTGGTAGGTGGTTGGGTGCTGCTGGCTCATGCGGTCGCATTTTGGCTGGCACGACGAGTTTTGATCCGATCCAAGTCGGCATCACAGGGTTCCGAGCAGCTACGAGTGGTCATGGAGACGGTGCGTTGGCTCGCCATCCCGATTACCTTGCTCTGTCACTTCGCCTTTTCCCTGCCAACCTGGCTGTCCGCCCAACCATTCTTCGAGCACAGCATGACGCTTCAGGCCGCTGGATTGCTCGCCCCTGGAATGATCGTTTTGCTAGCCACTTGGTCGGCCGAGTACTGGTACACGGCGTTTGTGAACCATCGTCCCCGGATGCTTGCCAGCTACGCAAGCGTATTGATGCACAATCTACGGGGCGGACCGGCGTGGTTGATCGTGCCCACACTTGTGTTTCTCGCTCTTAGCGATGTGGCGGAATTGGTCAAAGACGAGCTGTTGGTGTCGTCGGAATGGCCTGCGTCGTATGCCATGGCGTTAACCTGGGGGCTCATCGCGGGAGGCGGCCTGGTGCTCGCCATTGCCTTTCCATGGCTGGTGCGATGGATTGCGAAGACCGAGCCCCTCAACCTCGAATTCCGATTAGAAATCGAGACCTGGCTCCAACGCTGTGGTATTTCGACGCATCCATTGCTGGGGATGCAGATTGCACGGTGGGATACAAGTCACCGGATGCTCAACGCGATGGTTGCCGGTATTGTTCGTCCTGGACGGCTCCTACTGCTATCGGATCGGTTGCTCGACGAGCTTCCGCGGGGAGGCCGACTCATGGTCGTGATGCATGAACTCGCACACGTGCGGCGTCATCACCTGCTGATTCGGATGGTCGCAATCCTGCCTGCGTGGCTGATCTCGAGCTGGTCGAGTTCGCTGCTAGTTGAAATTGGCCTTCTGAGCCACGCGTGGGCGTTAGGAGTCGGTGGCGCGCTGGGATTGATCACGACGGTGCTCACGCTGGGCGCGGTCAGTCATCTGTCGGAGCTGGATGCTGATGCGACCGCGTGTCGACTTGCGGTAGAGGCGTGCCAGAGCGAAATTGCGACCGATTCGCTGGAAGTGGAGCAGGTCGTCGGGCTGTCTCAGTATCCTGCAGGCGAGCCGATGACGGTAGCGATGGCAGCGGACATGTTGGCGGACGCGTTAATACGCGTGACGGCCGATCATCCGGCTGCTCGCAAATTCAGTTGGTTGCACCCCAGTCTCGAGACCCGCGTGGAGCGATTACGAAGAATTGCCCGCCCGCTTCCCGAGTTCGCCTCGGACAGCCATACTCTGGCTGTCTGAGCGAACGGATCGCTCATCCACGATTTTGATACCTTCCAACGAGAGTGAATTCTGATGAGTCAGAGCGGCGTGATCACATTCAAAGGCAACCCGATGACCCTGGCCGGTAGCGATCTGTCGATCGGTCAAGCGGCACCGGATTTCAAACTTACCTACGCCCATGAAGGCTTGCAGACGCTCACATTGGCAGACCTCAAGGGAAAACCGTCGATCCTGTCAATCGTACCGAGTCTGGACACGCCCACCTGTGCGACGCAGACCAAAACGTTCAACGAGCAGCTCGGCAAACTCGGCGACAAGATCAACGCCGTCACCGTCAGTCGCGATCTGCCCTTCGCTCAGGCGAGATTCTGTGGTGCGGAGAACGTCTCCATGCGAACTGCCAGCGATTACCAAACTCACGAGTTTGGCGAAGCCTACGGTGTTGAAATCGAAGAACTGAAACTGCTCAGTCGCGTCGTGATTCTTCTCGATAGCGACGGCAAAGTGGTTTACAAGCAAATCGTCCCGGAAGTCACACAAGAACCGGATTACGACAAAGCGCTGCAGGCCCTGACTGACCTTGTCGGCTAATGCTAATCGATCGTCTTCGCACAAGTTCGTGCATGATCGCCATCATCGCCGCGATTTTGTACGTCGATGCTCGCTACTCCGTCCCAGGTGCAACGGGATTGTACCTCGTGCCGCTGCTGCTCATCTTTGCCCTCGGTACGGCCTGGGACATTTGTGGTCTGTTACTCCGCGCGGGTTTTCCCATGCATCGCGGTGTCACTCTGCTCGGGACCGCCATGATCAGCGCAGCACCTGCGGTGGTTATGATTTGGAACTTCGCCGCTGCAGTGATGCCGGAGTGGGTAACGCCTTACCCCGAGGACTGCCCGATCGGTTTGATGGGCTGGACCACGATCGCGGGTGTCGTCGCGATGAACTTATGCTTCCTCGACGAGATCAAAGACTATAGCGTTGCCTCGGATCCGTTGGGTGTGCTTCGCCGACTCTGTGCGAGCCTGTTCATTGCGGTCTACGTAGGCCTGCCGATGAGTCTGCTGCTCGTCCTCCGGACGCTGGGTGATGATATCGTGGTGAATTCGAACGCCCCGGACGCGTTCGGCAATTGGGGATTGGCTGCGGTTTTGACGATGATCGCTACCACGAAGAGCACTGATATTGGTGCTTACTTTACGGGCAAAGCGATGGGGCGCCGAAAACTGATTCCGCGGCTCAGCCCTGGAAAAACTGTCGAGGGGTCCGTGGGCGGGTTGGTGCTCGCGACCGTGGTGGCAGGAGCCTGCCTCGCCTATTTATTTCCCGCGCTCAGCCCCCACAATGCCCCGCCGTTGGCATTGGCGTTGCTTCTCGGCCCCCTGTTGGGGATTTGCGGCATGGTGGGTGATCTCGCTCAGTCGTTGGTCAAACGAGCTTGCGGTGCGAAAGACTCTGGAAGTTTACTGCCGGGGATGGGGGGCGTTTGGGATGTAACAGATAGCCTGATTTTCGCGTCTTTGCCGGCTTTCCTATGTTTCGCGGCGGTGGCATGACGTTTACCCCAGCATTGGGTTAAAATGCTGTCATTCCCCTAAGAAGATTCGACGAGATGGCTGGCAAGTGGCTAGAATCTCGGCTGCATTCGTATACGCCTCTGTGAGTTTGTTGCGATCAACGATTCCTGTCTCCCACTCTTTGTTTTGTGAAGCCCGTCATGCACGAAGCCACTCTTTCAACGGCGGGCCCCGATGAAGTCTTGATGTTGTTCGGTCCGCGTGACCAGCACGTTCGGAAGCTGCGTCGACTTTTTGGAGTTGATATCACTCATCGCGATGGTCGTGTCCGTGTCGCTGGCGAAGAACCCAAGGTCGCCGCCGCAGTCCGCGCTCTCGAGCGACTTCGCGTGATTGCGCGAAAGAAAAACGGATTGTCCGTGGGCGACATCGAGACGGCCGCGACGGAGGAAGGCGCGACGATTGAAAATGGTGAACCGGCGCGCCCGAGTAGCGAGGCGATCAACATCCAACATGCCGGCCGGAAAATTGTCCCGCGGACGCCTGGTCAAGCAAAATATGTCGACACAATTCGATCGCACGACCTGACTTTTGCGACTGGTCCGGCTGGTTGTGGGAAAACCTATCTCGCCGTAGCCACCGCAGTCGAAGCATACAAAGCGGGCCAGGTTCGGAAAATTGTGTTGGTCCGGCCCGCCGTTGAGGCTGGCGAAAGCCTCGGATTTCTACCTGGGGATCTGCGAGCCAAACTGAACCCATACCTACGCCCGTTGATGGACGCCTTGGGCGAAATGGTGGATTACGATCAAGCTCGTGGGTTGATGGAACAGGATCTCATTGAAATCATTCCATTGGCTTACATGCGCGGCCGCACGCTCAATGATGCCTTCATTATTCTCGATGAGGCGCAGAATACGACGGTGGCGCAAATGAAAATGTTCCTCACCCGATTGGGTGAGCGTAGCAAGATGGTAGTTAGTGGTGATACGACCCAATTGGACTTACCACGTGGGGTACGGAGCGGTCTGCGCGACGCTCTGTACCGGCTCAACAAGATCAACGGGATTGGCGTGATCCGATTGGGGGCACGGGATATCGTACGCCACCGGTTGGTGCAATCAATTGTCGAGGCCTACGAAGCGTCGGAACGCCGCGAAGAACTGGGGGAGGTTCTCACCTTCGACGGCGCTGCTGAGCACCAGCCTTGAGCGGATTGGAACGACCATCATGAGCACAGCTAAAACCCAGCGCGCTGGTAAAGAACGCATCGAGTCACTCGGAATTCCGAAACCGAAGTGGGCGACGTGGTGGAATAAGAGCGACAAAAGCAATCTCGCAATTCGCTATGCCCTAGCGATTGCGGCGGCCGCTGCGCTGCTCTTACTGTGTCGAACTTGGCAGCCTGCTTTCGCATACCGTCTGGGTGCCATTCCAGCCCGCGATATGCTGACGCGGGTTACCTTCCAGATCCCCGATCGCGTGGCCACAGACGATCAGCGAGAACGCAAACGACGCGAGGTGCTGACGCTCTATCGAAACGATCCCAATCGACTCGATCAACTCCGCGAAGCACTGCGCAACCAGTTGTTCTCCATTCTGGGCGCGTCCTCGTATGAACAGCTGGGGGACAAGGAGCAAGGGGCACTCAAAGAGTTTCGTGAAGCCAGTGAGGTGTTACCCGCTGGGGCCGCAACTGCCCCTAAGGCCGCGACCGCTCAGCAGCCCCCTGCCATTGCGACACCTGCAGAGCGGTTTGCGTTGCTCAAGCGTGTCTTTAGCAAGGATCCGGAGTTGAAGGAGCTCGATGCAGCTCTCGATATTTCCACCAAGGATTTGTACACCAACGGTGTCTTGCAAGCCCCTCAGCACTCGCCCGAGCAGGGGTCCCAACGCATGATCCGCGTCTTTGAGGGGACGAAGACCGACAACGCCGTGCCTGTGGAACTGAGTAAGGTGCGGATCGCGGAATCCGCTCGAGAACTCAACACGCAGTTGAAAGACCAGTTCCGTACTCGTTTTCCCAGCAAAGAGGGACAAGCCGACGAGGGCCAACTCGCCGCTGCCATGATTGGCAATTGGTTGCGAGACAAGCTGCCAGACTATGAAACGCTCTCCTACGATGACGAGCTCAGTCAGGTCGCTCGCGAGAAGGCTGCCGACGCCGTCGAGACGGTGCAGATGACGTTTTATTCGGGCCAGTCCAAACTTGCTGACGCTGGAAAACCATTGTCCGGCCGTGAACTTGCTCACTTGCGTAGCGAATGGGCAACCCTCGTTGAGAACATGCCACCGTTTGATCAAATCGCACGTGTTCTCGCATACGCGGGGATGATCATCGCCCTGTACTTGCTGTGTGGTTCTTACATTTGGTTTGTTGACGATCGAACCATCCTGACCGATCTCCGCAAGTTGTCTCGGCTACTCGCTTTGGCCGTCGTCACGATCGTGTTGAGCTATTACGCGTCGCGTGACGATTGGCGTGCCGAATTGGTTCCCCTGGTGCTGGCCTCGATCACCGCTGCAGTCGTGTACGGACGCGATTTCGCCTTGCTGCTGATGGCCGCCGCGAGTCTGAGCGTGACATTGCTACTCGGAGCGGACCTTTCAAATTTCGTAGTCATGATGGCAGCGTGCACTTCCTGCACGTTGTTGACCGGCCGAATTCACAGTCGCACGCACTTAATTACCGTCGCAATTCTGTCCGCCGTTATCACCATGCTGACGACCATCGGTGTTGGCATCGTGGCGGGGCAAACGCTATCGTCGGGTGGCCCTGGTGACACGATCGAACCAATTTTCTTTGGTGGTCCACTGCAACTTGTGTTGACTGGCTTGATCAGTGAAGCGGGGTGGGCGGGGCTGTGCATTGTCGTATCGGCCCTGGCCATGACCGGATTGCTTCCGCTGGTTGAAAAAACATTCGGTGTGCAAACCGACTTGTCCTTGCTCGAGCTCAGCGATGCCAGTCACCCGCTCCTTCGTCGATTAGCGCAGCGCGCACCGGGCACTTACAATCACTCGATCAATGTTGCCTCGATTGCCGAATCCGCTGCCGATGCGATTGGTGCCAATGGCCTGTTGGTACGCGTGGGAGCGTATTTCCACGACATCGGAAAAATGTTCAAACCCGAGTATTTCATCGAAAACCAGAGTGCAGGGATCAACCAACATGATTCGTTGCAACCTGCAATGAGCACGCTCGTCATCATTGCACACGTGAAAGATGGTGCCGATCTCGCCCGCAATCACCACCTTCCTGAGCCGATCATCGATTTCATTCTGCAGCACCATGGGACGACGCTCGTCGAGTACTTCTATCGCGAAGCGGCGCGGCGCAGTGAAGAGGATCCCAACCGAGAATCCGTCAGTGATAAGGACTTTCGATACCCCGGTCCTAAACCGCAGACTCTCGAAGCGGCGGTGTTGATGTTGGCCGATACGGTCGAGAGCGCCTCGCGCACTCTCGTCGATCCCACCCCGGCCCGCATCTCGAATCTCGTTGACGCCATCGCCCAAAAGAAAGTTGCTGACGGCCAATTTGATGAGTGCGGTTTGACGTTCTCGCAACTCCATCGGGTACGACAGAGCTTAGTCAAATCGTTAACGGCGATTTATCATGCTCGCGTCAAATACCCTGGCCAACAATCTGCATGAGTACGATGACGTTGTCTGAGTTTTCCCCGAAATGAGTGAAATCGAAGTCATTATTGATCCCGATGTTCGCGAACGTGTGCGCGAGTGTTCGATTGCGAGTCACCCAATCAATGGGCGATCGATCGAGTCTGCAGTGCGGGCAGCGGCGTCGGTGGGCGGATGTGATGATTGCCGTGTGGGTGTGCGAGTCACAAACGACAAGGTGATTCATCAAATTAACCGCGACTTTCTTGATCATGATTTCCCGACCGATGTAATTAGCTTCCCGTACGAGCTGACTCCTCCAATGGTAGAAGGGGAATTGGTGGTTAGCATTGACACGGCGATCGCGCAGGCTCCCGACGCTGGTTGGTCGATCGCCGAAGAACTCCTCCTGTACGTGATTCACGGCACACTGCATTTGGTCGGCTTCGATGACATCGCTGATGCGGATCGCGCCGCCATGCGGAATGCCGAATCCAAAGCACTTTCTCTTCTTTTCCCTCGCTCCGATTCCTTGACCGCATGACTCATCTTCCTCTCTGGGTCGCAGTGGCCTGGACGATCTTCGGGTTCCTTTTGGGAAGCATCGGTGGCCTTGGCGTTGAGTTGATTGACGGGTTCGCAGGTCGATCGTTCGAAGTCTATTGCCGGGTAAAGAAGAACCGTGACCGCTTCGGCTCGGTGCTGGATCATCAAGATGCTGCGATCAGTGGCAGTGACTATCTCCGCATGATCGGAACGGTCCTGTTCTTGATGTTTGGCACCATCGCTGTGATCGACTATTTCGGTGAGGGGACGCAAACACTCGTCGCTTGGGGAATGGTTGCTGGCGTACTGATGATGTTAACTCATCTGTGGTTGCCTGCCGCCGTCACCCGCTTCACATCAGCACCACTTCTGTACTACACGTGGCCATTCTGGTTAACGTTGTCGATCGCCATGCGGCCGTTGCACGCCCCTGGCGAGGTACTCGAAATCATGACCCGCCGGCTCACTGGAAAGATCGAGACAGACGATGAGGATGAAGAGCAACTCGAAGATGAGATAAGGACAATCGTGGCTGCGGGTACTCGTGAGGGCTATTTCGGGCCGGGAGTGCGTGAAATGATTCAGGGCGTGATGGAACTGCACGAGGACACGGTCGGCCATATCATGACCCCACGTGGGAATGTTGAGGCAATCGATGCAACCTGCTCTTGGCAGGATGCGTTTGCAAAAATCATCGCCAGTGCACGTACACGGTATCCTGTTTATCAGGACACCATCGACAACGTCGTGGGGATTTTGTTCGTCAAGGACCTGTTGCCGTTTCTCGTCTCTGACTCCATGCCCGAGCAGCCTATCCAGGAACTGTGCCGCAAACCATGGTCAGTTCCAAAGGACCGCAGTGTGGAATCGCTGCTCCGTGAGTTTCTCCATAACCGTTCGCATATGGCGATTGTCGTTGATGAGTTTGGTCAAACGGCGGGCGTCGTTACCATCGAAGATGCCCTGGAGGAGATCGTCGGCGAGATCGTGGACGAATCGGACGAGGAAGAGGAGTACGAGATTCGCATCATCGATGACAACGTCATTGAGGTCGATGGCAGGGTAATGATCGATGATTTGAACGAACTTATTCACTGGGATATTCCCGAGAGCGAGGACTACGAAACCATCGCGGGCTGGGTGCTCTACAACACTGGGGCGATCCCGGACGCCGGAAGCATGCTCATGCTCGGTGATTTAGAAATCGAGATTCTGCGAGCCAGTAATCGCAAGATCGAATCGATGCAGCTCCGGCGAGGTGGTGCCGCCTAACTCGAGCAGACGCGCATTACACAGCCTGAACCCGTGTGACAGTTCTGCACGAGCCTGCTCCATTCGGTCATCGCTGGTCATCGCTGGTCATCGCTGGTCATCGCGACGACGCGAGCGAGGCTTGCTCTCAGGTGAGATTATCAGCGCATCTCGCTCATGCCCGGCACCGAGAGCTGCGCGCCGTTATGATCGGGAGTGATGTTCAATAGGTAAGGAACCGCGACTTTCGCCCACTCCTCAGGACTTGGATAGCGGGCGGCCGCCTCACCAAATGCGACGTCGAGCGTGTCGGTCTGAACGATACCCGGGTGCAGCGACACCACACACATATGCGGTGGAACCTCCATCGACATCGCTTTGGTAAGCCCTTCGATCGCCCACTTTGATGCGCAATAGGGCGCGACGCGAGGAGCCGCGTCCCGTCCCCACCCTGAACTGAAATTAACAATCACACTCCCTTTCTGCTTCATCATTGCAGGACCGAAATGGCGAATGATATTCGCTGTCCCGCGGACATTGACGTTCAGAATTTCGTTGAGTTCCCGGTCCGTACACCGCCACGTCTGCTGGGTTGGGCCCAGGATGGCAGCATTGTTGAGTAGCAGATTTGGTGCACCGAGGTGTGTAAGAGTCTGTGAAGCCCATTGCTGTACCTTGTCGTCATCGACCACATCGAGGACGGCGAAGGAATGAGCATCACCGAACTCGGCCTGCAAATTTGCCACTGCCGCTGGGTCTCTCGCACAACCGACCACGATGTGTCCGCGGCGTGCGAACTCTTGGCACATGGCCCGCCCCAGCCCGCGACTGACGCCGGTGATCAGCACGACCTTTGGCACTTCTCGAGAGGCTGGTCGCGAATCATCGGCGGCAACTGCCGGAAACTGTTGCGGCGAGGTCATCCCGGGTTCCTCGACACGCGCTCCGTCATCAAAGTGCCTCACGCCTGCGAGCCTGGCACGTTCGACGATGGCATTGCCGAACGGGTTCTGACCACTGTAAAGGTTCAGCCCCATCGCGCCAGCGCCGCCGTCAACCACGAGCGTTGTTCCGCTAATGAAACGCGAGTCGTCACTCGCAAAGAATGCGAATGCAGGCGCTAAATGCTTCGACTCACCCGCGATAGGAAGGGGCAGGGTCCCTGCCGCAAGGTTCTTCAGGCCTTCAGGATCAACGTTGCGGTGCGTCAGCGGGCTGACCAAGATGCCAGGAACGATCGTGTTGACACGAATATTATGCGCGCCCAATTGCACCGCCGCCGTCTGCGTCAGGGAAACTACGCCAGCCTTCGACGCTGAGTAAGCTGCACCGCCCGCGCCCCCCGACATGGCGGCAATCGATGCAACGTTGATAATCGATCCCCCCTCCCCCTGCCTCATCATGATCCTTGCCGCATGTTTGGTACCTAGGAACACACTGCGCAGATTGACTGCCTGGGTTCGATCCCAATCAGCGACCGAGGTTTCAATGAGCGGTTCGAATGCGCCGCCGGTGCCAGCATTATTGATCATGCAGTCGAGGTGACCAAACTTCTCAATCGTATGCCGAAGCAGGCGGATGATGTCGGATTCCTGCGAGACGTCGCAGAGCACCACGGCCAGACGACCCGCACAGGAGCCTCCCTGGATATGCGCTTCGAGACGCCTCAATGCTGCGAGGTTGATATCGCCGACAACGACCTGGGCACCTTCCTCCAGAAGGCGTTGCACCGCTGCTTCGCCGATACCACTGGCACCGCCAGTGACAACGACGGTACGGCCGCTGAGTCGTTTACAATCTGTCATTGAGGGAGTTTTACGCGTGAAAGTTGACGAGCCGCAAGACGGCGGCGTTCAGAGGCGAGGTCCGCCGCCGAACCCGAGACCTCGACTATTACCTGAGGGCCAGAATAGTCCTCTGACGCTCTATGGGAAGACGCAGGCTCGCGAAAGATCTCCAAACCTTTAACAGCATTTCCCGAAAAAAACGTTGGAGATGCTTTCTAAAAGTTTTGGTCCTACTATTCTGCTAGGCAGTCCCTTTGTCAGCAATCTGTCCATTTTCATCTTAAGAAATCGTCCTGTTTTTCGGATGTCCTGCATAGCAGCACGCAGTGCGTCTGCAAATTTCTCACTGCGACTGGAGAGTTTACTAATGAATTGGCTACGCCGCTGGTTGCAGCGAAAACCCGAAACACTCGCCCAACCCACTTTCCCGCACCTGCACTGGTTGTTGAACAGTACGTGGTTGGCGCAAGCCGTTTACGTCGCTGCGCGGTTGGACATCGCCGAAGAATTGCGAGCGGGGCCGAAATCAGCAGACGTGTTGGCATCGAAGTGCGGCGTCCAGCCCGACGAACTAATGCGAGTTCTGCGGGCGCTAGCGGGGTTTGGAATTTTTTCACGAGACAGCCAAGGACGGTTCTCGCTAACCGAATCTGCTCTACCTCTATTGCACGATAATCCGCACTCAATTCAAGCGTACTCGGAGGTTTGGGGTGTGCAGCTGTATGCTGGAGCGGGACGATTATTGGAACAACTTCGTACAGGTGAGCCCGGTTTCAAACTGCAGCACGGACTGCCTATGTGGCAGCACTACGAAGCCGACGCAGAAGCTGGTGCACTTTTCGATCGCTTTATGAGTGTGACCACAGATGCGCATTGCCGGTTCATTCCGAAGTGGTTCGACTTCTCGAAGTTTCAGCATGTCGTCGATGTAGGTGCTGGTGGCGGCAGCCTGCTATCGACCGTACTGCACTCCAACCCCAAACAGCGTGGCACCTGGTATGACCGGGCCGAGGTGCTCCCACTGGCGCAAGAGCGAATCGAAAAAGAAGGACTCGGGTCGCGCTGCGAACTGATCGCTGGCGACTTTTTGCAGAGTGTGCCTGCGGGCGGAGATCTGTATCTGATCAAACACGTTCTCCATGACTGGGAAGACAGCATGGCGACGAGAATTGTTGCGAACATCGCCGAGGCGATGTCGAAAGACTCGAAGCTTCTTATCATCGGTGGATTGCTCGACGAAACGAACAACCGAGATGGTTTATGCAAACTTCGCGATCTCGAGCAGATGTTTTGGACCGGCGGACGCGTCCGCACCCGCAGTGATTTTGAACGCTTGCTCCACCCCGCGGGGATGCACATTACCGCGACGACGCAGACCCCCATCGTGGATGTCTGCATCATCGAAGTTTCTAAATAGCTCCTCCGGCCTGTTATCTCCCGCCGCTTCGTGATTATGCCACGTCGTGACCACGCCGCTTGGCGTGACCACGCCGCTTGGCGTGACGACGACACGGGGCGCAGTGGGTGGAAAGAAATTGCATGACGGGCTCAGACCGAAAGCGTCTCACCAATCCGTTCGTCCCGCCAATCCAAGGTTTCATCGTCCTGCTGAGAATGGACGGAGTCAACGGTCATCGGCCATGCCGCCTCCTCCTCTGCCTCATGTTGCGATTGATTATTCAGATCGTTGATCACACGCAGCGCGTCAATGGCGGTAACATCACCATCGCCGCTCGTATCGAGCGTGACATCTTGAGTGAGGATCGAATCGAGAATCGCCTGAGCCTTCTCCATCTCAGGAACACTGTTGAGGAAATTGATGATTTGCAAAGCATCGAGCGCGGTGACGACACCATCTCCGTTCACATCCGTTGCACTACGGTTGACGTCAAGTGCGCCGAGGGATTCGATTGCTTGCGGGTCTCCAAAAATGGATAGGCTGACCAACGAACTCTGCGGCTGCCAGTCCGATGGCTCCACTGTGAAATTCCTTGGTTCCGCCGAAGCAACATTTCCGGGCGAGATCAAGAAGGTTTGTTTCGAAGCCAACACACCGTCATTGGCCGTGAGTGTGACCCGCACGGGTTGAGCGAAGGCCGACGAAGCGGTTATCAAGAGGTTAGTACCACTGAGCTGAGTCGTGAGCGCTGGCGCCGGCAGAGTCGCCTCGTGCAACAACGCGGGGTTGTCGTAGAATGGAACCCCGAGACTCGCGACAAATTCACCCGTCAGTGACGAGGGTGTCGACGCAGCCACGTTACCGGTAAAGCGGTACAGGTCTCCGCTCGTCGTGAGATAGTACCAGCGTGAAGGATCGACGCCCGTGGGATCAAACAGATACTTCTCGTCACTACCACGGAAATTTCGGTAGTAGGCAGGAAAACTCCCGGTAGCGGGCTGCGTAAGGTTGAGGGCGGCATTGAGTTCACCCGCCAAGGATGTCGCGGTAGCTGTTATCGTAACTTGATCGAGGGGGGTGTCCGGATCGGTAATGTCCAGCGGGACCGTCGTCGATGCTCCAGGAGCCAGAGCCTGGTTGCCGATAGCCGCGATCACTGGTGATTTCGGCGTCGTGAACACGACTTGAAACGATTCGGAGTCGGATGTCTGACCGTCACTGACGACGACACTTATTTGGGCATTGCCAACAAAGCCAGACGCCGCCCTTACTTTGAGAACAGGACTGCTCCCAGCGGTGATCGATGCACTCACCGGCTGCACAGTCGTACCGGGCAACAGGAGCGAGGGGTCCTGATACGCTGCGGGGGTGAAATTACCGATCAATACCCCCGTCAGAGACGACGGCGAGTGGGAGGCGACATCCCCTGTGAAGCGATAGAAATCGCCATTGGGAAGAATGTAGTACCATCGGTTGGGATGGACGCCGCTGGGGTTGAGCAAATAACGCTCTTGGGAGCCACGGAAATTTTCGTAGTATTTCGCTGCTGCGCCGGTATTGGGAACTGTGAGCGGGATGTTGGGCTTCGGAACTGTCCCTTCGACGTTCACCGACACACTGTACGACAGCGAGTCTGCACCGGTATCAGGGTCCGTGACAATGAGTGGAACATTCAGCTCAACGCCAGCGGCAATGGATTGATTGTCAATCGGGCTCAGCTCAGGCGTTTCACCGGGCGGCGTGGCCAGTACTGTCACTTCAAAAGTTAAGCTGACGTCGTAGTCCGCGTCGCTAACGGTCACCGTAACTGGGTGTACACCGACATAGGACTCGGACGCTGTGATCGACAATTGATTGACGGGGATCCCTAGGAACTGGAATTCGAAAGGGACTGCTGTGGCAATTGGATCAGTCAATAACGCTGGGTTCGCATAGGCTTCCACACCGACGTTGGCAAGGAACTCACCCGTCAAGGATGCCGGCGATGAGGACAAGACATTTCCTGTGAAGCGGTACAAATCACCGTTGGGCAATATGTAGAACCACTGATTCGCCAACGGCGCTGCCGGGTTGGTTACATACTTCTCAGCGGAACCGCGGAAATTCAGGTAGTAGTTCGCGGGCACAGGTTTCGAAAAACCCCAGCGTTCATCGAGCTTTGCCAATAATGATTCTGCGTTAGCTTCAAACTGCAGTTCCTCGGCAGGGGTGTCTGAATCGCTAAAGCTGAGATCGATGGTCGTGCTTTGACCCGCAACGAGAGTAATCGGATCGATGGGATCGATCGAAGGACGCTCTCCCGGCTGAACATTCACCTGGAAAACTTGATACCGTTCGATGGCACCATCGGTCACGGTCACGGTGACTGGGATCGTACCGATAAAGTCGGACGATGGCGTAACCTCGACTTTGGCGGGGGCTCCACCATTGGCTGTCGCGGTAGTCGCGATCCCCGAGGGCTGAGCGGAAACTAACAGTGACGGATTCTGATAAACAGCCGGGTCAAATTTGACGATGAGATCTCCCCGCAGCGCGGAGGCCGCAGGTGAATTCACGTTGCCTGTGAAGCGGTAGAGTTCCCCATTGGGCAATAGGTAGTACCAGCGATCAGAAGCGGTTTTCGCGTCCAAGTTGATGACATAGCGTTCGTTGCTGCCGCGATAATTTTGATGATATGGGAGATCACCGCGCGCGAGGATTGGCGCACTCAAATTCAGTTTTTGGTCAATAATGTATGGCAGTGGATCGGTCTGCACCCGATAGGCCAAATCGGCCGCAGCGGTGTCAGGGTCGGTAACGATAACTTCAATCATCCCGGTCGAACTGCCCCGAGTGATGTTCTGGTTCGCGATCACGTCGATCACAGGGGGAGTATTCGTTCTCCCATAACTTTTCTGATCGACCGGTTCCAAACGTGGATTGAGCAACTCGATGGTTTCGCCCTCGGGCGAAAGATCCCCAGAATAGTTACCCGCAACCAGGAACCCCTGGCCGCCGCCTGGGCCTGTTGTGCGCGTGGCAAATGCCGTCTGACTCTTGGCGACATACAGGACCCCACCCGCAGGGATGACTGTGCCCGGTAAGAACGTGAACTCCACGGCATTGTCGAGCGACCACCCAGAAATATCGACTGCCGATGAGTTTGCGTTTACCAATTCGATGTACTCTTCGTCCTGGTTACCGCTGATCGGTGATACGTCAATGACGCCAATCGAGATCGGCAGACCGCTACGATACAATTCAACCGTGCCACTGGGAGTGATTTCGCGGCCTGCGAACGCCGGATAGTCAGCGGGATAGTGTTCCGCTTTGAACACAAGATTGGCTTGAACCCCCGGTATCCCCAAGACATTCATGCCGGGAACCTGCTGACCTTGATAGAGTGGCCCAGCAGGACTGGTCACTGGATTGATATACTGCCAAACCACCTCGCCATCAGGAGTCGCTTCGACCATCGTTCCCTTGATGCCGTTGGTGATGAGGGTATTTCCATTTTCCAGACGCGTTTGGCCGGAAATGATGGGTGAATAGTACCCCGTCAGCGGCGTGGCAACGTTCCGGTGCACCGGAGTGGCTGGTTTAGCATCCAGATTGTAACTGCCGTCTTCCAAATATGGCAAAATGATCTCATCGACACTGGTGTAGTTTGCACCACCGACACGATCGGTGCCATTGTTGTGGACGATGACATTTCCGGCCCCCGGTTTCCCTTCTTCAATCCACTCGGCATCGTGCTGGTAGAACAATTGTTGTTCGGCGCGAGTTCCTCCGTTATACGCCCGCGGGTTTCCCCAGCGGTACAGTAAATCGCCGCCCTTACCGTAGGTACCACCGGTATGTCCCGCGGCTTCTTCGGTGGTGGTGCTGTGGTCGATGATCCAGAACTCACTGAACTCTCGACTCGAGATCATGATTTGATCGAGCTCAGCGTTGTAGTCGATCCCATTGTTGTGCGTCCAATCAGCCGCATTGGCACCTTTGCCAGGACCTGTCGAGACGTAGTTCAAATCAATCAGCTGAGGATTGTCAGCGACAATCCCGTAGTTTTCTTTCGTTGGATCGTACTGTTGAACCAAGTGGTCCCAAACCTTCCACTCCCACACCACTTCTCCTGTGGTTGGACCAGTTGGCTTCACCTCAGTGATCACGTCGGGAAGTAGATATCCCAAGGAAAGTTTGTTGGGATTGCGACCGGCAGCACGCGACTCGGCTCCTGACCGAAATTCCCATACCATTACCAAAACGTTTCCATTGGGCATGACTTCCAGGTCATGGTGCGACAACTCGGTATTGGTGGAGTACACATACGACCATGTTTTCTCGCCCTCCCAATTAAACTTCTCAATAATCCCTGACGCGCCGGGTGCAGCCAACGTGCCATTCACATTGTCTCGCAATACGCCTCCGCGTACTAAGTCGCCGTCTTCAGTGAGGTATCCCGTCAGTCCCGCGTTGTAGTCACTGTGCCACTGATTAACGACCTGTCCGCGATTATTGATTAAGTAGGAGTCTCGACCCGTTTGCGGCGAGAACAGCGTATACCCGT
This sequence comes from Allorhodopirellula heiligendammensis, assembly GCF_007860105.1. NCBI lineage: Bacteria > Pseudomonadati > Planctomycetota > Planctomycetia > Pirellulales > Pirellulaceae > Allorhodopirellula > Allorhodopirellula heiligendammensis. The sequence continues at coordinate 1,008,379 of NZ_SJPU01000001.1, forward strand.
CGGATGCGCGCGCTTCATCGATTGAGATCAATCCCACCGTGTTTGCGGCGAGAAGCTCGCGGCGTTCGAGCGTCTCGACGCTGAGGCCGCGCTGACGTCGGACCGTCCGCCGCGCTTTCGCAGTTCGTGGAGGATGCGACTGACCATTGCGACGCGACTTAGAAAACGAAAATCGACCCATCGACATGACTCCAATAAAAGTTAAACACGCGCCAAAGCAACTAACCTCGCAAATCCGCGTAAGCTGCGTATACTTGCGACACTGCGAGTTTTAGGGGGAGCGGATTGCCTGTCAACAGGGGGTTTGGCAGTACAGTACACCAATAGTGAACGTCTGTGCCGTTCAAGTGGCCGGTCAGTCCAGAGAATACAAAACGAAGCAGATCGATCGGTTCTCTAGGCCCAATGCCAGGTTTTCAGCATCATCCAACGCGTATCATTTCAGACCTCGCGCACTCCCACGACGCTTTGATTGAACGACATCATTGTGCGAAGGTAGAAACAACATGCCCCGAATCGAAGATGAACCAGTAGATCGACGTGTTGGTGGGAGGATTCCCACGGCCAGCGATCCGTTTCTACTGACGTCGTTTGAAAAGTATTTCATAGCTGACGAGCGCCGTCCGGATTTCCCCGCGACAGTTCCATTGCGTTGGACCGTCAGCGACGTCCCGCAGCGGGACCAGTTTGCTGCTGCCTTTCGGACGGCGATTTCGTGGCATCCGATGCTGGGCTGTCTCGTCCGACGCGGCGGTTGGCAGCCCCACTCTGAGGCCGTAGGGGAGGTGGCTTACTTTCCCAAGGGCGAGCGACCACGCAACGAGGATCGGGCAGTCGATCCGCACAAGGGGCCGATCATGCGGTGCAATGTCCTGGAGTCCGACCCGGAATCCGGAGGTGCCACGGTCATCGAGCTCGTCGTCCATCATGCGGTGATTGATGGTGTGTCACTGATCGAATTTATCGGCGACGTCTTTGCGATTTATGCAAACGCCATCGGGAGCCTTGATGCGTCGAAGTTACGTCGTCCGCACCATCGCTATCTCGTCAAACGACAGCTAGTAGATCGACAGATTCCATCGCCGGTTAGTCGAGCAACCGCTTGGAAAGTCATGGCAAGTGAGAGTCTTCGATTCTTCACGAGGCGCGCCGAACCATTTGTGAGCGAGCGGCCCGAACCCAGGCGCGGGGGACATCCCGCCTGGCATCTTGTCGATGCGTCGCTCGACCGCGCGACGACAGATCGCTTGGCGGCCTCAGCGAGCGAGCTCAACGCAACTTTAAACGACTTTGCAGTCGCCTCGCTGCTACGCGTTATTGGTCAGTGGAACGACAGGCATCGCCGGCGTCTAGGCCGCGGTTGGTTGGTGGCGAACATGCCCGTTTTGTTGCGACCCCGTGCGGCAGTGCGAACCAGCGCTGCCAACATGATTGGTTATGGACTCATCGCGCGGCAGCGGGACTCACTCGCCGACTGGTCAACTCTGGCGCAAGGAATTGCGATCGAGAGTCGATTTATTCAACAATGGAAGATGGCAGCGCTTTTCCTTGATGGCTTAAGCGCTGCTAGTCGTTTACCGGGAGGCTTGTTTCTCGGCACCCGATTGACGCGACCGGCGACCTGCGTGGTCACTCATATTGGTGACCCGCTCCGCCGGTTTCGTGTAAAATTCCCTGTCAATGAGGATGGGCTGCCCATCGTTGGTGATCTCACCCTGCTTCGCATGAGTGGGGCGGCGCCATTGCGGCCCGGCACTCATGTGGCAGGTATGCTTCACACGCTCGGAGGTTGCCTGGGATTGAGTCTGCGCGTACCGCCCAGCCATGTGTCGCTCGAGAATGCGAGCGAGTTGATTTCTCTCTGGAAGCAGGACCTGGTTTCGCACCGATGACATCCGACCGTGAGACATCCCAACATACAACCGAACCGACGACACCATCCACTGCGGTGCCGCGTACGGACGCAAACTGGCCGAATTGGATATTACGCGTCCTGAGCATTGGTTTCGCGATCCTTATTTTGCCCATCGTAGTTTATGGTGCCAGCCAGGCCTGGCTGGGCAGCGGTACGAACGTGGAGGATTGGCTTCCACCGGGATTTGAGGAGACTCAGCAGCTCTATCGTTTCATCGATCGTTTTGGAAGCGACGAATTGATGATGATTGGTTGGGAAGGGGCAACTCTCGGCGATGAGCCGCTAAGGGAAATAAGACGCCGACTCATGTCGCCGGATCCGGATGACCCGCTGGAACGGATTTTCTTTCGGGAGGCGATGACGGCGACTTCGGTGCTCGACGAACTTCAAAGTCCGCCACTGAACCTCTCCGAGCGGCAAGCCAAACGCAGAATGCACGGCTGGATTCTGGGCCGCGATGATGCAACTGCGGTGCTCCTGCTGGTTTCCGACGATGGTCTTCTCGATCGCCGAGCTGCGGTGAATTACGCTCGTCGCGTGGCCACCGAAACGCTTGATCGCCCGCTCACTGAAATCCACCTCGCCGGACCAACTATCGAGACAGTTGCCATCGACGAGGCGAGTCAATCGTCGCTATTGCGACTCAACGGTTACTCATTTCTTGTGTGCGTGTCGCTGTTGATCATTTGTTTACGGCGATTATGGCCTGCCTTGTTGATCTTCGGAGTTGCGTTGTATCACGAGCAGGCCGCGATGGCGCTGGTCTATTTTTGCGGGACCCGATTGGACAGCATATTGCTGTTGACAGCAAATCTCACCTTGGTGTTGAGCGTGTCTTCTGGCATTCATATGTACGGCTACTACCGCCGCGCTCGCGAGCAAAACAGTCCTCAGAGTCCACTGTGGATAGCGATTCGAACCGCATTTTATCCGACCGCACTTGCGGCGATCACAACTGCGATTGGCTTCGGCTCCCTTGCGATTAGTCATATCGTTCCAGTTCATAAGTTTGGATTCTTTACTGCCATCGCCGCACCCTTGGCTGTGCTGTCGACGCTCTGGTACCTGGCAATGTATCTACCATCCAAGCGTCCCATGAACACGAAATCGGTTCGCATGTCCGATTCGCAGGTTGCTGAATCGCCACTGTTGCGGTTTTGGCCGGTCGTATTCGCTTTGACGATTATGGTTGTTGTCGTTGGTTTCCAAGGCACCCGTCAACTCAAAATCTCGACAGGGATCCACGATCTCTTCCCCGATGACGCAAAGCTACTAGCCGATTACAGCTGGATCGAGAATCGCATTGGCCCGCTCGTGCCCGTTGAAGTGGTGGTCGAAGTTCCCATTAAAGACGATCGTGAGATCATCGATGAGTTGCAGTGGGTCGGGCAACTGCAACACAATTTGGGTGACAGTGAGGTCGTTGGTAGCGTAATTTCGGTATTGAACTTCACCGCGCCCATTCCGAAGAACTCGAGCCGCCGTAGCATTGGCGACATTGCTTATCGTACCGGTGTGAACTCGGGTATCGAAAAATCTCTCAACCGCCTGACCGCGATGCGGATGTATCGGCGCGAGGGCGACCATCGGTTGTGGCGAATCACAGCGCGGGTGGCTGGCTCCGAGGACCAAAACTATGTCGATATCATGAAGCAAATTCGTAGCATCACCACCGATACATTGCAGGAAGTTGCCGATTCCGACGTCACGTTTCAAATCAGTGGTGGCATTCCGTTGGCTGCTAAAACACAGCAACGGCTGCTCGATGATTTGGTCGTCAGTTACTTGACAGCGCTAGCATTGATCGCGGTAACGATGGCCGTGGTGTTACGCAGTCCCATCGGCGGGCTGCTGACGATGATTCCGAACGTGATTCCTGCGTTGGTGGTCTTCGGGTTGATCGGTGCAATGGGTTGGAAAATCGAAATCGGTGGTGTGATGACGGCCAGCGCAGTATTGGGCATCGGCATTGACGATTCGTTACACCTGATCATGGCGTTTCGTGAGAAGATCCGCGCAGGTTTCAATCGCCAACGGGCAACCGGCGAAGCGATCCGCACGTGCGCCGCCGCGATGTTTCAAACTACGTTAGTATGCGGGTTAGGAATGCTGGTTTTCGCCCTTAGCCCCTTCGTTCCCATCCAGCGCTTTGCGTGGTTGATGTTCTCGCTACTCGGCATCGCCTTGCTCGCCGATTTGATTTTGTTGCCCTGCATGCTCTACAGCCCACTGGGACGATTCTTCATGCCTAGCGCCGACTCGTTCTATAGCGATCAACGGGCTGAGTCAGACATGGACTGCTGAACCGCCGTCGACTGTCAGCGTTTCGCCTTGAACCAAGTCGCTCAATGGGCTGGCCAAAAATAGCACCGCATCTGCGACGTCACGATCGCACAGCATGCGTTCTCCCATCATTGACTTGCCTTTGCGGCCGTCAAACATAGCCGCGGCTCCAGGCAATCGGCGTGTCGAGTCGGTTTCGACTAGCCCGGCTTTGACGATGTTCACATTGACACCGGCGTCGCCGAGCTCGAGAGCGAGGTGTCGGGCGATGCTTTCCAACGCAGCCTTACTGCCGCCAATCAAGCCATACATCGGCAGGGCGATGTCTGCACCGTGACTGCTAATCGCAACGACCTTACCCCGGTGAGGCCCTGCCGTAAGCATTTCTTTGGCTTCGCGGACAAGGTGCACGAGCGACATTACATTAGTTTGCATGGCCGTATTGAAGTGCTGCGCTCCGGAGTTCAACAAACTTCGGAACCCACCTGTCGCAGCGTTGCTGACGACGATATCGAGTCGTCCCACATTCGACTTGATAAAGTCCATTAAAGCTTCGACATCTTCCGATTCGCTAACGTCGGCCTTGACCACCCATACCTGCCGACCCAAGCCGGTAATTTTTTGGGCGACCTCAATTGCTGCTGCGCGGCTGGTGACGTAGTTGATCACAATGTCGGCCCCCGCTTCGGCAAGCCGGATCGCTGTGGCGCGGCCAATTCCACGCGAGCTGCCTGTGACTAAAGCTACACGTCCTGATAAATCGATCATGATGCGGACTCAATTAGTGAAGTTGAGAAAGAGGAGGGTATAAGTTTTTCTTCGAGAACTGGATTTGCTGTCGCGGTTGCCAACGCGATGACGAATTCGGCGCGTCGTATGATACGAACATACGCCCATCGTGACGGATTGCTATCGCGATGTTTGGCGACTCGACAATTGATCACATCCGGTTCAAATCTCGAATCATTCGTGACGGTAACGATTTTCCACTGATGCGGTGAGAAAGTGTCGCAGCGGCAATGAGCTTTGTACGCTGCTTCCTTTGCCGCCCAAAAGGCCGCGATCGGCAAATCACCAATCGTGACTCGCTCACGCTCATCAAACCACGTCCTGGCAAATCCATCGCTTAGTTTCAGTTGACCGTCGACAATGTCAATCCCGACGCGATGATTGCTCACCGCAGCAGAAACCGCGCGGCTGATGTGGCTGATCGAAAGACGCTGGTGAACCAAACTCCATTCTCGCGAATGCTCCTCGCTGGCGTGGCTTTTTACGAAAGCGATTGGCCGACGAGGACGCCCTCGCCGGCCACGGGAGTCGATGTGATACTGGGCAAGCGAGTCGTGTCGAAATTCTTGGAGCAGATAAGCGAGCAATCGCTGGGAATGGCTACGCAGTTCCCTGGGTGACCCTCTTTCCGCCTGAGATCGCTGAAGCGACCATTGCACGTGCTGGCTCATGACATGGCTCCGCGGACGAGCGCACATTGGTAGCCACGCACACTCAGCACCGCGAGCCCGGACGCGTCCCAAACATCAAAATCCAGTTTCGCCAAGCCCGGTGACTTGTGGACCACTTCAGTGCGTACCAGCAAGGACTCGTTTTGGGAAATCGTGCGATTAATCTGAAGCATTTCAATTCCCATCGGTATCCCCACTTGGTTTGGTTCTTCCATCCACAGCAAGGTGCCCGCCGTGAAAAGACACGAGTCCAGGACCGCCATGGGAGTCAGAGGAGTGCCGGAACGTTGATCACCAAAGAGTTCGTGAGGATCGGGAGCCACGAGATTCCCGAGCATCGCGCGACCGGCACGGCAAATGCTACGCAGAGCGCGGAACGGAGGGCCGTGATAGATGACCTCGTTACCCTTGAACTCGGCGGCGGCCCAGAAGACAGGCTCCGACAACCGCAACGACCCAGGATTCAGGATGGGTGCATCACGCGGGATCAAAGCGCTGACTCGGGGCTGATTCTTTTGAACAGTTACTTGGCGGCTGTTGACAAAATCCGCCACCAGGGCCGCCTGAGTCCCCTCTTCGCAGCTCTCTAATAGCACGCGGCACGATTGTCTCTCGTCTTTATTGACCGGAAGGCCGTTTTGAATCGCGATGTTTGATAGGACGATCGGATTGTCGGGTTCCGCCGCGCGACCGTAACCCGCTTCCACAATTGCCTCCACCGATGCTACCAGCGGCATCAAAGGTCGGGAACGAAAGAGATGTTCGTACAAGAACGGATCGGTTTTGGCATCAAGGTCAATTCGAAATACCTGTTGATCCGACGGTCCAGTCTCGTGCTGACAATTTAATAGCGGCAGTCTCAGTTTTTCGCCGCCGCCCGTCCGGTGCAAACGGACCTCCCCGTCGGGACACCGATTCGAGAGTTCGCACTTCAACTGATCCACGACGTCGTCCGCAAATCGAGCGAGTTGATCAGCATGCGGTTCCAATTGAATACGAGTCGCCTGGAGCCCTCGATTCTCGTGGCGAAGGTCAGCAATGAACGCACTCGCACCGTTCAAATCGCCGGATCGCGCTGGCGAAGACACACCCATGCTTAAGAATACTGCGAGCGGATCCTGCCTGGTGAGGTCGATCAGGTCCTTCGTCATCAATGCCTGCGAGAACGCATCGCTGCCGTCTGTGCATTGCAGCACACCTTGGGGGCGTCCATGTTGTGCCCGCACGTTCGTGAGAAGAGCGGATAACTCCTGCCGATCGCTGAGATCACAGGGGTAAACCTGGAGAGCTCGCTGTTCGGGGCCCGTTGTCGTGCCAATGAAGTGCATCTTAAGGGAGAATCGTTCGGCGAACCGAGATGCAATCTGTTCGAACCATACGCAATCTTGGGACACAGCGATCCATACCGATCCAGGTTGCGGTAGATGGGCTGCTCCCGTCGGTAGTGGCTTCGTCTCGAGCTGGAGTAGGCTGCGGCGTCGCTCGCCCGCGATACTGATATAAACGGCAGGATCTCCAGACGAGATTTCTGCGAGCCATGAATCAGCCAGCTGAGGAGGCGAAACGTCTAAGGCACCGTCAATAATCTTCAGTCGAACAGCGTGCTGTTGGCATAGATCGGAAATGGATTCTGCCAACACTGCGCCTTCGATCCCGACCGGTCGCGAACGAACGCCGAAATCGCCCCCCAAACAGGTAAATAGGCTGAGCGTCCGAGTTGATCCAGGTTGGTGAGCGGGAGCCTCCAGCCACTGCTTGACCACCCGGTAAGGAAGCTGGATAGAATGATCGCAGCGCGCTATCCACTTGGAGCGATTGCTAATGTGCCAAGCGTCGGAATCACGCGGTGTGCAAATGACGAGATGGTCGACATCGGACTCTTCAAGCTCCCGAGCGATGAGGGACGCCGCCTGTTCGGTATCGCGCGTCGAGATCCGTATAACTGAAACCCCAGTCTGACCCAGCGCCTCGGCGACGGCATCGCTATCAGGATTGTCCCCAATCACGATCGAACGACCTGCCAAGTCTGAGCTGTTCTGTGGGCAAAGCGATACTGCGTGGGGGCGTCGAACCGATCGCTGCCAGGGGACAACTCGACCGTCGTTTCCTGAGGCCGGCTTCCCAACCGACGCCGTGGGGTCTGTTGAGGCTAGCTCCACATTGTTGGGCCAAACAGGATCCGGATAGAAGGTCTTGTAATGCCTCCAGTCCGTGATCGTGACATCCGTCTCTCCACTACCAGATTGCAGTTCGTCGATCAGATGGGCGACACCTTCGGCGACACTCATGTATCGCATATTCATCATCGCCTTCGCATGCTTAGTTTCGGGTCGGACGGCCATTCCGACTTCGTCCCATGAGTGCCACGCGAGCGTGACCACACGTGTTGCAGGACGGCGGCGTTGGAACCACGAGCCTAACTTGGCGACCGCTTCATTCGCCGTGCAGTAATCTGTTTGGCCAACACCGCCAAACCGCCCGCTGATCGATCCAAATATCACGAAAGCTTTTAGCGGATCACCAGCGGTCAGCTGCATGAGCGCTGTGCATCCTGCGAGCTTGGAATCGATCGTGCGACGCACCAGCTCAGGTTTCTTCGAGGAAAACTTATTTGACTTCTCAAATCCAGCTCCGTGAATGACCCCTACGATCTGCTCACCTCGCTCGCGAATACGATGCAGGACCGCGTTGAGTGAGTCGATGTTTGAAACGTCGCATCCCCAATATTGACAGCGGACTCCCTTGGCCGCAAAGCGATCGAGCGTCCGGCGGATCTCAATAGCTTTCTCGATTGCGGACCATCGCTCAGCGGGGATGGCCTTTTCGGCGATCGCCTCTCGCATGACGTGGGTACGCAACTCTCGCAATCCCACATCGTCCAACGCACACCAAGCTGGATCGATCTCTGGCGGAGATGACGAACCAATCAGATGCAACGTCCCGCGTACACGTTGCCCAATCGCCTCAGCGACTGCGGCTGTCACGCCACGAGCGCCACCGGTGATGATCCAGGCACCCTCGATTTGCGAGAGTGCATTGGCGCCTAAATTCTCACCATCACTGAGCGATTGAATGGGTATGTTGATCGGCCGGAGGACGTAGCGCATTCCCTCGCGATCGTATCCAACTTCGGCCTCACCGCATTGTGCTTGCCACTCATCGAGTACCGCAGTCGCGGCGGCATCCACTGGAAGTTCGCGAGCGACATCAATGATGCCCGCAGCAAATCTGTCATCCAATCCGACTTTGTTTTCTAACCGGATAGCTTTAATCAGCCCCGTGAGACCGCCGTCGGCAACACTCTGCAACTGCCCCGAGAATCCAAAATCGCCAGCGGTGCGAATCACCCCAAAACACGACGAATGGTTTGTCAATTTGTCTGCAACAAGTCCACCATACCACCATTGCAACACTCGGTATGGCACAATCAGTCCACTGGCGATTTGCTCTGCAGATTGGTTTAAGAGATCGTTCGCTACTATGGGGTCGCCTGCATGATCAGCGCTATCTCGCGGTCCACACTCGGTTACGATCACATGAAGAGTGCGGTGCTCTCCGTACGCTTTTGTGAGGTTTTCGATAATTTGTTCGACCGTCAATTTGGTCGACTGTAAGATCGCGCTTCGTCCACTGATAACCAATCGACGATGAATTTGCTCCGCCAAAGGACCGTCACCGAGCACCAGCACGATGCCAACGGAAGTCTTGTCGGTCTGTTCGCCCGGGTAATCTGCCAATTTTCGAGGCACCATCCGTACGACAAATCGATTGCAAATCCGCTCACTCGCGTCAACTGGCGAACGTCCTTTTTCGCTCGTTGCCAAACGCGTGAACTCGGCAGGCGACAATAATGGCCAAGGGCACTCCGCTACCGTGAGGGGCGTGTCAAGACAGATTTTCCGCTCTGCTGCTGAGTGTGATTTCGCAGGGTGTTTAGGTGTTTGGACACGATTGCCCTTCTGTGGGTGCGTGCGGAAGCCAAACGGACGCAAATCAATTTCGACGAAGCGATCATTCTCTAAACGTCGGTTTGAGATGCGACCCTCATCAATGATCCCTGCGTCTCCGCCGTCGGCTGACTCTTGCAAGGGGCGGTGTGATCCCGTCAAAGCCGGGTCCGTCACGGCAATCCATGCCTTCGCCTCAGCTGGTGCCATTACGACACTGGCCTGATTGTCCACCCGGCTGATCGTATGCATGGTCGGATACGCAGTCTCGCGTTCACGATGCGGACAGTGTTGATCTCGCAATGCCCGTTGGGCTTGGTCAAGTGAGAATCGATCGACGGTGGCCGGAAAGAGCTCGGCAAGACGATTCAAGCGATTCGTGGAATGGGGCGGTGTATCGACTTCTGCGGAGAGCAGTTGTGCATGATTCGACGCCAGCACCGACGGTTCCGCGCAGTGGTGGACAGCCAGCTGGGAGCCATCGTATTCCAGATAGGTTCGTTTTCCCGTCTCGGTTTCGTGCAACGTGATCCCCCACGCGCCGCGTCGCCGTGTAGCCTTGATCGTTTGGATTGCGTCCTCGATGGTCTCGGCGCGTTGCAGCACACGAGCGATCAAAAGACCGTGAAGCAATCCGAATCGATTCTGATCGCTTCGTGGCCGATCGACCAACATGGAACTGCTCATGCTCAGTCCAGCGTCGTTGAATCCCGCGATCGCCCCGACCTGCCCAGAAACGGTGAAGAGTACATGAGGAAGCCCTGTTTCGGGCCTCCGTATGCATACACTTCGTGGTAGGGGGCCTCGCAGGGTCAAACCGATGGGCAGGTCTTCGTTGGCCCCATGCCACCACGCGTTTGGATTGTCGTAGGCCGGCACAAGAAAGTGTGCGCAGCCTGCTTCGATATCAGGGTAAAGCCAAAAGTTCATCGCGATCAAGCTTTCCAACGCCACACCACTACCTTCGGCGACGCCTTGAAGCTCCTCAAACGATTCCTCGCACCAATATTGTTGAGTATGAGGAACAACATCGGATAGGTCCGGCAGGTCACTGCCGTTGGTACCGAACGTGCCGGCGCATAGGGACAACAGTTGCCCGATGCGATCACGTTCCATCAAACCGTATTGCCGCCCCATCTCACGAGCTGTTCCATTCAGTTCGAGCGTTCGCACATGTCGGGATACCTGAACTGTCGCGGGGAGCGTGACTGCCACGGGAGACGCTGTCGTCGCAGCAGATGCGGACGGAATCGCAGCGACATTCCTCACCTCGTCTTGCGGTCGACAAGACACATTGGCGTCATCGGTTGACGATCGGATCGAACGGGTGGCTTGGATCGCTGATTTTTTTTTTCCCGCGGACACATTCGAGTCGGGGTATACGTCGAAAATATCGATCGCGGGATTGCGTCTCAGCTCTGCACCGAGCCGTCCATTGACAGCGAGCGCAGCGCGGACGCAGGCAAGGCTTCTCCCGGCACCGTTGCGGCGGTCGTCCATCGCAATTGAGACACAATCGCTCCGGTCGGCGAGGATATGGCGATTGAGTCCCGTTAGCACTTGCGATGGACCGGCCTCGATAAATAAACGACAGCCATCATTAACAGCTCGCTCGATACATGAAACATACGGAATCGGAGCCACCAATTGCTTGACCAAGCCAGCCATTAATCGCGTTGGATCGGATTCGTATCTTCCGCTCACGGTACTGAGTACGGGCAGCCGTGCCGGTCGCATGGGGAGATCCGCCATCGCCGCAGCAAATCCAGGCTGGGCTGCCTGCATCAATGGCGTGTGAAACGCGCACGGTACCGCCAAACGCTTCGACGACAATCGTTTCCGTTTTAAGAGCTCCGCAAATTCGAGAACCGATTCGTTGCGTCCACCTACTACGGTTTGTCTCGGAGAGTTGCAACTGGATATCCACACATCTCCTCCGTACTGTTCAATCATTGGAGCGAGTGTGTTCGCATCCGCACCCACCGAGAGCAATGATGCGCTGGGTAGATTCGCGTCGTCGATCGCGAGACACCGCTGGTAGGTGGCGCGCACCACGGTAGACAAATCCCACACGCCGGCGGCTAGCATTGCGACGAGCTCGCCGTAGCTGTGGCCAATCACGAGGTCCGGCGTGGTGTCCCACGCGGCGACCTGGCGCATCGCCAAGGTGTTGCTCAGCAACATGGCGAGCTGTGTGCGAAACACATCTTTGCCCAATAGTTGGACATCGTCGTTGAGCACATGCTGCACCGACGGCATGTTTAACGATCCCAGCACGCGATCAATCTCTGCCGCTGTGCGCGACCAAACGGGGTCGTTCGCAATCTGGGTGACCCACATTCCAGCGTACTGAGAACCTTGACCTGGAAACAACATCGTGACGAGATTCGGCCTCTCCGACACCATGCTGAAGAAGATCCCCTGCACAGCGAGGTGGGCTAGGTTGCGTTCAAATTGGAGACCGCTCCATGCTGGCTGTACTTTCTCAGCCAAGTCTGCGGGTGAGTTCACGACGAAGGCCAGTCGGAAACGATCATCGACACCGAAGGGCTGCTCGCCTGCCGAAAACGCGCGTTCGACATCGGCACCCAGTGCCTCCACGTTCGCAAGTAACTCGGAGACAGTGGCTGCCCCGAGGGTGACGATTCGCCACTGATTATCGGAATCGCTCGGCGCAGCGGCGGCAATTTCTCTGGAGGCTTTGCTACCCTCGTCGCGATTGTGCGAGTGCTTCGTCACGACCGGTTGTCGTGTCGATTTCGCAAACTCGTGCGAGCTGACCACCGCCGAATATGCAACGGTATCATCTTGCATGGAGGTCACCAATGCCGCAGCGGCCAGGTCGTGCGAGACGCTAGGTAATGCCTCCCGTTTGTTGGATAGCGAAAAACGGTTGAGCCCATGGGTTGATGTCTCGGTAGGGCGATGTAACAGCGGCGCAACCAGCCTCGTTTTCACCGATTCGGCAGCACGCAGCAGGGACGCCATCGAGGAGGCGCCACCCAGCGCGCCGGTGCTATCAGCAACAGTGCGAACATGCGCGGGAACACCACTGCGGTGCCCCTGCGAGCCGTTTTCGGGGAAGGTGGAGATCAAACCGGCCAGTAGGCCCCGATCATACTTCGCATCGCCGGCAGCGGTTGCTTCCACCAACCCCACCTCACTGACATGCGTTTGAGATGCGGCAAGCGCTCGGGTAATCGATAGTTTCGTGTTCTCGGCCATCGTGCCCCCTGAGGCTGCTCCGAAGCCACGTATCACCGCGTGCACCGTGTCGCCGTCCCGCTCTGCCTTCTCAAGTGTCTTGACCACCAGGACACCGACACCCTCGCCTGGAAGGATTCCGTTTGGTTCAAATAGCGGGCGGACCGTCGAATCGGTTGAGAGCGTCGAGCGTTTGCAATGATAATCAAACATTGAAAACCCGCCCGACCGCTGTCCCGACGCGACGATCATCATGTCGGTGTGACCGGTGTGCAACAGGGTGGATGCCAGATGCAACGCACCGAGTGCGGAGGTGTCACCACCGTCGATTGCGGTCGCCCCGCCCATCAGATCGAACGTCTTGGTACATCGCGACGCTAGCGTACTGCTGGTGAACGAACCGGTTTCATCGAGTAACGCGGGCATCCGTTTGAGGAGTAGGTCACCGTAGGCCTCCGATAGATCGTCAATCCGTTCATCCGAAATGCCAATCGCCTCGAGACGAACACGGAGATCACTGAGGAACTCGTGCAATCGAATTCCCATTTGCAGTTGATTTCCAAATTCACCACCGAAGATGCTGCCAACGATCATCCCAGTTCGGGTTCTATCATATTCGCGGTCTCGGTACCCGCTGTGCACGAGAGCCTGGTCAACCGCATCGAGCAGCATGAACTGCAATGGATCAGCACCCTGAATCTGTTTGGGCGGGACCTTATGTTTTCGCCAATCGTATTCGTAGTCCGGCAAAAAACCGCCGCTAAGCTGAGATGGCTCAAGGGGCAGATTGGACGTCATGAAACGACCTGGCGGAAGTGGCACAATTCCCGAAATGCCTTGCAACGTTCGTTCCCAGAACGATTGCCAATCCGTTGCGCCGGGGAGAATTGCCCCCATGCCGATGATAGCGAGATCAGCCGGGGCGTTGTTGTCGTTCTTTACCTTCGGCTGAGCTCGATCGCCAACCAGTCTCTGAGCTTCCTGGGGACAGTACTCATCGACTACTACGTGAGCATTGAGCCCACCGATCCCAAATGCGTTGACACCCGCGCGACGTGGCGAACCATCCGGTTGTGCCGGCCACTGACGTGCTTCTACGGGTAAGTCGAATGGAGTCTCCGCCCAGGGGATTTTCGGGTTAGGCTGTTCGACAAAAGGTGTGGGGGGAATGACGCGGTGCTTCAGTGCCAGTACTGTTTTGACGAGTCCGGCCAAACCCGCAGTTTCGAGCGTGTGTCCGATATTCGCTTTCACGCTGCCGATAGGGATCCGGTAGCCTGCCGGAATCCTGCCAGCGAGTCCGCGCGAAAGGGCTTTCACTTCGGTCGCATCACCGACCGGAGTGCTGGTCGCATGGGCCTCGATATACTGCAAGCGATCTGCTCGCAACGACGAACCGTAGGCGCGGCGCAATGCCTCGATCTGGCCCTCTTCTCGAGGTGCCCACAAACTCTTGCCCTTCCCATCGGAAGACACGCCGATTCCACGAATCACCGCTTCCACCTGGTCCCCATCAGCCACAGCACGTGCCAATGTTTTGAGCACCAGAATCACGTAACCTTCGGCACTGACAAGTCCATCGGCGCCGGCGTCAAAGGGGCGCGAACCGGTTGCCGAGATCGAACCAGCCTTCGAGAATAAAATCAGACTATCAAATTTGCAGTGCGAAGTGCCGCCGACGACAGCCATGTCGATCTCGCCGGTCTGAAGCGCAGTCGCGCCGGCAGCAAGCGCGTAGAGCGACGATGCGCACGCGGCGTTGAGAGCCATGTACGGCCCATCGAGTCCGAACGCTTTGCTAACGATTCGGCTCGCCTGGAACGCCTCCAGTTTCGGGCCTCCGGTGGCATCGTGTCCGCGATAACGCGAGTGTGTCTCGCCGACGATACTTTGAATGATCTCGTCGCCACGATCGCCGACGAGCTCGTGATATTGCGGAAGATCATTCAAATAGCTGGCCGTTTCAGGGACCAGCGTTCGGTACATCAAATCGCCGCCTAAACCCGTGCCGCGCGTGTGGCCAATGTAAACACCGGCGCGACGGTTCGGCAGGTCGTGAGGGTCCCATCCCGCGCTACGCATCGCTTCGGCTGCGACGCTCAACAACTCCAAGTGTGCCTCATCAGCGGCAGCGATATCTTCTGCCGTCAGTCCGAAAGGCTCGACCGCTCGCGATTCACTGCGAACGATCCCGCCGATGCGACTGTAGGTTTTCGCACGCGCACCTTCGACTGGATCATAATACATCCGTTGGTCGAGTCGGTCGGGAGGCAGCTCACCGATGGCGCTGCGTCCTTGCCGAATCAGGTCCCAGTACTCGTCAGTATTATTCGCGCCCGGAACCCGGCAAGCCATGGAAACTATCGCGAGCGGGATCTCTTGCAATGCGTTTGAGGGTGTCGTCATGGTGGGCTTATTTACAGGTTTGCTTGTAGGTATGCTAAGACATCGTCGAGTGTCGGGAAGTCATCGAGCGACATATTCTCATCCGGGGGCAGTGAGAAGTATTCGCCGATTTCGCCAAACATCTGAGCCTTCTTGATGCTGTCGATGCCTAAGTCCGCTTCGAGATCCGCATCCATCTCAACAATCTCCTCCGGATATCCCGTTTGCTCGACCACGAAATTGACAAGGAAGCTCTGTAATTCGCCGCGTGAAGGCGAAGCATCGTCCGACGCCGAAACCGATGGCACGCCGTTGCTAACCGCTGGGATCGGATAACTCTCCGGAGCAGGATCCTCCGTTGCTAACAGTGGCGATTCATCCACACTCGGTGTGTTCAATGCCGGCTGCTCGTTCGCACCATCAGTACTCACCCGGGCTTCGACCAAGTACGCCAGGACGGAGCTCAATGTCAAAAAATCGTCGAGGGAGACATTTTCGTCAGGCTGCAGTCCAAAATGCTCGCCGATCTCTCCGAACATCTGGGCTTTCTTGATACTGTCGATGCCTAAATCCGCTTCAAGGTCGGCGTCCATTTCGACAATTTCTTCCGGGTACCCTGTCTGTTCAACTACGAAATTGATGAGAAATCGCTTGAGCTCGGTCTCCGACAGAGGACTGACATCGCCTGCACATTCCTCACGGTTCTGTAAAGTGGAAGGAAGGTGGTGGCCGTTCGTTGACGGCACTGCCGCGACGAGCTGGCTGATTTCTTGCTCCGGAGCGCGGGGAGCAGTCCGAGACGCTGAGTCGGTCGCGGACCCCATACTGCTATGTTCAGAGGTAACGGGCGGCGCCGACGGCGTGGCGCAGGCAGCCGGGGCGTTGGCGTCGTCGAAATCTCGCATCACGCGGTCCCACCACGGTTCAGTCGCATCGCCGCTCGACGCTGCCGACCGAGACGGTGTTACCTGCCCACTGGCGATTGTGTTTTGGCCCGCCGTGTGGGGGTAACTGGAGGACGTGGCCGATTGCTGGGTAGAGGGTACGACCGAAGTTGGGGTTTGCGGTGTCGTCTTCATCGCTTCGCTGCGCATGCGATGACGGCGAGTTTCCGTAGCGTCGAAATGAATAATTCCGCCGGGGAGCGTCTCGGTCTTCAGAACAGGACGTGCCTTCTCCGTCGCAGCGTTAGACGAAGTCACGCCAGTACCAGCAGGGTGATGCTGTGAATTTGATACTCGCGAATGCGAATCCATATTTAATTCTCTCTAAGGAGTAGTTGATAACGTGTTTCATGAGCGCTGCCACCGGTTACCAAGCGGCGGACCGTGGTCGTCGGGTCTTTTGGGGAAGCGGCAACTGGCCAATCGGTCAGCGAGGAGAGTGCAGTGACCGCCATGGATCCGCCGTCGAGATGCCCTACGAGCTGACTGGCATCGCGAGCGACTCCTCCCTGACTGGATGCCATATGACGAAGCGACCAACGGCAGACAGCTGCGACTTCCGCTTCGTCAGCGTTGATCCCATGTCGGTCAAAATGAGTGCTCGGAAGGTCTGATTTCGGAATCGCACACCGCTCGAGGAGTCTCTGCGTCGCCAACGCCAGCGATCGCTCTGGGGCGGCCGTCGCGTATCCGCATGAGAGTTGCTCCACGATCGCATGAATCGGACGCCCTGCCTGCAGGGCATCCCGCTGACGCTGGAGCAAGAGCACAACGCAACCTTCGCCTGGAAAGATACCGTCGCTGCCCTCGCAGCTGCCCAGCAATCCACCACGCGTCATGCCTATATAGCGGGACGGCCCTAGATCTTGGTTGGCACCGACGCAGATCATCAGATCATTATCGCCGTGCAGGAGTTGGTCGATGCAGCAGGCCATCGCCGCGCCCGAGGAGCCAATCCCTGCATCCACTGCGACAGCGCCGCCCATCAAATCAAGACTTTTTGAGATGCGCGATGCTAAAGAGCTACTCGTAAAGCTGCCGGTCTCATCCAACAGAGCCGGCATTTCACGCAGCAACGACTCCGTGAACGCATCCAGCAGATTGTCCCGATCATCGGGGCATAATTTTTCTGCATCGAGCAGGGGGGCCAACCGCTTGCGCAGTTCAGGAATGCGCAACCCCATCTGCAACGCGTTGCTGAACTCACCGCCGAACGCGGTGCCGACAACGACACCAGTACGTTGGCGATTGGATTCGTCGAACACAATGCCTGCGTTGGCAACCGCCGCATCGACAGCATCGAGCAACATAAACTGCAGCGGGCTGGCGTTTGCGATCTGCTTTGGTGGGACCTTGTGACGCCGCCAATCGTAACAATAGTCTTGAACCACACCTCCCAGATTCGATCGCACGGCAGGACGCTGCAAATCAATTGGTTGCATGTATGCCGAGTGGTTCCAACGCTGCTCGGGCACGAAGCTCAACGCGGATTCATTCTTGCTCAAGCGTTGCCAGAATGCATCACAATCATTCGCGCCATACGCTCCTGGCAGAACACAGCCCACGCCGACGATGGCTATTGCATCCTGCCGTTCAGATGGTTTGGTATCAACTCTTTGCGATGCTCCTTCAGTCTCGCTCGTGCTGACATTGGCGGGAACGACCGATGACTGCGCCACTGGCCGATGCAAAACCACGTGAGTATTCAGCCCGCCGATGCCAAACGCGTTGACACCTGCCACCCAGCCCTGTTTGCCTGGCCGCCACGCTCGCGCCTCGGTCGGTACTTCGAGCGGCAAACAATCCCAGTCAATTTTCGGATTGGGGGTCTCGATATGTCGTACCGGTGGAATCGTCTGATGCTCTATCGCAAGCAAACACTTCAGAACTCCGGCGATGCCAGCGGTTTCTAGGGTATGGCCGATATTAGCCTTCACACTGCCAATCGGAATGCGGCTGCCTGCCGGGATTTCATCTTGGTAACTGGCAGCGATCGCTTCGATTTCGGTCGCATCACCGACTTGCGTGCTAGTGGCATGGGCTTCGATATAGCCGACATCCCGCCGTCGCACGTCGCCTTGATAGGCACGATTGATGGCCAACATTTGGCCTACCTTTCGTGGCGCCCATAGGCTCTTGCCCTTGCCGTCGGACGACAGTCCCAATCCAGAAAATACGGCATGTACAGGGTACCCACCATCAATGGCATCTGACAAACGACACAGCAACAGGCTGACGTAGCCTTCACCGACGACCAATCCATCGGCGGCGGCGTCCCACGGGCGCGTTCCGTTGGCAGAGAGCGATTGCGCCTGAGAAAACAGTACGAGCGTGTCGCTGTGGCAGTAGGATGCTCCACCCGCTATCGCCATATCGACGCGCCCATTCTGGAGCGCGTAGACTGCTTGTATCAACGCCTGCGTTGACGATGCGCACGCCGCATTGAACGTCATGTATGGTCCGCTCGCACGCAGCGCATCGCTCACACACCGTGCGCTGCTGCTGGCGCCCATGGGTGACGTGCAGTCATCCGGATAGGCACCACGCACGTCGGAAATTAATCGCTCTTGCACATCGCGGACGCGATCGGCAAGTATCGATTCTGCTGCTGGCGTACGGTCGAGCAAACCGGCTACTTGGTCGATGTAGTTTGCAAACGCGAGATCACCGGCGAGATTGCCTGCCCGCGTGTGACCAATATAAACACCGAGATTATCAGTTGGCATGTCCAGCGGATCGATCCCTGCGTCATCGACACTGTCAAAGGCCACGGCGGCCAATGTGGGATAGAGCGGTTCTGGGTGCACTTTGAGGGCGTGCGGTAAGCGGCAACCTGGGTTGGAGAAGTCCATCGGTTCCACCAAGCATCCAAGATCCGCGTACGTCTTATTGCGGACTCCCTTCCGCCGGTCATACAACAGGTCTCGGTCGAGCCGCTCGGGAGGCAGCGGAGCTTGGGTGCAACGACCCGACAGAATCAACTGCCAGTAAGCGTCGAGTCCCGCTGCACCAGGCAGATGGCAACCACGACCAATCACCGCAATTGGCTCGCCTACCCTGACGTTCTGTGTATTTGCCATCGGCAAATCAGTTACCTCGGAATGGAATATGCGTGTTGGGTTGTCTCTTCAGACAAGCCCTTCATCCAACGCTCCATCGAGTTTCTACAGAAATCCATTTCGTGGCCGGACCGCCCCTCGCCACTCCGGTGCACGTCCGTTCCCGAACACGTACCTGGTGTCCGGCTCGCGGACATCATAACTACCGCACCGAGCGAGATCGCTCGCGGAAGTGAGAAATCTTCGTCGATGAGCCGCTGCAGCGTGGCAGCTGACATCACGCACGTCCTCGTTTGATTGACATCAAACCCAGCATTCACCCAAGTCGCCTCCGCGTTGTCAGGGGAGAATCGCACAGCAAAGTCACCCCCACCATCACCAAGAATACGCAAATTGAGATCACTTGGCCGAACGTCTGAAGTAGCTTGCGGCTGCGAGTGAAAACCCTGCGACCGCAATTTCGCCGCCGCGTTGAAGGCCGGCATCACCACCGGCGGACGAGGCCATCCAAAATTCTTTTTTAATGCATACCGGCAAAGTCTGCGGATGCATTCCCGATCCACCGCTGGAGGAGGTAAATGCGGCAGTGCCGCAGTGAGCTGCGTGCGATCGAATACCGGATCATTTCGCCAGTACGCTTGGTAGATTTCCATTTGCGAACGAAATGATGCCTGCATGGTCTCGACACTGAATGTCGGCTCCTCCTTGGGGGAGGTGGGTTTACCGTTCGCAAACTTGCGTGACGCCTTGGATTTCTCGACTTCTTGCCACAACACCTCTAACGCGTGCTCGGAGAACACCTCGTGCATTTCGTCGGCCAGAAGTTCACACGACGTTCGACGTTCCGCTGTTAAATGGTAGGTGCGACCATGCAGATCTCGATCGCAGACAATCGAACTGATCGCATTGCTGACCCAATCGACGGGCACAAAGTTTTTTTCCTCATCGCCGGACAAGCCGAGAGTGGCAACAAGTGACTGTTCGGAAACCTCGAACAAGGGAGCTCGGTGCAAGAGCGATGCCGCAATCTTCAGCGGAGCGTACAAACCGTGAAACGTACTGGTGTATCCGGTATAGTAATCACCAGTAATGATTGCCGGCCGTAAAATCGTAGTGCTCTCAAAGCAGTCCGACGCCGCACGTACCATTAGTTCTGACGCACACTTGCTCGATTCGTAGTCGTTGCCAAATTGCTGGCCTTCGTCGAGTTCTGTCTCTAATATCTTGCCGGTGCGGCGACCGCAAACGTACGCGGTGCTGACATGATGCAAATCAGCGATGCCCCAGTTCTCAGCAAGTTCCAACATACGCTCGGTGCCGTGAAAATTAGTCTTCCACGGCTCAGCCTCACGGGAGGCGGCAACGAATTCTAAACTTGCGGCATTATTCAGCAGGCAATCGCAGTTGTTTGCGATCCAGCGGTGTTGATCTCTTGATAGCCCCCAACCAGGTTCGTTGAGGTGCCCTTCAAGTACGACGGGGCGAGGCAAAGCCTGTCCGCTGAGCCGTTGCCAGCGGCGGCAGATCGCCGCGACGCGTTGATCAGCGGACAAATTTCGCGACGGCCGCGCGATCACCGCCAACGACACGCCCTTCGCGACGAGATCACGAATCAAATACTCGCCAAGCAGCCCTGTGGCGCCGGTTAGAATGACGTAGTTGCGATGTGATCTTGTTCGCATTTTAGACTGTTTTCAGCATGGCAATGGCCGCGTCAGACTGACAGCTCCGCGCGGGCACAGCAGCGTCACAGGGTTGTACGAGGTGGGACGAAGGGGGTGGGCATCCTTTTCGGGGGGGAGGACAAGCGAAGCATAATAGCAAATAGGCAGTTTAGGAAGACCTTGCGGGAGTTTTGCTGGGGGATACTCGCTCGATGGCCCCGAATGATCCGTAATCACCCGTTTGCCGCGATGCGCTGACCAATCCCCCTCGAAGGAACGGTGAGGCTCTGTGCGTCTCACCACTTCCATGACCACCAGCATCATTGCATCTCCGTCGTTTGGCATCCGTGGGAGGGCTTGGTAGAATGCTTCGCATGGCTACCGATGATTCCAAATCCAAGGTCGTTTCCGAGCCCACTTGTCCTCCTGCGCCGGCTTGCCCGGTGTGCGGTGGGGGCCTCATTGACATTCGTGGCAAATTGCAGTGCATCCGCTGCCACCGAATATGTGAGACCTGCTGTGAGGGAAGTCGCGGCTGACGTTCGCTAATTTCTAAGATGTCGACGTTGATGGTGCGCCCCTTACCGAGAGACTTACAGCGTGGGTTCCATTGGCGACTTCGTCATTCAGGTTTGCAACGCTAGCTTCTTCGGATGGGAGTGGCTGCGTCGCTGCCTAGGACGTCCGCCGGTGGAACGGATCTCGACATCGGATCTAAAAGCGATGCTGGCCGTTGATGCCCGGAATCTTATCCTCATTGACGTAAGGAGCCGGGCTGAACAGCAGGTTTCGATAATCCCAGGCGCAATCCCGCAACATCAGGTTGCGGCGGATCCGTCGTGCTTAATCGACAAGAACGTAGTGGTGTACTGCACAATCGGTGGACGCAGTTACCTGGTTGCCCGGCGACTGGTCGTTGCGGGGGTGCATGCCAAGAATTACCGTGACGGAATTCTCGGCTGGCGCCGCGCCGAACTCCCGCTTGAAACGATGAACGGCGCCGCCACCACGGCTGTCCATACATACTGGCGTATCTTTCACGTCCCTGGTGAAAAAGGGGCCGAGAATTGACTTAGAACGCGGCACCTGCGTCCACAACCTGGCTTCCCTGCGAGGGGGAGTGCTTCTGGTTCCCAAGTAATTAGGAAGGCCTCCCGGCCATTATTGAGTTTTGTCGAATTCGCCAGTAAATGAGCTGACCGCTGTTGGCATGAGCATCCGCAGGACGGTTATCATTTCTCATCCAACGATTCACTCCCTTTGTATGTGGCAACTGAGATGAGATGGTGTTTTCTGATCGCGCTGACGTGGTTCTCGCCGACATTGAGTCACGCGGTCGAGCGGTTCAACGTGTTGTTTATTATCTCCGACGACCTGACAGCGACGGCGCTTTCATGCTACGGCAATTCCCGATGCAAGACACCCAACATTGATTCTTTAGCCGCCCGCGGGACCCGGTTCACGCGCGCCTATTGCCAAGGAACCTACTGTGGTCCGTCGCGGGCATCATTCATGTCGGGCTACTACCCTCACGCCACTGGAACATTGGGATACACCAATCCACGTCCGCAGATCGGCGACCGTGCGATGTGGCCCGAGTACTTCAAAAACAATGGATATTACTCCGGTCGAGTCAGCAAAATATTTCACATGGGAGTCCCCGGCGGCATCCAGACAGGTGGCGATGGTCGCCAACACGACGGTGGAAACGGTGCCGATGATGAGCGTTCATGGACCGAACGATTCAATAGCCCAGGACCGGAATGGATGGCGGCGGGCGACGGCGAAACACTTGAAAACAATCCCCTCGGCAAAAAGCCAGTTGTCGGAGGAAACACATTCGTGGTGGTCGAGGCGGATGGCGATGATGGAGTTCATTCCGACGGTAAAACTGCGGAGAAAGCCGCCCAACTTATTCGTGAACATGCTGACGTGCCATTCTGGCTGGGCGTCGGTTTTGTCAGACCGCACGTCCCGTTCGTCGCCCCACGTGCCTATTTCGAACCGTTCAAGCCCTACGATCAACTTCCATTGCCGCCGCGCGTCAACGATGACTGGATGGATATCCCAACTCCAGGCATCAACTACAAAACTAGCGCGAACATGAAAATGGACCACCGTCGTCAGAAAAAGGCTCTCGGTGGGTACTATGCCTCGGTTGCCTACATGGACGCACAGGTGGGAAAGGTGCTCGATGCTTTGCGGCAGTCGGGCGTCGAGGACAAGACGATCGTCATTTTTACGAGCGACCATGGTTACCATCTGGGGGAGCACGACTTTTGGGCCAAGGTATCCCTGCACGAGGAGTCCGCTGCCGTTCCTCTGATCATATGCGTCCCTGGAAAGCAACCGGCGGTCTGCCATAGCCTCGTTGAGTTGCTCGATTTGTATCCAACAACCGTCAGTCTATGCGGGCTCGATCCGGTACCCCATTTACAAGGTAGGGATATTTCGCCCATGCTCGATGCTGCTGGGGCCCAAGTTCGCGACGCAGCGTTCAGTGTCGCTCCCTCGCGGAAGGGTTTCCTGATTCGCGAAGACCGCTGGGCCTACATCCAATACGGCGAAGACGGCTCGGGTGGGCGTGAGCTATTCGATATGCAAGCTGATCCCCAGCAATTCACGAACCTTGTAAACTCAGCGGAGCATGCAGCCCGCGTTGCCAGCATGCAAGCGAAGGTGGCTCGCAAATTGGTTGAAGTTCGCGATAACGATCTGCACAATGAGTAACATCAGCTCCCCGATTCGCCGGTCCATCGCGCAGCTCAATACACATTCGACCGTCGAGGGAGAACCGACGGCCGGAGAGATCCGGATCGATGAGCAATGACGTGATACTCGACTGCTTTCTACAGAGAGAGGACCGTGACGGTCTCTGGTAAGCTGGTGTGAAGTAGAGATTTTCCGCCATCGGACGGTGGCGGTGAGAGCTGTTTTTCAGCGCGGCGAAGCCGCAATAACCGAGTTGGAAAGGTTCAGTTTAAAATCAGGACGAGCCTCGGAGAGACTCGGCTACTCAATCAAAGGACACGATTTCGCTTTCGATGCTCGCCAATATAGACTCAACGATCCATTCCAACGATCTCGATCACATCGTTCAGACCACGGAACTGACGAAGCGATATGGGAACTTCGCCGCACTCCATCGCTGCAGCCTCGAAGTCCTGAGGGGTGAGATTTTCGGGTTGCTCGGTCCTAACGGAGCCGGCAAAACGACGCTGATTCGGTTGCTGCTCGGATATCTGCATCGGACGTCTGGGGAAGCGAACGTGGCGGGATACGATCCTGCGTGCGATAGTGTGGAGGTGAGGCGACGGGTGGCGTACCTGCCCGGGGACGCGAGATTGCCTCGCCATATGAGAGGGCGTGGCGTCTTGGAGTTTTTCGCCCAGATGCACCCCTGTGGTGACGTGCAGCGAACCCTGGATGTTGCCAACCGACTGGATCTCGACCTCTCCCGACGGGTGGCGTTTATGTCGACGGGCATGAGGCAGAAACTCGCTCTCGCGGTGGTGTTTGGTCCCCGCACGCCACTGCTGATTCTCGATGAGCCGACCGCGAACCTCGATCCCAGCGTGCGAGGGGAGGTCCTGTCGTTAGTATTGAGTGAACGCGATGAGGGACGAACAGTGATGTTTTCATCCCACGTCCTGTCTGAAATCGAACAAACATGCGATCGAGTTGCGTTCTTGCGTCGAGGAGAGTTGGTCCGGAAGCTTGTGATGGAAGATCTTTTTCAACGTCACCGCGTGACCGCAACACTGAACCCGGATGTCTTCATCCCTGAGCACGACCCATCGGCAGCATTGGGCGAAGTGCCCAGCGATCTACGTGGCCAGATCGCTGCCTGCCAGATTAGCCCGTTAGGAACCCGTGGGAACCGTGTGCAGATCGACACGGCGGGTGATCTCTCACCCACTCTGGGATGGCTGGCGTCGCTTCCGCTACACCATGTTCGCATTGAGCCGCTTGGTCTTCATAGCGTGTACGAGGCCGTGCACCTGGGCCAACCTGACATGTCGAGTGTGCCCCAAGTTGATTCCCGAGTCGCCGCTAGCGAGGTAGCCCGATGATTCCCCTCCGCGACATCGGAATCGACCGGATGATGGTTTGTAAGAACATCGGCCAGTCATCATTGCTCTTCGTATTTCTCGGCATCGCGATGTTCGCCTTTGGCTGGGTTCGAGTGTGGGTAGTCAAGCTACTCGACATGGGCAAGTTCCAGAACATCATTGAGCAATTTCGTGACTACGAGCGGTTCGCTCCGGTCCCCTTCGATGCCTTGTTCACATATACCGGCCGCGTTGGCATGACATTTGACGAACCCATTGTCATTCTGTGCACAGTGATTTGGTGCGTGGCGCGGGGTACTGACGTTGTCAGCGGCGAACTCGGCCGCGGCACTCTGGAAATGCTCTTGAGCCAACCGATTAGCCGCACCCGTTTCCTCTTATCACACGCCATCGTCAGCATGACTGGCTTGTTCGCCCTGTGCCTGCTCCTGTGGGCTGGGATGGCAGTAGGCATTCAAACCACGACGATTACAGAGACAATACCGCCACCCTCCATTCAGGTACCTTTCCTGGGTTTCCAGATTCCGCTATCAAGCGATCCGGCGACGCTCGACTCGTTCGCACTGAGCCAACGAGTCAGCCCCGCGACGTACTCCGCCTCAGTATTGAATCTATTTGCCCTGGGTTTCTTTTTGCTAGGCCTTAGCAGCTGTTTGAGCTGTTTCGATCGTTATCGCTGGCGGACGATTGGTGCCGTGATGACAATCTATGTGATTCAGCTGGTGATGTTTGGACTTGGAAAAACGGCAGAATCATTGGCTTGGCTGCAGTCGTGGGCGTTTTTTCGATGCTATCAACCGCAAAAAATGACAACGCTGGTGCGTGAAGGCGGTCTTAGCTCGCCGTGGAGTTTTACTGAGGCAATCGAACCGGGTTGGTATCCGCCCATGTTCTATCCAGGACTGCTTTTTATAATGGGCTTGGCTTGCTACCTGATCGCAATCATCTGGTTTCACCGGAGAGATCTCCCCGCCCCACTGTAGTTTGCGAAATAGCTGAACGAGATGGCCTAAAACATGCTCCGAATAGAACAGCGATGCTCTGCCCCTGTTCAGGCTTGCCTCGACTCCGTCAAATTATCTGACTCCTCCTCCCATATTTTACAAGCGCGATGTCAGAACCTTTCGATACAAAAGTTTCACCGCTGTTCCAGTCAGAGGTCGTGTTAGGACTTTGGCCGATCGCGGGGGTCACCACAATCGGTGTGACCCCGCGAGATGCTGAGACCACGATCGCGACCGCCATCGACTTGGGGATTCGTGTCTTCGACACCGCCTACAGCTACGGTCTCGATGGCGAGGCCGATCGCTATCTAGCAGCGGCAATTCGTGGCAACACTGATCGATTTCACGTTATCAGCAAAGTAGGCCAGCACTTTCTCGCCAACGGCGAACGGGTCGTCGACAGTAGCCCGGCGACGCTTCGAAAGAATGCCGAGGAATCATTGCGGAGGCTTGGCATCGATTGCTTCGGTACCTTGATGTTGCATAGCATCGATGACAATGTAGCGATCGAACAGAGTGCCGAGGCGCTTCTGAAGATGCGTGAGGCCGGACTCGCCAAGCGAATCGGCGTGTGCAACGCGAATGTTCAACAACTTCGCCGCTTTGCCGCGGTCTGCGATTGCGAAGCGATCCAGTGCTCGTTGAATTTGCTGCAGCGAGAGAATCTCGAAACGGTGATCGCGGATGCCTCTCGGCACGACTGTGACGTGCTCGTTTACTGGACACTCATGAAAGGACTGTTGGCAGGGAAAATTTCGCCCGATCACGTTTTTCCTCCCGGTGATAGTCGTCCAGGCTACGCAGTGTTTCAGGGGCAACGGCGGGTTCAAGCCCATCGTGTCGTCGACGAACTCAAGAAAATTGCTCTCGAGACAGACCGGAGCGTCGCTGACTTGTCCGTTTCGTGGACATTGTCGCAGCCCGGCGTCACCGCGGCGCTGGTGGGTGCACGCCGGCCGGATCAAATCCGCGAGGTCGCTTCCGCTCGACCGCTTGAACCAAAGATGCTCGACCGCGTGACTATCGCAATTCACGACAACGGATAGAGAATATGGACTGGGATTGGGAACCGGACGACGAAGACACTTATACGGCGTACCATGAGGCTGGCCATGCTATCATCGGCTGTGCGCTGGGGGCTCGGATCGAATCGGTTTCCCTCTCGCAGCAATCCGGTTTTGACGATGAGCAGCCTCGCCGGTTCGGTGACTGCATTGTGAATTGGGGGCGAATTGACCCCGACCACCTCTGGCAGCAACAGCGGGAACTGCTCACCATTCTAGCGGGGCCCGTCGCTGAATGGGTTTACCGCGGCGAAGATGCCGACGAATTCGATGCAGCGAGTTGGCAATCGGATTGGCAGCAAGCGCAGCGATGCGTCGCAACGATGGTCTCTGGTACTGAAAAGCAGCATCGCCTGCTCGGCAGTGTGGTCGCCAGGTTGAGAAAAATGATGTCTCGAGAGCCGGTCTGGTCCGCCGTCGCGGCACTCGCTGACGAGCTAACAATCGGTGACCCTATTGAGGCTGAGCGAGTCGCCGAATTAGTGTTGTTTTGGTGGCAGGAATAATGGTTCCAGCCAGTTTTGCGATAGATTGCGCAGCGGCGAGCCGCAGATGGTGGAATTGCCAGCGATACACGCGGCGGGAGTGAGCGACTGTTGTCGCGGGTCCTCCCAGCCAGCAACCTGCTGCTGCCGGTCGGATGACGCGGGCAACAATTCAAACACTGTACTGCTGCAACTCTTCTAAGTCGGCGTACTCCAACGCTGAAATATGTGTGGCTTCCAGGTGCACCTGCGGGGCTTTTCCAGCGTCGAACGCTTCTTTCCAACGTGCGGCGCAAAGGCACCACCGATCTCCCGGTTGCAGACCAGGAAATTGGTACATTGGCATGGGCGTGCTGAGATCGTTACCGCGGGCTCGACTGAACTCGAGAAACTCGGCTGTCGCGACAATGCACACCACATGCAGCCCCACATCTTGCCCACCTGTGTTGCAGCATCCATCGCGGTAGAAACCGGTCATGGGGTCGGTGCTGCATACTTCGAGATGGGTGCCGAGAACGTTCTTGGCGCCGGACAGGTTTGGCGACATGGTGAGTCACTGATGTTCAGGGATGATGAAAAGAGGGCGGTACCACTGTCCCGTCCCAAAACTTGTCTCGGGGCGGTCCAACTAATTTGCTTCGTCGGGCACTGATCGCGTCCGGCAACAGCGGACGCTCGTTCATGTTCCGTTTCAGGCGAGCGTAACCCATTTTCCGTGCTCGACATCGCTTCGGCGAAGGGCGTCGAGAACCCGCTGCGTCTTGATGGCGATTTCACTGGCGCGAGCGCTGGGTGCCCCACTCAGAATGGATTCCGCAAAATCCCGGACCATGTGAACTTCCTGTGAGTCCGCCTCACCCGATGCATGCTCCCACACAGCGTGCTGTGCGGTGTGCCTTCCAAAGTTCCACCGACAATTGTCAATTTGCAGATCATGCATGTGACATTGCCATTTCGCCTCCGCATCGACGTAGGGCAAGACGAAGTCGTCCATTGTCAAATAACCGCGTTCCCCCGTTAAAGTCGCTGTTTGTTGGTTGACGCAGCGGAACGAGCAAAAGAATCCAGCGGTCAGGTCATTGTCAAATTGCAATTCCGCTTGGAATTCCGATGGCACACTTCCGCCATCGTATTTTGAAATGGCACGTCCAGATACTGACACGGGCATGCGATCATCCGCCGCCCACAGACTCAGCCGGATGCAGTACCAACCCAAGTCACCGAGGCAACCGTGGGGTTCCAAATCCGCATCGGCACGAATATTTCCAGCTTCGAACGAATCGTCGGCACAGAATGAAAAGTGGCTCTGGATGCGCCGTAGCTTGCCAAATCGTTGAGAATCGCCTAGAGAATGCTTCATTGCAGGCAACCGCGCCGAATGGTCAAACATGACACCGTCCATGAAGCCCACGCCTGCCGCTTGGCAAGCATCGACCATTTCCATGGCGTCGTCAGCATGTACCGCAATGGGCTTCTCGCATAAAACGTGTTTGCCAGCCTTTGCCGCCGCTATCACCCATTGCTTCCGAACGCCCGTCGGCAGAGCGATGTAAACAGCGTCGATGTCGTCGCGATCAATCAATGCTTGGTAGTCACCGATCGCGACCGGCCGCGCCAAAGTCGCCTCTCCATCTCCGCCAACGACGACCGGCGGCACCTCCATGGAACAATCATGGATAAATGCTTCGGCCCGCGAGACGTCCCGGCTAGCGACAGCTGCGACCACACCGTTGCCACTCATGCGAACTGCCTTCCAGTTCTTACGAGCGATCTGAGCGGCGCCGATGAATCCCCATCGAACGATTTTATTGCAGTTTTTCGGCTGTGTCATGGAGGTTTTCGTCCGTATCGTTAAGGTTTTCTTCAGGTTGACTCGAGCCGGGAGTGGAGGGCGTCCCCGACCCAGAGTCGGGGCTGGCAAGAGCATCGTCGGTGCGTTCGATGATCACCATGCACATGTCGTCAAACTGCACCGCCTCACCAATGTGCTCAAAAACACTCTTGATGATTTGAGATTTCACCACGGCCGCAGTCGACTCGTCTCCGGCATTTGACGTAATAGCGCCTCGAATGATATCACGCAGTGGGTCGGTCCCCCACTCTTCATCATCAATGTCCATCGCCTCATTGATCCCATCGGTATACATCACCGCGAGATCACCTTTGCGGAACGGATAGGTGGTTACAGCGTACTCCATGCCCTCGTCGATAGCGATCGGCAACCCAGATTCTTCGTCACCTGGTTCACTGATCGATCCGTCAGACGCAGCGCGGATGATGGGGGGCATGTGTCCAGCATTGACGATCGATATCGTATCCTGGTGAGGATCGATCACGACGAGCAAGTAAGTAACAAACCGCTCGACATGAAGGCCGCTCATCAAATCATTCAGCCGTTCAATCGCGCGTGCCAGATTCGGTTCGCTCGCCAAACAAAACTTCGTTTCCGCAGCAAGTTTCGCCATATACATTGCCGCCGCCACGCCATGGCCGACTACGTCCGCGACGACGACACCGACGCGACCACCCGGTAGGGTAACGTAATCAAAATAGTCACCACCGATATGATTGGCAGCCTGATAGTAACTTTCCAGGAGATACGTCGGCACCACGGGTGCGGCAGAAGGCAAAAACGCCTGCTGGACTTCGGTGGCAAGTTTAAGATCTGTCTCGACCTCTTTCTGACGCAATGACTGCTCGTGTAGGCGCGCGTTATTGATGACAACGCTAGCCTGCGCCGCCACACCTGTTAGCAGATCGATGTCCTCATCACGAAACTGTCCTCGACCCTGCGTGGAATCGATCTGCAACGCCCCGATCGCCTTGCCATCGCCATCGTGCAACGGTGCGCACATCATGGATCGAATGGAGAAGTCGGCAATCGATTCGCTGCTATCAAAGCGACTATCGTCCATCGCGTCGAGCGACAAAATCGTCTCGCCGCTCTCCATTGTCTTCCGAATGATCGTGCGGCTGATTCGCAGAGTCTCTGATTCGTCGACTTTCGAACGCGTCTTCACCCACCTTGGTAGCAACGCACCGTCGGGCGTCTCCATCACAACAAACCCGCGATCGGCCGAAGGAAAGACCTCGAAGAGGCTGGCAAGCACCTTCGGAAGGACCTCGTCCAATGAGATCGCACCGGTTAGATTTCGGTTAATCGCGATAAGTGCTCCCAGTTTCGCCTCGGGAGTGGCGGTCATTTTCAGACCTTGATCGCTACTTCGAAACTCAATCTTCGAACTGGCGACCACCTGCGTATCCGAATCCTCGACCATCTGGATACCAAAATTGGCACCATCGAAAGTCATCTGATTGGTTCCGCTGCGGGCAAACTCAGGGACTTCGTCGAAGTGAAACTGCAGTTCCACTTCGCTGATCCGAATGCGGTCGCCTTCGGCGAGGACATGTGGACGCGTCAGCAACTGTCCATTAACAAATGTCCCATTGCGACTGCCGAGATCTTCGACCGACCAATCTTTGCCAGTGTGAATCAGTTTGGCGTGATAGCGACTGACCGCGCCGGCATCGACGACGATATCACAATCTGGGTGTCGACCGATCCGCATCTCATCGCGATCGAGATCAAATCGGTCCGAGGGAGCGCCATTGATGGTGGACGTTACATAGGCCATGACATAACCCTCGCTTCGTTTCGTAGGACAGATGATGGATGTAACTGAACTATTTCTTGGCCCGATAGATTTCGGGATTCAGTGACGGGTCATTGTACATTTTCATCTGCCGATAGGTTTTGTGCTGCATCCGGGCGGCAAACAAGTCGTCAATGAGTGTTTGCAGACTGTGTGACAAATCCGCATGCTGCACTTGGCACAACTCGACCCGCGCGCCCACCTTCGCACGATGGTCATCGTCAGCGTCTGTCCGATCACGCTGCTCGGCATAGTGATACAGCCGAAGCGCCATGATCGACAGCCGGTCGATGGCGCTGCCAGCCGTTTCGGTATTGATGGGCAGTGCGGACGTGTCGCCCACTCCGGCCTCGGCCAGCAACACGGTGATCGCATCATCGATTTTCTCGATCATGTCATTGCGCTGCTGATTCAGCTTGTCGATCGACCTCTTCACTCCGGCGATGCGTTCGTCATTCGCCTCGGGACTGCGCGCGACGTCTTCTTCGTGCCACAGTCGATAGTTGAACTCATGCTGGCGACAGACGAGATGCTTAAATCCATCATAAGGATTGGCAATGGGCTCGTCGTGCCACTTGGCCACGCACTCGATTTGCAACTGCGTGATCTCAGAGACCGGAGGGAGAGGATTCACTGGATTAAACCTCTTTCTCGTCGATCCAGCTCATCATGCGGCGAAGGCCCATGCCAACCTGCTCGACCTCGTGCAGGCGTTCGCGACGGCGAGTTGCCTTGAAGAACGGAGCACCAGCACGGTTCTCGCTGATCCACTTGCGAGCGAACTCGCCATTTTGAATTTCTGTCAAAATACGCTTCATCTCCACCTTCGTTTCGGGTGTGATGATTCGCGGGCCAGAGACGTAATCGCCGTATTCAGCTGTATTGCTGATGCTGTAACGCATGTAGCTCAAGCCACCCTGGTAGAGCAAATCCACAATCAGTTTTAGCTCGTGCATGCACTCGAAGTACGCCATCTCGGGCTGATAACCCGCTTCGACGAGGGTTTCAAACCCAGCCTTGACCAGTTCACTGACGCCACCGCACAACACCACTTGCTCACCGAACAGGTCCGTCTCGGTCTCTTCGGCAAAGCTGGTTTCGATTACACCGCCGCGCGTTCCGCCAATGCCCTTTGCGTAGGCCAAACCGATTTGCTTGGTCGACTCCGAAGCTCCTTCGCCCAGTGCGATCAAGCATGGCACGCCACCACCCTTTTCATACTCACTGCGGACCAAGTGACCAGGGCCCTTGGGGGCGACCAATAGCGTGTCGATACCTTTGGGAGGATCAATCTGTCCGAAGTGAATATTGAAACCGTGCGAGCACATCAGCACATTGCCCGGTGACAGATTATCGCGAATGTGATCGCGATAAATATCGCCTTGAACTTCGTCGGGCAACAGAATGTTGATCACGTCTGCCGCTTTGGTTGCCTCGGCGATCGACATCGGTTTGAAGCCGTGCTCAACGGCCAGATCATAGTTAGCCGATCCCGGGCGTTGTCCGATGATGACGTCACATCCGCTGTCGCGTAGATTCTGAGCCTGAGCATGGCCCTGCGAGCCATAGCCCAGAATTGCGACGGTCTTGCCTTTCAAGTGTGAAAGATCAGCGTCATTTTCGTAGTAAATCGTTGCAGCCATCAGTGTGGGGACCTTCTCAGATTTCGGGGAGAGTTATTAGTTGAGTGTTGAGTGAGTTCGATTCTTAGGGACATCGCAGTGCATCTCGCACGCACAGGTTAGGCCTTCACAGCCTCGGCGGACGAACTGGCGGTGATGCCCTGCTCGCTATCACTTCGAACCATTGCGATCCGTCCAGTACGGACAAGTTCACGGATGCCGTAGGGTCGCACACGCTCGATGAACGCTTGTACTTTGCCTTCGCGACCGCTGATCTCGATCATGATTTCGTCTGGGCCCACATCCACAACTTTGCCGCGGAAGATGTCCACCAGCTCGCGAACTTCGGTGCGAACACCACCAGCGGGGGCGCTAATTTTCACGAGCAATAGATCACGTTCGACAAAATCGTTGGAGCTGATATCAAGCACACGGACGACCGTGACGATCTTTTCAAGCTGCTTGCGGACCTGTTCGAGGACGCTGTCGTCGCCGACAACGACGAATGTCATCCGCGAAAGTTTCGGATCTTCAGTCTCACCGACGGCGAGCGAATCGATATTGAAACCGCGCGAAGCGAGCATTCCAGAGATGTGAGCCAATACTCCTGGCACGTTTTGCACGAGCGCCGAGAGTAAATGACGGTAGTTCGAATTGGCCATGACGCAAAAACACAACCCCGGCGAGGGGTGTAAAAGAGGGAGCGGGTCGCGACGACGAAGAGCGGCATGATAAATTCGCCACCCGTTGCTGCCAAGGGCGGCAACTGTCGACCAAGGCCTGCCATTAAGCTGGAACGTTTTTTGCCCAGTTAACCGGAATTTGTGCGTTGCGAACACTCCGCCGTCCGGACGACGAGCCAGCCGTCACATGAAAAAAGACGCTCTTCCGGCGCATCCGCATTAAAAAAGGTCCGCCGTGGAATCGTTCCACCGCGGACCTTTACGAATGATTATCATGAGTACCGAAGGAGGGACTCGAACCCTCACTCCCTTGCGAGAACTGGATTTTGAATCCAGCGCGTCTGCCAATTCCGCCACTTCGGCTCGTGGGATCGCCAAAATACCGTCTGAGACGATTTTCGGCAAACCCCCATCAGGCCATAATTGATGGGCTAGGGTCGGTTTCTGCCTCGACGGCAATTACAGGGTTGTTTGCGCGCTCGGGCTTGCGCGTTCGAGCACGCCGCTGCTTCGGTTTACTAATGCCCCATTCCTTGGTTAGCATCTCAAACACCTCCGGCGTTTCGTAGCGAACGATATTCTTGCCCTCGGGCATCGGGCCGATCAGTCCGCGAAAAACTGGCATACCTCGTAACGCGAGATCAGTACTGCAATCGTCCACCCCAATCTGGTCGTAGTGCTCGGCCAGCGGATCAATTTCGGGATAGTCACGCATCTGCAGTGATCCGTCGCTGCCTCGAGCGACAATTCGGAAAGTGTTTTTTTGAGTCATGTTGTTTTCCTCTGATTTTTATGCAGGAAGAGCTCCCGTGAATCACTCTCAACCGCGAGCAAAGCGTTTGGGCAAAGTGTTCGAATAGACCACCACGATGGCGCCGCCAGCGAGCATCGCAAACGGAAACTTCTCACCGGGCTGCCACGACTTCATCGAGGCCGCGGGGGTACTGCCGTTGTGTGCTGGATCAGCATCCTTGAGCCCCGCGGCGGCGTGCAGATTTGCTGAATCGATGAACATCGACTCCACGCCGATAACGATCAACATGATCCCGACTGCCAGAAAAAGACTACGTAACATTGCTCCACACCTCACGAGACTGAAAAGACGCCTACGTTCAGGTATCGGCTAATTCGATGGAGCAGATCAGGGCTTGTCACGTGGTCGCAACCACCCGCATAGACCGCACAACGCATCGTGCGGGAGCAACGGGACCCCAGGTTCACGGGCGGTCTTGATTCAAGAACTCATTGACCGTCGCCACGCGGGCTTCCGGTTTTGATTCCGCGGGCGAGAACAACGAACTGAAAAAGCCTGGCTTCGTTTGATGGCCTGGCTGCGTCGTGGAACCTGAAAACAGATTCATCGGATTCAGGCGTGCAGGGCTGAATGTCGTTTTGGTGCGCTGCCATGACTGGGACGTCGTCGTTTTAATATCGCTTACCAAAGTGTCCTTACGTTCGACAATTCGCTCTTGATCATTTTTCGGAACGAGAAATTCCGGCATGTGGAAAGCGGGCATCTTCCAATTCATTGGATTTAGTTTGGTTGCGATCGACGGCTGGGTTGTTCCCGGTTCCTGCGCTACAACCGAGCCTGTGGTCGCGAGCGAGACGCAAACGGTTAGCAACGCAATAGCAGCGACGTGCCATCGCGCGATGCGACAGAACCCATGGTCCCACGTTCGGCCAGACATCTTCGATGGAACCTCCTGGGTCGAATTCGACATTGGTTGCGAGGGACTCATGATAGCGGTACCTGATTTAGGTGACTTTTATGGGTGTTGAAAACATGATCGGTTCCCCGATATCGCTCGTGCGTGGCTAAGAACGCAAGAGCAAATCTGAGAAATATGGTTAGTTTTCTTGAACGTGATGATGTGTTAATCGGATAGAATGGAAGCTTCAGTTGAAGCGGGTTGGAGCTGGGCGGACCGTCTTCGCTGAGTCCCCTGGTTTACCCGGTTTCGCCATTTATCCGAGACTGGCATGACGTGTCCTGATTCACCCACCACTCGGAAAGCGACCCATGAGATGAAACAGGGGGCGCGGCACAATGCAGCGAAGGGATCAAGCGATCGCACGTCGTTCCAGTTGATTAGCGACGCGACCGATGTCGGATCAGTGACGCGCGACGAGACGGTTGCTGGAACCAGGCATCGATCGCTTCACCCAGGCGAGGCACTGGAGCATTTCGTATTGCTCCGTCCGCTCGGTGAGGGCGGTTTTGGACAGGTATGGCTGGCCACCGATGTAAGGTTGGGGCGTGAGGTTGCGATCAAATTGCCGCATCGCCGCCTGCGCCCGGAGTCGGTCGAGGCTCGCCGTTTTCAACGTGAAGCGGCATCTGCAGCGAAACTCACCCATCCTAACCTGGTGCCAATTCTCGAGGCGGCACTCGACGACGACCACGCGTATATTGTTTCGGAGTATTGCCCTGGTCCGACTCTTTCCCAGTGGCTTTCCAATCGCAGTTCACCCGTTCCGGTGCGACTGGCCGTGTCGATCGTGGCTCAACTCGCCGATGGGTTGCGAGTTGCTCACGAGTGTGGCTTGATACACCGCGATATCAAACCTTCCAATATTATTCTGACAAACGCGGATGCCGATGTACCCGTCCCCCGGCTAACCGACTTTGGCCTCGCCCGCACCAGCACGGATAGGTCCGACACGCGTGTAGGAGTATTGATTGGCAGTGGACCTTATATGTCCCCTGAACAGGCTTCGGGCAATACCGATGATCACGGGCCGCATTCGGATGTGCACGCACTGGGCGTTCTGCTCTATGAATTGCTGACAGGGGAATCGCCTTTCTCCTCCGTCAGTGAGCTCGACACGATTCGGCGAATTGTTAGCCTGGATCCGCCTTCGATTCGTCAGCAACGTCCAGCTGTTTCCAGGGACGTCAGTGCCGTCTGTCAGCGCTGCTTGGAAAAACAACCCTCGCGTCGATACCGCGACGCCGGAGAATTGCTTGCTGACCTGCGTCGTGTGCTTGCGGGGCATCCTCCCAGCGCGCGACCGGTGGGGCATTTCGGTCGTACGTGGAGGTGGGCGACACGCAATCGAGGAATCGCTTCGATGGCCGCGATTGCCTTGATCGGGATTATTGTCGGCGTGGTTGGTTTGTCTGCCGTGGTGATCGAATCGCGACAGACTGCGACATTGAGCAGAGCCCATTCGCGGGCATTGAGCCGCCTCCTCGCCGCCACCCAAAAGCAACATGCAACTGCAGAACAACTCCGTGTAATCGCAGATTCCGAACGAGAAGAAGCCCAACGGACGCGCGAGGAATCGCGCCGACGGAGCTACACCAGCGATCTGTCCCTCGCGTTTTTACGCCTGTACCAAGGCCATTTTGGCGAAGTGCGAAGACTGCTGGATCGACAGCTCCCGCAAACCAACGAACCTGATCTTCGAACAATCGAGTGGAACTTACTCAACGAAGAAGTCCAAGGTCGCTATCGAGTTTGGGGAAACCACGCAAGCCGCGGTACCGAGGTCGCCATCCTCCGACGGCCCGATGGCGCCACCTCCGGCGCAACAGTTGTCACAGCGGCGGTGGATGGATGTCTGTACTATTGGGATCCGGCGAGCGGCGCGATGACGCATCAGCTAACGGGGCTGGAGGGAAGGCTCGATGCGATTGCTGCGATGCCATCGGGGCAACTAGCGATATCAGGCCCCATCTGGCCACTCTTGGGTCGGTCAGTGGTCGTGATCGACCCGGCGAGCGGCGCGACGCAAAAGGTCCTCCATGGGCATCCGACGACGATCGAGTCAATACGAGTCAGTTCCGATGCCAGCGTCATCGCATCGGCATCTCGGTACGAGAATATTCGCTGTTGGTCAACCGCACAGCAACGTAGCATCAGCATTCCCAATGGCACCCGCAATGTGGCCTTTGGACTGACCAACGACGGCTCCCGGCTACTCACATCGAGTCGAAATCCCCACAGCCTGCAAATGTGGGACACGAAAACCGGTGTGCTGATGGATCAATGGCAAACTCCGTCGATTGGACGTGTGGCGATGGCTAGCCAACACCCGTTTGCAGCCTACGAGGTTGATAACGACGTCGGCTTCGGGTTAGTCAGGACGGACGACCTGAAAGAGCGTCGTTGGATCGCCTCGTCCTCCCGCCCGAACGCCTTTGCGTTCTCCGCAGATGACCGATATATCGCGGTCGCCGATTATCGTTCGGGGGTCGAACTCTTCGAGCGTGTTCCTGTCGAGTGCAACAAGGACGACATGCAATCAAAGCGACCGCCTGACTATCGTTCCAAAGCGTATGTCGCGGGACGAGGTGGGCGGATTGAAGATATCAAGTTTACCGGCGCCTCCGAATTCGTCACGATTTCCATCGACGGCGCAGTCGAGCATTACACGCCCGACCGTCCGACCCATGCGATTCAAGCGATTGCCGAATCTGACTCGCACACGATGATTTCCGTCGAGGCTCCTCCTGGAATATTAAGTCTCAACCATTCCGGGGAATTGACCTATTTTGCCAGCCATCCAGATACCGGTGGGGATATCGATGCAGCTGCTGGGCAGCGAGTTTTGTTGTCGCAGCCTGCGTGGACTTCCCTGGCGGTTACCCCGGACCACGAGACGATTGCCATTACCGATCGAGAAGGCAAGTTGCAACTGCTGACAAATTGGCGAGATCAGCAGGGGGTAGCGAGGGCACCGGAAGTTCAGTCGATTCGCATGCCAAGCTCTTCCCCAACAGATAGCCTCGGCATGTCTTGCTTTTCGCATTCGGGGCGATTTCTCGCGGTCGTTGGTAACTCCACAGATCTCGTTGTGTTTGACCGCGACGGAGATATCAGCGAGCCCATCGTGCGTCGACGCTATCCAAATATCCAGTGCGGATTGACGTTCTCACCTGACGAGCGAAGTCTCTTCATTTGCGGGTATGCCGGGATTGAAATGATCGAATTGTCGACCGATCGATCACGTTTCCGATTGCCGAGCGAAGACACAATCCGCACCGCCTGTTTTTCGCCGCAGGGTGGGCGCCTCGTCGTGGGCCTCGAAAACGGTTCGATCGCAAGCCTCGACCAGCAAACCGGATCCCCCCAGTTCACCATGCATAGCATTGATGTGACGGGTGACTACTCCGACCGCTTGGCATCCATTCGCTTTCTGAACGAGTCAAAGATTATGACAATGACCGGGAAGGGTACCGCTCATTTCTGGAATCTGGATCAACGGTCGCAGCTTGGTAGCTTTGCAGTCGTCCCCGCCGTGACCCACGGAATCCAATGCCAGTCGTTTGATATTTCTCGTGGCGGGGATGCGCTCACGATCGCCATGAATCGTGATACGGTGACGGACATTCACCGCTGGACCTGGTCGACAGGCGATCAAGGGGCACGATCGAAATAGTTGATAGTTGCTGGGCAAGATTCAGAACTCGCACGGAGGGACGTCCTGTGACCGATACGTTCGAGCAAGTGAAACACTCGGAAGCCATCTTGCCTGGACGCTGAAAATGCTCCACTGCCGGCAACGCAGGTCCGATGTTGCTAGCTGAAATTGAGCTGATCGCGACATTGGATCGTTTCCCTCGCTCGCTTGGCATCCACTTACTCGGCGTGGTCAACAAGGCCGAACTTGCGACGGCGCTGCCGCCGCACGATCCCGCGGAGCGTGTCGATCATCAACCATTGAACAATGGTAAGACAGATCGGACCGGAGAACAGCAGAAACTGGCTGGCTTGCTCGTTATTCACCCACTGGACGCCCCCTGCGGCCATCGCGGCCAGGACCGCCATTACCAAGGCACCGTCGAGTATGAGTAGGCAACACGTTAACACAGCAGAACCGGAGGTCATCAAGCAACCGCCGGCCAATCCTGTCCATTCAAACTGCTTTGCGCCGATCCACGGATCGCTTTCGCCCATTGCCGGGCGAGGTGAGCGATCAATTTGGAATGGAGTCTGGTCGCGATTCATATCGATCCCAAATAGGCGGTGGCGGGCTTTCCAGGCCGATTGTACTCTTTCCAGACTCGCCGAGCAGCGCATAGAATCTGAGGCTCAATGCCAGTCAGAATTGTTCAGTCACCCCTAACCGCGGAGAGCGGCGACGCCATCTGGAGATGTCGAACAGTTCCAATCAATGCTCTTCGGTTTCCGACCCCACGCGATTAAGAAATGTGACTAACCTGGTGGAGAGAAAAGTATTTTCGGCGACCGATGTAGCGATTCGCCGTGCTGCAAACTGCTTGTTTGCTGGCGAACTGATCGGTTTGCCTACCGAGACCGTGTACGGGTTGGCTGCCCGCGGAGATGACGCGAAAGCTGTCGAGCGAATTTTTACTGCAAAAAAACGGCCTCGTAGCAACCCGCTCATCTTGCATACCGCCACCGCGTCCGACGCGTTTGGTCTCTTCAGCGAGGAGTGTTCCTCGAATTTCCAGGAGCAGGCCGACCGACTCAGCAAATTTTGGCCTGGCCCGCTCACGCTGATCGGCCCTCGTAGCGGCGCCGTACTCGATCATGTCACCGCAGGGGGTGACACGGTGGCCGTACGGGTGCCGGATCATCCCGTTGCTCTGGCGGTGCTACGAGAACTCTCCAGGATTGCTGACTGCGTTGTGCCCGTGGCCGCCCCCAGTGCGAATCGGGCCAACTATGTAAGCCCAACGACCGCTCACCATGTAGCTGCGGGGTTAGGAGAACACGTCGCGATGATTCTTGATGGCGGCCCCTCCCGGGTCGGTTTGGAATCGACCATTGTGTTATTGAAGGGCGATGCTTCGCCGCCGCGAGTCCTGCGTAGCGGGGCGATCTCGCCAGCACAGTTGAGTGAGGCCATCGGGCAGCCGGTCGAAGGCGTTCCCCCTCACCCCACCGATGCACCACCGGTTGCTGCACCGGGCCAATTCGCGAAACACTATTCGCCGCGCACGCCGCTGTGTCTCGTCAAAGCAGGTTCACCATCAGCGGAAACCTCCAGCGGGGGTGGTCGCGTCCTGCGAATTGTATTCGGCCCCGTCGACGAGCGGCTGAGTCCTAACCACGGGGAAATCTGGTCCTTCAACCCAGACGGAAAACTCGAGAGCGCCGCGGCTGAACTGTACGCAATGCTACGCCGTGCCGACGCTCTTGAGTTCGAACAGATTCAGGTAGACTGCTGTGCCGAAGATGGGCTTGGGATGGCGATCATGGATCGTTTGCGGCGAGCTAGCCATCGGTAGCAGCCTGCTCGTAGCTTCGGTAAGCATGATCATTTCGACGTATTTACCGATTGCTCACTACGCATCGACTCAGCTGACGGCGTCAGATTCTCCATCAGTGATGCAAGCTTGATCTAGTCGCTCTATGAGGTCGTTCGCCAGCAA
Organism: Allorhodopirellula heiligendammensis; assembly: GCF_007860105.1. NCBI lineage: Bacteria > Pseudomonadati > Planctomycetota > Planctomycetia > Pirellulales > Pirellulaceae > Allorhodopirellula > Allorhodopirellula heiligendammensis. Next base: position 1,049,172 of record NZ_SJPU01000001.1, read on the forward strand.
TGCCCGATGGTCAATCACGAGACAGCGTTCTCCCAAAAGTTGCGAATGATCCAGTGAAACGGGCTTGCGACTTCGCCGCCCGCTCGTGCCATGCATACTGCGAAACCCCTCGCCCACTGGCAGTCCAATCGACCGCAAACGCCGCAGCAGCAACGCCCGCCCAGACGCATCTTTGGCTTGCACGGCAAATTTATAGTGTGCGTTTGTCTGGCCCCCGACGGCCATCGAGATAGGGGCCGCACCGAGACGCGTCCAATCCCATCCACGCAAGCGAGAGACCATGTCGCAGCGGCGGCGATTCAATTCATCCAACATTCCCCACTGTGGTATCAGTACGGCGCACTGCAACGCCGAAAGTGGCAACATATCGCTGGGCCGATCGAGGAAGGAGCGTAGGCGTGAGTGCAAACGCGGGTTTCGGGTAACGATCGCTCCACCGTTACCAGCGGACAATAATTTGCTGCCACCAAAACTCAAGGTTGCGCAGTCCGCTAAGCACCCGACGGGAGCGAAAGTGCTTGAGCTAGGATCCTTGCCCACCTCCCAGCCCGCACCCGGGACCTGACACGCATCCTCGATGAGCCACCAGTTTCTCTGGTCACAGATTTCGCGAATCGCGAGGATGTCAGCCAGTTCGCCGTAGAGATGGGAAACCACCACGCCTTTAATATCGTCGCCCTCTATTTCCCGCAGCGACTGAGGGTCCATTGTCACGCCGCGGGGCCGAACATCCGCGAGTACGGGAGTCGCGCCCAGCAGTTCGATGCAGCGGAAGTTGCCGGGATAGTCGTAGGCGGCAACCACAACTTCGTCACCAGCCACAACCCCGCAGCAACGTAGCGCCAGTTCCACCGCAGCGGTCCCGCTACTACATAACCGGATCAGAGGCGGTGGTTCCATGCGATCGAGATAGAATTGCCAGAGCGGCGAAATCGCGGCCACACTCTCGCTGGACATGGACATCGCTTGAGTTACCGTATCGACGCACCTCGCGTGCACGGGCGAGTCGTACTTACCCCACTCGCCACTGGCCCACGCTCCTTGCAATGCCTGGGCAATCGCCTCAGTTTGAGGCGGCCAGCGGGCCCAACCGTCTGCGCCCTGGGGCAGCTCAATCACAGCCCGGTCGTCGCATCGAGTCCAAACATCACGTTCATATTTTGAATCGCAGCGCTACTGGCTCCTTTTGACAAATTATCGATCGCACAGACAATCACGGCTCGGCCGGGAGAGTTCTTTTCACCCGCGACTCGCACTGTCATTTGAACATGGTTCGTCATCACCACGTGCTTGGTCGCGGGGATGTGATCGACCACATGCACAAACGGCTGACCTTGATAGGCATGCCGCAGCGCGCCCATCAGTCGCGTCTGAACCGTTTCCACCGTGTCGCCCTCGAGGAGCTTGGGACGCACATAGATCGTAGACAGAATACCCCGGTCCATGGGCGTCAAATGCGGCGTGAACAAAATCTGAACGGACTCGCCGGAGATACGATGGATCAAGTCTTGCATCTCAGGACCGTGACGATGTGACGCGATGGCATAGGCGGCGATCGATTCGTTGACCTCGCAGTAGAGTGTGCCGAGTTTGGGCGAGCGCCCGGCACCGCTGACGCCGCTCTTGGAGTCCACAATGATATCATCGTTTTCGATCAAACGATCTCGAACCAATGGCGCCAATGGCATGATTGCCGACGTCGGATAGCAGCCTGGATTGGCGACGATATCAGCGGTCGCTATTTCGTCTGCATAGTACTCCGGCATCCCATAGACGACGCTACCGATCCGTTCCGGCCACGGATGCTTCACACCGTACCAATGTTCGTAGAGGGGCACCGATGACAGCCTGAAGTCGGCACTAAAATCGATCACACGTATGCCTACTGCCGCCAACTCACGTACGGTCTCGGCAGAGGCACCATGGGGCAAACAGCACATTGCCACGTCCGCCTGCTCCGCAATGCGAGCGGGAGCGAACTCCTGCAAGGCAATTTCGCAACGCCCTGCCAACGATGGATGGATTTCGGCCAGCGGTTTTCCCTCGTCCGAGCGGCTAGTCGCCACTGTCAACTCAGCCTGCGGATGAGCAAGCAACAGCCGTGCGACCTCCAGGGCCGTGTAACCGGTCGATCCAATCAGGGCAACGCGTATCATGTGAAGAGTTTCGGTAAGCCAAAGGAAACGTGACGTATGACAACCCAGATCCTAACCGATAGGCCGCGGCGGCTTCCAGGCGGCAATCATTTTCACCTGCCGAATTCCTCCGGGCGTTGCTTGACGCACCTGAAAGTGAGTGCAGGGAGCGGGCTCAGATCGCTAGCCAAATCTCACTGCGACCGCCAGCTGCATGGCGGCAACCACATCTTCCTCACGATCAAACTGCCACACTAGCGCGCTCATACAGTATGTTAGGAGGGTTGCGGAATCGCCGGGGCGCCTGTTGCTCGTTTCTAACTCACCAGACGACTTAGGAATATTGAATGATGACCTGGACCAGAAAGTTTGCCACCCCGCTGTGTTTGCTGGGAATTCTCTCAATCACAACCCCGGCATGGTACTCGCCGCGATACTGGCGCTCGCCGGCATGCTGACGGTAACTGTCATTGCACTGGGCACGCAAGCTGTTCTCCAGTGGCGGATGCACCTTGAGTCAGAACGCGATCTGGAGTTCAAACGCGATCTCATTTCATTGGGGCATATGCCTGATCAAATAGCAAAAATTGTGCGAACACCCGAGCGGAGGAGCGTGCATGACATCCGACGGAAGCGTCATTCGCTAGTGAGTCGCAAAAAGATGGACCGTGCATTGCACGGAGAACGCTATTGCAACTAAATCTACTTCGCGCGGCCTTAATCGCTCATCCAGCGGAAACATGCACAGGAGGCCCTCAAGATAAGTAACGGCGTCGGAACCGATCCTGCAATACGACAAAACTAGGCACCAGCACAGTACGGACATAGAGTGTGTCGATCAAAACTCCTACCGCCAGTGCGAAACCCAATTCCGTGATACCACGCAAAGTTGTTTGCTGAAATTCGCCCGCAGCGTTGGGCGTGGTCAAGCCCAGCCAAGCAATGACCGGAGGCCACCACGCCGACGCGGTCATACTCAAGAAAGTCGCGGCCATCACGATCCCGCACGCAGTGACGATTCCGCCTGTTCTCGCGACTGCCCGCCGGACCGCGGCGAGCGACCCTAAACGCCGACGTTCTTCGATAATGCGCGTCACCAAATAAACGTTATAGTCTTGCCCGACCGCTACTAAGATCACAAAGAGAAACAGTGGCAACTTCCAATCGAGTCCGAGGAAATCGGGGCCATCGATGGCTCTAAAAAACCAATACGTCAATCCTAGCGTCGCGTAGTAACTCAATAATACGGTGGCAATCAAATAAAGCGACAGGACGACGCGGCGCAGCACGATGATGAGCACGGCAAGCACCGCGAGAATCACCGCGATCTTGATTCGCCTGGTATCACGCAGCGTGACTTCGCGAAGATCAACAATCGATGCCGTCGTCCCGGTGTAATACAACTCCCATGACGCACCGCTTTCGCCCGTTTGGCTCTGCAGCACGCGGCGGGTTTCATCTTCAATCGTTTTTAATTTAACCGCCGCTGCTTGAGAAAACGGATCTTCCTGGACAATCACGTCCAGTCGAATCAGGCGGTCTGTGAACTGGGGTTCGTTGGCAACAAAGTGAATCCGGGAGAGTCGGTGGTTCTGCAATGCGCGGCGCCGCCATGCTTCCTTGCTGAGCAGACTCATCTCTCGCTCGGGTGGGAAATCGCCCAGCGGATCAGTGAGTGATCGTACCCGACGCACGCCATCGATATCGTAGAGTGACTCCGTCAATCGCGTTCGTGTCGCTGTGAGAGTTGCCTCATCCTGATCCACCCTGGCCAGCGCGAGCACGGAAATCGGTGCGAACTCGCCCACACCGAAATTGCGATCGAGCGTCTGCATACCTTGTCGACTGCCCGCGGTCTGAGGCAGCTGACCGCTTAGATCATAGGTGACGTCTCGTTCATGGATGCGTCCCCCGATCGCGGGCATAATCAGCAGCAACCATCCCGCCGCCAAAGTCCAGATCGGGTACCGAGTCAGCGCGATCGATGCAGCATTCCACGCTCGACTGCCACCATTCATTCGCCGGTGCTCCGTCACGCGATTTGCAGGTTGCTCGGCACCGCTCGGGCTGCGACTGGGCAACAGAGAAATGACGGGTCGGCGGTCGGAACTGGTGATCTTGTTTGGCCAGAACACGATCGGTCCTAACAGCCGTAGACATGCAGGGGTCAAGGTCATGCATACGAGTAAGCCGATGCCTAGGCAAATGGCAATGACAGGTCCCGTGTGGTGAAACTTGCCGAACTCAGCAAACCACATCATGCCGAGCCCCACGATCGTCGTCAGCGCACTGCCGAGCAGCGCACTGCTGACGCCTCCAAGGGCGCGTTCGCAAGCGACCGGCCATGGATGGATGGCGGCTTCCTCCCGCAACCGAGAGATCAAAAACAAACAGTAGTCCGTGCCGGCACCAAAAAGAATCACCACGACAAAAATTCGACTCGTCGTGTACACCTTCAAGTCCAAACCCAACCCCGGGCTACTCGCCGATATCCCCGCAAGTGTAGTCACGGCGGCGGTCGCCACCATCACGGCCACCGCAATCGTGACTAACGGAACTGCGACGAGCAAAGGGGCTCGGTACACTACCGCCAAGATGATCAAAATCATGATGATCGTGAACGATTCGGTATACGCGATCGCCGAACTCGCTGCCAACAAGGTCTCGCCGCCGATCGCGGCCGACCCCGTGATGCGAACTTGAAGATCATCCGCCTGCGCAAGTTCGTCGGCACGCAAGTATTCACGCTGATACTGAACGCACTGCTCGACAATCTGCCGTAGTTGAGTGAGCAGCTCGATATTGCCTGTTGCTGCCAGTTCACTGGCGAGCGGCAGCACGGCGATTCTCGCGTGGGTCCGCCGTAGTTGCGCGCCAATGACAGGTTCCTTCCAGCTGTAAACGTCCAGTAGAACTTGCCATTCATCGAGATCGCGCTCTGCGATTGGAATCGTGCTGGACTCAATGTTGGGAGCGAGTACCTTGGCTGACGCAAGGTCCTCTTCGATGAGCGCTGGATCGGCACAGCGAAACCTCGCTAGCTCTCCACGATCCTGATAGGCGATCGCCAGTCGTGGTTCGTAGGCGGTTGGGGCACGTGAGGGAACACGGTCTCCGAGCAGTTTATAGAAGTCTGCATCGATTTCGATCGCTTGATCGAATGCCTCCACCGCTGCGCCCAGCCAACGCTGGGCAGAGTTGCTCCTCTCGTCGAGAATCACTGGCTTCGTGTCGGCCGAATCCGCCGCGCCCTCTCCCGAGTTGGCACCCGCCTCGACAGTCAGCTCCGTTGAATCAACGATCGGAGTAACATCCCCCGATGCTGCATTGGGCAGCATATCAGGCTGAGGCAACATTGGTTCGTCAGGCGGTACGTCACCACAGGCGATGCGTTCGGATCGCTGCCAACAAACCTCACCTAAGCGGTGGTAAAGCCGCCGCAAAACGTCGAGACCGAGTAGATGATCCCGCGTGGCAAACGGCTCGTCATCTTTCGCGAAGACGAGCACCATTTGGCTACGTGCTCGTGTCCCCTTGAATGCCCGATCGAGCAGACGCCCACCGGCCACACTATTCTGTGTCGACGGCAGGTAGTCAAAGTCACCATCGAGCGCCACCGACTTCCACGACGGCGCCATACCCTTGGCGAGTACCGCGATGAGCAGCCACGCTATGACAATAAAACCAGCGTGCGCCATCACGCGGCGTGCGAATCTCATCGACAGCGGATTGGCTTTCAATCGATTTACTTTCTCGGTTAGCACAGGTTCAGAATGCTACCGATCTCCCTGTGGAGGACCACTTCCACCGCGGTCTCGACCGCCTCCACGCTCACCGCCGCGGTCGCCTCCCCGATCTCGGTCGCCGCCACGGTCCGAACGACGGTCTCTGCTGCCGCGATCATCGGTGCGTCGGTCAGAACTACGAAAGTCGGAAGCTCGACCTCGTGCCGATTCGCCCATCGTCGTTGTGCCTAACGCGGACATTGCCTGCCGCAAAGTTTCGGCCGAAATATCTCCGGAAAACGTGACAATCTCAATTTCGCCACCGGGCTGGGCGGCGCGATCGAGTTTTTCGATCATCGATACAATCAATTCTAACAGCGATTCACCTTCGGCGCTCACCAACAGCGTGTTGCCAAGCTCGTCGACACCAATTGATAACTTACCATTGAACGAAAAGTCATTGCCACCACCGCTACGACCGCTCTCAGAGTCTTCTAACCCGGAACCCTCACTGCGATTGCTCGAACGTTTGCTGCCGTTGTTGCCACCACCTCCGGCTGAGAACGCCTTGTCGTTACTGCTGAGCAAATCACGGTAGGCCTCTTTGACTGTCTCAGCAATTTTCTCACTACGACCATAGCGAACGGTGACAAGTTTCGTAAACCGGCTGAGTTTGGGATTGACTGGCTCGGCAACATCCCACAGTTCGATCAGCTCGCGAATCGTTTGCAGCTGCGCCCCTGAAGCACCGGTGACAATGATGGTTCCCGTATCCGAATTGGGTAAAAACCTCAGTTTGCCGCCTTTAGCAAGTCCCGTGGGTCCGTCATCGCTCGCATCGCCACCACCGAAGATCCAGCGATAAATATCATTTGAGTCATCATCCTTTTCCTCAGGATCTTCAAAGTAATCCTCCAAATCGAGTGTCAGCAACGTCACCGAGGCGTTCTTGATTTTGAAGACTTCATAAGATCGGCTCGGCGGTTTGATGTCGAGCATCAAATTCTCTAGCTTATCGAGCGCTTTCGTGTCGCTGCTCGACAGCACCAGGTTGCCCTGCGCGTCAAAACGTATTTCAACGGGGGCGGGATTGGCCTCGTCCGACTGGCTCGCAGCAGACTGGTCGGCGGTCAACATGACGGCGGCATAGGCCGCTTGATCCCGCGGCCAGGCACGAACGTCATTCCCGTCTTTCACAATAGGTTCGTCGTCGGACTTCTTCGACGGTTTGTCGGGCTCCGATTGGGAGTCCAGCGACTCTTCGGAACTATCCCCCTCCTCGGTCTCGGCACCGCTCCGGCCGGCAGGATCAGAAAGCTCGTCTTCACTCGGCAAGATCAACTCATTGGGTGACATGGCCTGCCACTGCGCTTTGAGCTGCCTCAAGTACTCGAGTGTCTCAGGATTGGCTGATGCTTCGATCACGCGGACGGTTTGCCCGCTGCCGCCGGGCGGTGGAAGTTCACCAAGCTTGATCAACAGCGAGCGCACTTCCTCCATTTCCGCCTCGTTGGCCCACAACAGCACCTGCCGGTAGCTCGTGTTCGCCGCGACGCGGAATTCGTCGTCGTCCGTATCCTCGTCATCGCCGCCTCCGAAACCGTAATACGAGTATCGGCTGCGACGACTGTTGTTGTCGTCCTCCTTGCTCTTGCCCATCAGAAATGAAATGGATTCAGTAACGGCAGCTGCATCAAGCCGCCGCAACTGCAAAACCTCAAATCGGCGTTTTCCGCCATCGAGGCGTTCGATCAATGATTTGATAATGAATCGATCTGCGGCCGCGCCGGACACGATGACGGCCTTGTTGTCCTTATCGACACGAATTCTCGTCGTCGGTTCGAGCACGTTCATCTCCTGAGCAATCTCGATCAGTTTCTCGGGATCCAACGACACCAATCGATAAACTTCAACGCGGCTGGTAGCGTCAGTGAGCGACTTCAGTGAACCGCCAGGCACGTCGATTCGCTTGATGAATTCTGCGGCGATGGCCACCCGGTCAATGGGTGCCCGCACGAGGACCGAGTTTTGCCGCACATTGGCCACGATCGAAATTTCCACTTCGCTTTTGGCTGGAGGAGGTTGTCCCCCCTGTTGCTGCTGTTGCTGCATCCGCCGCATCATCTCCATCTGATCGCGGCTCATTGGTGCCGCACTCTTCTCTTTGACGCCGAGGAACTCCTCGAGCAGCGTTTTCGCCTCCTCCGCTGGAATGTGACGCAACCGAAATTCGGGGGCCAAGGCATCGCGGCTGGCCGAGTCACGCTCTTCGCCCAGCAGACGGGCAACCTCGCGAAGATTGACCGCTGCGTCCATTGCCTCGATGCGGTTCGTCGTCGCCAACGCAGTCATCTTTCCTGAGCCACTGAGCATCGGTGCCAGCTCGACAGCCAGTTTTTCAGCCGACAGCCAGCCCGCGTCTAACATCGTTCGCACGAACGAGTGATTGGGCAGTTTCTGTAGCTCTTCGACAGTCACCCAGTGCACCATCCCGGGATTGATGGCGTCCGTCTTCACGATGGTAATGCCACCCTCCAGCTCGAGCATCGTGTAACCACGTGCCAGCAAATGACGATTGATCAGGTCAGCAGTGTCAGAGATCGACAGGCGCCCGGGACTGACGAGGTTGACAGCGTCACCCGGCAATTCTTGCCAATCAATTGGTTGACCCGAGATATCTGACAGCCATCCGACCAAATCAATCCAGCCTTGATTGCGGAACCGGAAACCCACCTTCCCGTCCTCGCCCACGGTGGCCTTGAGTTCGGCAGGATCTCCTTGAGGCAGGTCTAAACCGTCCCGACGAACAACTTTTGGCGGGTTGGATCCTTCGCCACCGTCTTTTTTGGCATCGCCCTCACCCTTAGCCTCGTCCGGCTTCTCCCCTTCTTTGCCGGGCTCAGTCGGCCCACCTGAACCTCCGGGCTGGCCCGGCGGAGGTCCGCCTCGCGATGGACGCACCATCCCGGGCGGTCCTTTGGAGAACGGATCTTGAGCCACAGCGGTGGAACATGTCGTCGTCAATAGCGCAGCGGTCGCCAGAATTGGAGCTGTGGCCAGTAACTGAGTCCAAAAAATACGCACAGTGAGAACAATCGCCAGCGGAAACTAAAGTCAGAGCGAACTCGACAGCCGAGAACTCTGGCCCACTAGTATGACTGTATTCTCGCCGAAAAACAAACCATTTTTGCGATGTAAGGGCAGAGTGATGTCCGGTGACGATTTAACGCCGGGGCAACCAACCAGCAACCGATGGTTGTTTTTTCAAGCTGATCTCTGATTCACACCGAAGATCGCGAGCGCCAGCTTCGAATCGCGCGAAAAACACCACTGCCTCCCCGACCGGCACCTTCTCGTGCCAGCGGATGGGGACTGTGATCGCGTATCCGCTCGCAGGGTTTGCCAAGCTCGATGTCTCAAGCTGCCGCAATTTCTCAGTATCAAAATCCCAGCGACCTAACTTTGCCTCGTCTCCGCTCTTGTTGGGATCCAGCGCGATGATGGTAAGGCGCGAGTTATTGGTAGGTAATGGACGTGGGGTCGCTGCATCGGGCGATCGCAGCGGATCGATCGGATCGTGCGTCCGGCCTAGAACGGCGATTGGATGGCCGAATTGATCGTCCGCCCGAATCGTCAGGTCCACTCCTTCGGTCACGACTACAGGCGTCCCCTCGGCAACACTCTGCTCACCACTGGGATTCCGCAACCTCGTTTCTTCTTCCGCGCTGATTCGCACCCGGCTGGTGGTGGCATCGATCCTAATCTTGGTAGGTTGAAGTTCAATTTTCGGCGTGGAACCCGCAACCGGCCCCAGACCGCCGAGCATGCTCACGCCTGGCAACTCAATCTTGCTCGGATCGTCATCGGACTGCCCATCACGTGAACTCGGCGGTAGCGGGATGCCAGGATCAATTGGCTCAATCTCCAAGTCCTCTGTGCCCGGAGGGACAGGGCCGCCCGGTGGCGGCAGCAACTGAAAGCCAGGAGCCTCGCTCTTGCTCTCACCGGATTCTCCCTTGTCTGGATCGGTTGGAGTAGGAATAGGAACGGGGCGTTGCAATGTCCCTGGGTCGACAAGCGTACCAGGATCGACCAGATCGCCGGGATCCACCAACTCTCCTGGCTCGATCAGTGCGTCCATGTCTGGGAGGTCATCATAGTCATCGTCCCTCGCGCGGTCCGTGTTCGCATCTGGCACCGGAGCCGCCGGCGGGTTCGCGTCCGGAGTCTTCGGTCCGGGAGGGATCGTTTCACGGGGAGGATCCCGCAGCGGCCTGCCACGGTTGGGGGCCCCCTTTGTTGTCCCTGAAGCCCCGCCATCGGTCCCGTCACTCGCCCGAAATTCAGGTGAGTTCGCAGGCACATAAGTTGGATCGGATTCTGCCGGATCTACCTTTCTCGACGCCGTGGAATCGGCGAGTCGCTCGCGGCGAAGTTTGTCGATCAGGATGCGGTTTTCGTAATCGGCTTCGTACAGCTGGTCCTCTAGCTGCCGTACCTCACGCTGCAGCGATTGCCGATAAAGATCCTCCTGTGCTCGGCCGCGACATCCCGTCAGCGTGAGCAGCACGCCCACGCACAGTACGCCTGCCAACGGCCATTGCCACGCGGCCTGGGCGGCACGCGATCGAGCTCCTTGGTCAGCGGTCGTAGGGCGGTCGGGAATGCGTTTCAACGGTTCGTTCGCATGGAAAGTCAATTGGCAGATCACTTAGTTACCTAGCGAACTATCAAATCCAACACCCAGCCGTCAACGGAAATTCGTCTCTGCGAGCGATGTGGACGATGTGATCAAGAAAAGTGCGCCCACGGTCTTGACGCACCTGCGGATGACCCGATAAACTCCGCCCCTCACAGGCCAACCAGGTTCACTGGGTGGCAACAACCTCGGGGGATTAGCTCAGTTGGGAGAGCGCCTGCATGGCATGCAGGAGGTCATCGGTTCAAGTCCGTTATCCTCCACTACCCGGAACATGAGCCGCTGATCAAATGCGATCAGCGGCTTTTTTTAAAGCCTTTTCGGTGTGAATCGCTGGTCGGAAAAAGTTCAATCAGTTCGTGCGATTTGGGGCATGAATTCGCAAGTGGTTTTTAACCAATGACTTGCGGGGTTTCACTGTCCACTATCCTCACCTCGTGTTTAAGCTTGTTTCAAGTCCGGCTCGGGGAGCTTGGCTTAGTCTGGTCACACTCCGACCCGTTAACCCTCGGTCACAAGTGCTTTTGTAGCGAAGGGTTATGTCGTTTAGAAGCGATGTCAGACATTCGGAATTGGCCGGTCGGAGAGTAGCACAGATGCACGCGTTGGTGAACTTCATGCCCTCGCGAGCCAAACGCTCGACATTCGGCATCTGCAGCACCGGCGTGCGGGAATTCGGCATCGAGTCATCCATAGCAATCCTAGACCCGTTCCACGCCCAGGCATCAATATGCAGAAGAACGATGTTCGGCTTCTCAGCGGCCAAGCCTGTGCCAGCCAGCAGAAATGCGAATAAGAAAGACAAACTCGCTTGAGCGATTGATCCCGCTGGATTCATGGAAGTTCCTGGATCGTTATGACTACACGTTGTTTGTTTACAGGAATTCAAATACTTATTCATTGGTCTTTGATCGAAACTTGCGAACACGAATCGATCGAAACGAAACGTGGCGTGCTTTCTCTGGTGACTTCTTCACACCGTGTACCTGCAGCGAGATCACGCCCGAAGGATACCTCGCATACGCTTCATCATCGGCGACATCCGCAACTTGTTTGCCATTGATCCAGGTTTGAATTCGCGGGCCGACGGCCACTACACGCAGCTTGTTCCATTCTCCGTTGACCATCAGCTCGTTCCGAGTCAGGTCTTCCTGGGGCGTGATCCAGGCACCATTGCCCTGGTTGAAGATGTGTCCGGAACGCCCCGGAGATTTTCCAATATCGACTTGAGGGCCGTGGGTCGATTCCCTCGCTTGGCCTTTCGCGTTCTTGCGAGTCAACCCGGTCCGGATTTGAATGCCCGAGTTCAAGTCCGTGTGGTGAAGTTTGACTTCCAGTTCGAGTTCGAAATCACCGTACTCTTCGACCGTGTGTAGAAACTGAGTCTGGCTGGAACTCGTGCCGACGATGACGCCGTCGACAATCGCGAACTGCTTGTTGTCGCGAGAACGTTTCCAGCCATCGAGATTTTTGCCGTCAAACAGCGTGGCCCAATTATCGGCGAAGGCGGAGCCACAGCAAAGCAAGATCGCAACGAGCACGATGGTTGAAAAACACCGTAGCGTTGTCGAAAGATTAGAACGACAGGATGAAGCGGAAAGCATTTGAGGTCCTTGGGCTAGACAGTGGGAAGCGCGAATTCGGGACGTCGTTCTTTGGTCAGCAATGCATTCGCCGCGTCATCGCCGATGACCTGCTCTTCGGTGGCATCCCAGTTGATTGTGCGGCCCGTAATCCGACAAATGTTGATCAGGTGCGCGACGCTGGTGATCAAATGCCCGACTTCAACGGGAGCATTGGGTTCCTCCCGTGACTCAATGCAGTCGAGCCAGTTGCCGACGTGATTTTCGGACTCCTCGCCTTCGAAAGGAGCAAGCAGCGTCGTCGGGTTGCAGGCGAAGCGTCCTCGGTTGATTTCCAACTTGCCTTTCTCGCCAATAAAGATGCCGCCAAAAGCCGGTCCATTGTCGCTTTCGAGTCGAACAACCGTGCCGTCAGGGTAATAAAGACGGACTCCGCTCTGGCGAACGTCTTTTGCATCCGTGATCGGCTCGATTCGCGTTGGCGCGACATTATCCCAGCCCATCGCCAAATGAACCATGTCCAGGGCGTGTGCACCGCGATCGCAAATGGGGCCTCCGGTAAAGGTATCAAAATTTCGCCACCGACGGTGAAGTTGCTCGTGGTAGTCGAGCAACGGCGCCCGGTCGCAGAATTGATCCCAATCCATGCCTTCGGGAATGTCCTGCTTTTCGAGACCCGTTGCCCCGCGCGAGCCGGAGTAGTTCTTGACGAGAATTGTGTGCACTCTGCCGAGGCCGCCGTTTCGAACAAATTCACAGGAATATTGGTTGTTAGCCGTGCTGCGTTGTTGCGTTCCGACCTGCAACACGCGTTTGTGCTTGCGAACGGTTTTGACTAACGCACGGCCTTCGGGAATGCTGAAGCTGAGCGGCTTTTCGGCGTAGATATCTAGCCCTTTCGCACAGGCGATAATCGCCGCCCGCACACGTACGTGATCCGGTGTTGCGATCATGACCGCGTCAAGCTCTTCTTGCTCGAACATCTGTTCGTAATTTTGATAACGTTTCCACGCTGCGCTGGCTTTTGGATCGTTCTTATAGTCAGCCGCAAGAACATCGATCTGCGGTAGATAACAATCGCAAACGGCGACCAATTCGGCTCGATGCGACTCGCGAGACAACGCGCGTATCAGCCATTTGGCTCGATTCCCCGCTCCAATCAGCCCGACTCGCAACTTGGCATTCGCCGATGCTGGCGAGGCAGCGTAGATTGCTGACGGCAACAGACCGGACGCAGCCAGCGTGGTGGTCGCGCCGAGCGATTTCAATGCGGTTCGACGTGAAGGGTGGTTCTGAGCGGAAGGATTCATGGTAGGTCCTGAGGTTCGGGTTGTTTTCATAATGTGAAAGGACTGGACGATCTCTTCTCTTTCCCTTGTTGGGTTTCCCTACGCTTCTTGGTCAGGGCGGAGGGAAGGGGCTGAGCGGCATCCTCGAAGCCGGGGACCAAGGCGCGGAGCTTTTTGACAGTACTGGCATATTTCGGGTTATCGATCTGGTTGGTCCATTCGTGAGGGTCCTTGGTCGTGTCGTAGAACTCCGCTTCTTCGGCCCCATAGCGGGTGTAGCGTCCGAGTTCGTGGCGGATGCTGATGTAGGCAAGGTCCGTTTTGGTTTTATTGCACAATCCGGTGATGGCGGTGCTTTGCCACGGAGCCTTCGGATCTCTAAGCAGGGGGACCAGCGAGCGTCCATCGATGTACGCGGGGGGCGTTAGACCGCAGAGTTCGGCTACGGTGGGGTAGATATCCAACAGGGATACGAACCTTTCCGACATGCCCCCGGCTGTGGTGACCTCCGGCGCGCGGAACATCAACAACGTGTGAGTCCCCTCTTCCCAGAGTGTGGTTTTTTGCCAGTGGTGCTTTTCCCCCAAGTGGAAGCCATGGTCGCTGAGGAAGACGACAATGGTGTTGTCCTTGTAGGGGCTTTTTTCGAGGGCATCGAGGACGCGCCCCATCTGCGTATCGACGTAGGTAGTCGTGGCCAAGTAGGCCTGCACCGCCTCTTTATGTTTGCCGGACTTAATCACCTTGTCGGCGAAGCTCCCGATCCCGTCACTCACTCCTTTCGCCAGGGGAGGAAGGTCATCCAGGTCATCCTCCTTCAGTTCGGGAAGGACAATCTGGTCCAGGGGGTACATGTCAAAATACGTTTGCGGGACATACCAAGGCATGTGAGGATTGAAAGAGCCGTAGGCCAGAAAGAATGGCTTATCGTGTTTTTTCTCTAAGACCGCGATGGCTCGATTGGCTCCTCCGGTGTCATTCATTTGTTCTTCGGTGAGGTGGATCGGTCCCCAGTCCTGCTCGCCCCCGCTGAGTTTGGCCAGAGGCGCACCGGGAGGAGCCGGATCTCTTTTGTGGCCGACTTTATCATCCCAGTGTTCTTTCTGGTCCCAGCCGTGGGTGATTTTGCCGTAACCGAAGGTGTCGTAGCCACTCTTCTTGAACAACCCGGCCAGAGATAGCACCGCATCCTGGTTGAGTGCCTCGCTACTGCTGATGGTCTGCGCGTTGTTGTAGATACCCGATTTCCAGGGGGCTACACCGGAAAAGAACGCCGTGCGAGATGGCGAACAAACCGGCGCGGCGGTATAAGCTCGCGTAAAGTTCACTCCACTGTTGGCAAGCTTTCGAAGATTCGGTGCGACCACCTTGCCTGCATAGCGATCCGCGTTTTCCAACATCCAGCTGTTCAAGTCGTCGGCAACCAGGAAAAGCACGTTCATCGGTCTTTCCGTCGGTGTCGCTGCCCCGACCGACTGTGTGAACAGCGCAATGATGGCACCGGCTAAGAATTGTATGAGTCTGAAACGCATCTATTGTTTGCTCCTGTTCTTTCTGTTCTTCTTTGTCTTTGGATCGTCCGCACCAGGAAATCTGCCAATCGGTCGACTGTTGGCTTCGAGTTCGCTGACCGCTTCGTTCATTCTGCATCGCAGGTCCGCCACAATTGCGGGCTGATCGGCTGAGACGTCTTGAGTCTCACCGGGATCGGCTTGGAGGTTGAAGAGCGAACCCGCTGGAGCGGATGGACGCTTTCCCTCTCGACCGCTCTTTCCGCCTGGCTTTAGGTCTCGGACAAGCAGCTTCCACTGCCCGTGACGAATCATCGAGCCTGGCACGATGAATGATTCGTGGATTGGTTTTTCAACCTTCTCGCTCTTCATGTAAGGCAGGATGCTTCGGCCGTCGATGACACGGTCGCCCGGCGGATCGACTTCGGCGATCGCGCAGAACGTCGGCAGCAGGTCGATGATTCCGGTGATCTGAGGGTTCGTTGAACCGGGTTTGATGGTGCCTGGCCAGCGCATGATGCACGGCACACGAATGCCGCCCTCAAAGTCAGTCCATTTGCCATCGCGGTATGGGCCAGCATCGCCGCCGTCGATGCCAAGCACGGGGCCGTTGTCCGATGCGAAGACGAACAGCGTGTTTTCCGCGATGTCATGTTCGTCAAGTGCGTTCATGAGTTCACCGACCTGCCAGTCGATTTCACGAATCACATCACCGTAAGTGCTTCGCCGGGAAGTCTCTTTGAAAAGCTCATTCGGAATCCACGGCGTGTGCGGCAACGGCGAAGCGTAGTAGAGAAAGAACGGGCGTTCTTTGTTCTCTTTGATGAAGCCAATCGCGGCGTCGAGCAGTTTCGGGGAATGCTTTCCGTCGGTCTTGTGCTTGATCGACTCAATGCGTTTCAGGTTCCGATAGATGCCCGTACCCTGGTCGAGATCGATCATGAAACCGTAAAAGAAGTCGAAGCCGTGACGAGTGGGATTAAACGCGTCCCATTCGCCCAGATGCCACTTGCCCACAATTCCCGTCGTGTAGCCGGCGGTCTTCAGCAGCTCTGGCGTCGTGACTTCGTCCGCGTGAATTCCAATGCGGTCTTTGTTGTAGATGACTTTGGTGCAACCCGCGCGGTGCGCGTGCGAACCAGTCATGAACGCCAGACGCGTCGGCGAGCACCGCTGATGCACATAAAAGTCGCTGAACTTCATGCCCTGCTTGCATAGCCGGTCGATGTTTGGTGTCTCAAGTGAATCCGAGCCGAAGCAACCGAGGTCGCCGTAGCCCTGGTCGTCCGTCAGAAAGACAACGATGTTCGGTTTGTCGGCGGCTTCCACGACGCCCGCAGTCCACGCGAAAAGCACAGCGCAAATCAGGCTGCGTACGCCCAATCGTAGGATTCGGTATCTCATTGGTCCGTTGATCAATTTACGTGTCATTATTTCCGTTCCACAGGCAGTAATTGCAAGGCGTCTATGATCACAAAACCCGTCGTGTCTGCGTTCGTTATTTGAATTTCTGTTTTCACATCCGCACTGAGATCGACCGTTCCGATCGGGCGAAAATGTTTGCCGTTTGGAAGCGGCACGGTTTGATCGACTTGGATGCCATGGCTGTGGGGACCGGACGAAACGGTCACGGGGACGTTCTCCGCACGGGTTTCGTGCGCCGAGTAAGCCATGAGCAACTGATATCGCCCGGACTTTGGCGCTTTGAATCGAAAGTTCGCGGTCGCTTTGCCATCGCCTCTTGATTTCGCATCGTTTTCTCCGCTGAAGATGTATCCGTCTTCGACGTATGGTTTGAAATTCGTTGATGGAGACCAATTGCCTGTCAGCTTCGCTTGCTTGTCGTCCAATACAATTCCGGAAAACGAATCCGCGGCAATGGAGCCGTTCGCGGATGGCTTCTCAGGCACTTTCGGCAATTCCAGAACCTGTTTTTGAGCAAGCAATCGCTCGCGCAGTTTCGTGTAGTTGAGTTTCTGCACGGGTACTTCGTCTTTCGCTGCCAATGCGGCCGCAACACCCGCTCCCTGGCCGATCACCATCCATGCGCCTTCGATCCGGAGCGACGAGATGCCCACGTGGGTGCATGACAGCGCGATGGGCACGAGCAGATTGTCGCATTGGTCCGGCTTCGGCAGTATCGCGCGGTAGGGTACGTGGTAGGCGTAGCCAACATGCTGACCCTTCACACGCACGGGGAAGATCGTGCCTTCGTTGATCACGCCGCCATCCTTCAGCGCGATGCGTTGGACGTCATGTGAGTCGATGGGGAAGGAAGAGATTGCGATCGGGTCGTCCTTGTCCGGCTCGTCGATGATGTCCCTTTGGCTGATGACATACATTCCCTTCATGCGACGCGATTCGCGGACATAAAGGGCGGGCGGGAAGTGATCGTGTTCGACGAACTCGTCCTTGCAAAGACCAAGCTTTGCATATTGATTGCGGATCTTCGCGGGGACTGCCGGGTCGGTAGTCAGGAAGTGGATGAACTCGAGGGTGTATTGTTTGTGGGCTTCCCAGATCTTCTTTCTCCCTGCTTCGTCGGCCGAGTGCCATTCGTTAGCGCCGCCGACCAGGCCGATTGAAAATTGTCGTCCGATCGAGTTGTTGCCATCGAACTTGTTGTTGGGAAGCTTCAACTGGCCGAGCCCAACATTTCTGACCGGCAGGGGATACCTGTCATAACCAACACTTCCACCGCCACTCTTCAAATAGCGGCGGATGATCTCAAACCGGGCCGGGTCGTAGTGGTCCGGTTTGGGCATGGGCACGCGGTTGTCCGCGCTGGCGGTGAGGCACAGTCGGAAACTGTAGGTCATGATGTTGTTGTCGCCCGCCTTGTCATCGCCTGCGTCATCAGTGGTGAGCAGCGGCAACAACTTTCCGT
Source organism: Allorhodopirellula heiligendammensis (assembly GCF_007860105.1). Classification (NCBI taxonomy): domain Bacteria; kingdom Pseudomonadati; phylum Planctomycetota; class Planctomycetia; order Pirellulales; family Pirellulaceae; genus Allorhodopirellula; species Allorhodopirellula heiligendammensis. The sequence goes on from NZ_SJPU01000001.1 coordinate 1,067,001, forward strand.
TCTCATCGAAGCCGTTGATGTTCATCTTCTCCTTCGGGTATTGCTTCCCGGCCAGCGACTCGCCGTATTCGTCACGCCCCTCGCGACCGATGGTCCAGTCGACACCAGCGACCGCCATCAGGTCACCTTCGTAACTGCCATCGATGAACGCTCTTGCCGTGAACGTGCCATTCTTCGTGACCAGCGATGTGATACGCGGGCCTTCTTTCGTGACCGACTTGAGATAGCGTTCGGTCAGCACCGTGACCCCGGCCTCGTTGAGCATCTTCCTGGTTACCCGCATCGCGACATGTGGCTCGAACGTCCACTTTGCAGTGTTCTTCTTCGAAGGCTGGTAAGGCGCTTCAAGACCGCGATCGGTGTAGTCTTTCACGATCCGAGTATGCCATTCGTCGAACAGGCCGATCAGGGTACTGCGGACCATCTGGTTCGAGTCGCAATGACTAAGTCCACCGGTGCTCAATCCGCCAATGTGGTTCGTGGGTTCGAGAAGAATGACCGATGCGCCTTCGCGAGCGGCAGCAATCGCGGCGCAGAAGCCGCCTGGGGTAGAACCGTAGACGATGACGTCCGCTTTGCGGGGTTCGTTCACGTGAGTGTGCGAAGGAAACAAAAGGAAAGCGGCGAAAGCGACAGCAATGAGGTGACAAATCTTCATGGGAAATCCAGTATTTATCTTTCTGTTTGACCCCGTTGGGGCGAGTTTGTCTTTGGAAGGTGTTTCTTTAGTCGCCCGATCACCTTGGTGTGCAACCCCGAAGGTAGCGGCTTTGAAGCAATGTTGTTCCACTCATTCGGGTCGGCTTGGTGATCGTAAAGTTCTCCGCTGCCATCGGCGTATCGGATATATCGCCAACGCTCGTCACGCATGGCGTGATTGTTCCGCCCCATCGTTGAAATGGCGACATGCTTCCAGTCCGCGTTTGGGTTCTCGAGCAATAGCTGGAGACTGACGCCTTCGAGCTTTTGATTCGCGGGCAGGCCGCAGAGCTCGATCAGCGTTGGGTAGATGCTCAACAACTCGACCGGCTTGCCGCATTTGCCTTTAGAGCCACCGGGCAGGCTGATGATGAGTGGGACGTGCGTCGTGCGTTCCCAAAGTGAAAACTTCGACCAGCGTTGTTTCTCGCCGAGGTGGTAACCGTGGTCGGAGAACAGGACAACGATGGTGTTCATTGCGTGCGGGCCCGTGTCCAGCGCATCGAGAACGCGGCCGAGTTGTTCGTCGGTCCACCGAACGCTAGCGAGGTAACAGTGAACCGCCTGTTTCCAGCGACCTTCTTTCCGCATCCAGTCATGTGTCGGAATCTTTGGATTGCTCATCGACACCTTGCGCGCAGCGTCGGGGATGTCATTCCAGTCATCCTCATCAACTCGCGGTAGTTGCACGTTCTTGAAACTGTCGTAAACGCGACGTGGCGGAAAGAACGGTACATGCGGACGGTAGAAACCAAAGCCGAGGAAAAACGGTTTGTCGTGTTCTGCGCCAAGTTGCTCGGTCACCCAGGTGGCCACGACGTGATCGGCGAACTTCGATTCGTCGTAGTCCTGGGGGCCGAAGTCCCAGATGCCGTGCCATCCTTTCGGCTTGTCGTGAACTTTCTTGTCGAGCCCCTTGCGCCAATGTCCCGGACGCGGCCCCACGACTTGGAAATAGTCTTTCACGGGAGCACTGCTGTGAAACACTTTGCCTGCGGTCAGCGTCTTGTAACCATTGGCTGCAAAATGGGCAGGCAGACTGACATGCGAACTCAAGAACTCGGGCTCTTCGGCAACGGGATAACGATTGCTGTAGAAGCCAGTCGAAGAAGGTCGACGTCCCCACAGCAAGCTAATCCGTGAAGGATTGCACATCGTCCCCTGACAATGTGCGTTCGTGAAAAGCATCCCCCGCGCCGCGAGGCGATCGATGTTCGGCGTTTGCGCCTGCGAGTGCCCACCGAGGCAGCCGACCCAGTCGTTCAGGTCATCGACCGCGATCAGCAGGACATTCGGCGACTCAGCTTGAACGCCGACCGTTCCTGAGCTCGCGAATATCAACAGGCAGCACAAGACCAACTGCAACAGCTTCAAGGTCTTCTGTTTTTTATGCCATCTGTTGGCAAAGTGAGGTCTTCGCAATTTGAAGTGGCCAATGCTCATCGTTCGCTTGCAACTCCGGCAGGACGTAGATTCTTTCTGAGTTCCGTTTCGAAGGTCGCTAGTTTCCGCTTCAGACGCCGGGCGATCTCGGGATGTTCGTCGATTAGGTTGGTATTCTCGCCGATGTCATCACTCAGGTTATAGAGAGTTTCAACGCTGACCTTCTTCGGCTGGCTTTCCGCGGCGGGTTGTTTCTTCGACTTCTTCACCTTTGACGGCTTGTCGGTGGCCATTCGATACTTCCAATGGCCGACGCGGATTGCATCAACGCTTCGGCCTCGCAGGTAATAGATCGCTTCGTGAGGTGACTTGGCGTCCGGCTTTTCGGCGAGCAAAGGCCAGATATCTTTGCCATCAATCACGCGGTCGTCAGCAACGTCACCGCCCGCAAGTCTTGTCAGCGTCGGCAGCAAATCCATGCCGGTGATTGCTTCGTCGGATTCTGTGCCCGCGGGAATTGTTCCCGGCCAGCAAGCGACGAAGGGGACTCGGACGCCGCCTTCGAGAGTCGAGCCTTTGCTGCCTTTCAACGCGCCGGCGCTGCCGCCTTTGCCAGTGTTGGGGCCCTTGTCCGACGTGAAAATGACCAGCGTGTTCTGATCGAGTCCAAGTTCCTTCAGGGACCGCAGAATCTCGCCGGTGCTCCAGTCGAGTTCCTGAATGGTGTCGCAATAGATGCCTCGTTTGCTGCTGCCCACGAACTTCTCGGACGCATGCAGCGGGATGTGCGGCATGTTGTACGTTAGGTACACAAAGAACGGTTTGTCTTTGTTTTCGGTGATGAAGCGAATGGTCTCACGCGTGTATCGCTGCGTGAATTGCGTCTGGTCCGCGGGAACTTCAATGACAACGTTGTCGCGAACAAGCGGACAGGCCGCCGTCTCTCGCTTGAGGATTCCGTCGCGAGTGTAACCTTCGCGAAACACGCAGTCGGCTGCGTACTTCTTAATCGTCGGGTAATAGAACTGGCTGTTGGATGACGGCGTTCCGTACCAATAATCAAACCCATGATTCAGTGGCTGAAACATGTCCTGGTTGCCCAGATGCCACTTACCAATGATGGCCGTCGCAAAACCCTGACCTTTCAACAGTTCCGGTAACGTGATTTCGTCAGGGTTCAGCCCATGATTGTTTCGCGGAAACATCACACCGCCAATACCTACCCGAGTCGAATGGCTGCCGGTCATCAGCGCCGCGCGAGTCGGAGAGCAAACAGCCGAAACATAAAAGCTGTTGAACTTCGCTCCCTCAGTCGCCATGCGGTCGATATTTGGTGTGGCAATATCCTTGGCCCTGAAGCACGACAGATCGCCGTATCCGAGATCATCGGCCAGGATGACGATGATATTTGGGCTCGTTTGGTCTGCCCTCGCATCACCGGGAGAAACCGCCGCCACGCAAATCACTGAAAGGCAAGCGATGAGCGCTCCCTGGATGACTGACCGAACGCGTTTATTCATAGGAACTCTTTTGCTGTGCATGTTAGCGTCCCGTCTTCGATTGATTCTGCTTCAGTGCGGGGTCGGTGTAGGGCAGATACTTTGGATGTGGAATGTAATTGCCTTTACCTTTCTCCCAGCGGAAGGTTTCGCCTTCGACGACCAGATCGCGACGCGAGTTGAGCTTAGGTTCTGGCTCGGCAAACTCGGTCGGTGCCGATTCCCGCCGCCTGGTGATAACGTCCGCGTACTGCGGATCAGAAGCGAGATTGTTCCACTCGTGCGGATCCTCCTTGACGTTGTACAGCTCCTGGTTCTTGTCATCGTAATGAATGAAACGCCAGTCGCGATTCATCAGCGTGTATTCGCCGGGGTTGATGTACGGAAGGTAGACGGTGCGGTCGTTTGCTTCGGCGGGCTCTTTCAGCGTCGATGCCAGCGAAACGCCTTCGAGTTTCTGTCGCGGTGCAGGAAGGTTGCATCGTTCAACCAGCGTTGGGTAGATGTCGATCAGGCTGACGGTCACGTCGGTGCGTTCACCTTGGGCGACGCCGGGGCCGGCCCAGACGAACGGCACGTTGGACGTTCGTTCCCACAACGTGTGCTTGCCCCACTGGCCTTTTTCGCCCAGGTGATAACCATGGTCACTCCAAAGCACGACGATGGTATTGTCGGCATAGGGGCTTGATTCGAGCGCGTCCAGAATCCGCCCGACCATCGCATCGGCGTAGCTCGTGCAGGCAAGGTATCCGTGCAGAGCGTCCTTCCAGGCTCCCATTGCGACGAGCTTGTCGTAGTGCACTTTCTTGCGATTCTGGCGTTGCTTACGAATCTTGTCAGGTAAATCTGCCAAGTCATCTTCTTTGAACGCCGGAGTCTCGATGGCGTCTCGATCATACAGATCAAAATATTTTTGAGGACAGTAATTGGGGTAATGAGGAGCATAAAAGCCGCAGGCCAGAAAGAACGGTTTGTCGTGTTTTCGACCCAGTTGTTCGACCGCCCAGTTGGCTCGGATTGTGTCGGCCATCTCCTCTTCCCGTTCTTTCGGAACTGCCCCCCATTCCAGGAACAGTCCGCCGGTAATCTCTTTGCCTTTGTTGTAAACGCTGGCCGGAAATGGCTGTGGCACGGGTGTGTCACTGCTCCACGATTCCAGCGCCCAACCGCCTTCACGCTGGAACTGATTTCTCAGGAAGAACTCTGTCCAACCACGCTGGTCGATTGCTCCGGCTGGATGATGGAACAGCTTGCCAGCGCCGAGCGTGGTGTAACCCGCTTTGGCGAAACTTGTTTGTAGCGACTCAATCTCCGGATGATGCACAAAGTAGTTCGGAGTCTCGTAGCATCCGGTTGTTGAAGCGTACTGGCCGGAAAAGATCGCCGCGCGACTGGGCGCACAGAAGACTCCGGCGGTATGAGCGTTGGTAAAGCACACGCCACGAGCAGCCAGCCGACTAATGTTGGGTGTGATCGCATTCGGTCGTGAATCGAGACAGCCAACAAAGTCGTTCATGTCGTCGACCGCCAGGAAGACGACATTCGGCTTGGTGTTGTCAGCACTGACCATCGCGGTAGGTAACCCTCGTCACCTGGATCACCTCGCATGTGCCACTTGCCAACGTGACCGCTGAGGTAACCAAGCGGCTCCAAGGCTTCGGGGATCGTCATTGTCCCTGGATCAATCGTCTGGTCCGAGACACATGGAATGACGGGAAAGTTCTTATACTGGCGGCCTTCGTCGTAATACTCTTGCCCGCGGGAATTCATGTAGACGGTGTATCCGTTCCTCGGCGACGACTGTCCCGTCTGAACACAAACTCGCGATGGAGAACACTGGGGCGAAGCGTACGCGTTGCGAAACTTCATGCCTTCCTTGGCCAATCGTTCGATGTTCGGCATCTCGAGGGCGGGCAGACGCGCGTGCTCAAGCGACTGGTCCAAGGTGCTTCGCTGGAAGAAGTTCTTCACACGCTGGTGAATGTGGCAGAAGAATCGCGACCCGACATGATTGCGTCGGTGCTGTTGGTCGACCGGAAAACTGGCTGCCTCCGAAATGGCGCGTCTCGCAAAATTCCTGAACACTATTGCCGGATTATCGAAGGAACGATGCCGGATCCAAATGCCGGCTCATGCGGCACGGCGGCATTCACTGGCAAACGCGTGATTGTGGAAGATATTAGCACCGATCCGCTTTGGGCCCGCGATCGCGAAATTGCGATGGATGCCGGTTTTCACGCGTGCTGGTCGGAGCCAATCATTAGCTGCCTGTCCGTCGCCGGCACTGCGCACGTATGGGCAGTCCAGAATCGAGATTGTCCGCCGCTGGGCAGTTGTTCGTCGCCGCGCTCGTGTTGATGCTGAACTCTCGGTGAGCTATGCCAATGGCATGCACCTTGCGATAATGGCATGCAGCCTGCGATACATGAAGCCCAGTTGAAACAGAAATCAGACGGCCAGCCCGCTTGTGTGGGATTGACTGCAAACACGCAGCCTGGACCACGCGGCACTCAACACATATAGGAATATCGAAATGCTCACCGCGACCACATCTTCCTCTCCAACTCAACTGATGAGTCCCCTCCAAATCGGCGAACTCACGTTGCGCAACCGAATCGTCATGGCTCCGCTCACGCGAGCCCGCGCGGGTGAGAGTCGAATCGCCAACGACTTGATGGCCGAGTACTACTCACAACGTGCGTCGGCGGGACTAATCATCAGCGAAGCAACCGTGATTTCCGAACAGGGAATCGGTTGGCCAGACACGCCGGGTATCTATAGTGACGAGATGGCAGATAGCTGGACGCGGGTCGTTGATGCAGTCCATGATCGGGGAGGCCGAATATTCCTTCAATTGTGGCACACTGGACGTGCGTCGCACAGCGAATTTCACGATGGCGAGTTGCCGGTCGCGCCGTCGGCGATTGCCATTGAAGGTGGCGAAGTTCACACGCCGACAGGCAAGAAGCCGTACGAGATTCCGCGAGCACTGGAAACCGACGAAATACCCGGAATCGTCGAAGACTATCGGCAAGCCGCAAGGCGCGCGATGTCAGCTGGATTCGATGGTGTCGAGATTCATTCAGCCAATGGCTACTTACTTGACGAGTTCTTGCAGGCGAAATCCAACCATCGCACAGACCGGTACGGCGGTAGTATCGAAAACCGATATCGCTTGCTGGGTGAAGTCGTCGATGTCGTGACAACGGTCTGGCCCGCCGATCGTGTTGGCGTGCGTCTCTCACCAAACGGTTCCTACAACGGCATGGGCTCGTCAAACTATCGAGAGCAGTTCACTCACGCAGCCCAGAAACTCGATGCGTACGACTTGGCTTATCTGCACATCATGGATGGAACGGGTTTTGGTTTTCACGAACTCGGACCAGCAATGACGCTGAACGATTTCCGCGAAGTGTATTCAGGGCGACTGATGGGCAACGTGGGTTATGACAAGGAAGCGGCCAACGCCGCCCTTGCCAGTGGGGCCGCCGATCTGATTGCATTTGGTCGCCCCTACATCAGCAACCCTGACTTAGTTGAACGGTTTGCCAACGACTGGCCGCTTGCGGAGACTGCAGACATGTCGTTGTGGTACACGCCGGGCGCACACGGCTACACAGATTTTCCGACGTACACCCCGGCCAAGTAAAACAGGCAGTCTGCACTACGTTGTTCTCAAGAAAGTGAAATGACCCAAAATTCCTCCGATCCCGCCGAGACGCTGATAGCGAGTCCCGGTTAACAGCGCTGCCCGAGACCCGGAGCACACTGCGCAGTCGACATAGAAGTCATCAAACACCATCCCCTCGGCCGCCATGTGGTCGATGTTAGGCGTCGTAACGTCTTTCGTCGCTGCTTCGTCTTGCGCACCAACGTCCGCCCAACCAAGATCGTCGGCCATGATGATGACGACATTGGGCAGAGTTTCGGCAAACGTTATACTGGGCGACGTTAATACAGCCAGAATTGCTAACGCGATCTGTGTCAAAACAGTTGAGGTAAATCTCAGCTGCGCAACAGTTGTCTTGATCATCATGGTTGTTCCTTTGCCTTGACTGCCACGCCGTACATCGTTGAGTGCATGCCGGCGGGTTTGCGATCAGGTGGGGGACCGAGTTTGAGTTCGCCCTTGCCGACCGACTTTTTCCAGACCTCAAATGTCATGTAGATGCCATCAGGTCCTGATTCAGCGTCTGGATGATTGGAGATTTCGCGATGCCATGGACCGGTGTGCAACCGGGTGCCAGTAGGCTCAAACTGAGACTGCAACCAATCAGGCACCTCGTTGGGAGCCACAAGCAAATAGACGTCGGCCGGTCCGTTCAAAACCAGCGACAGTTCGAAACGCTTGAAATAGCTGACGCGATAGTAGGTGCGAATCAGATCGGCTCCTTCCAACCAACTCGGAAACGGCTCACCCGGCATGGATGTCCAGACCGGGTTTTCCTTGTCTGTAAACGCCAAGGCGCCTGGTTTCATGCCTCCTCGCACCACACCGTAGAACCGCCTCAGTTCACCATCATGAAGATTGTCGTCAACTTCACGTACCACACCCGAGCTTGGTATTCCGGTCAATCCCGTGCGGTCTGCTGCGAGCGAAATCTGTTGCCAACGCTCGTGGCCGCCGCGGGCGGAAAATCGCAATGCTTCGCCTTCGGTCAGCGTGACGAATTCGCCCGAATTCGATCGCATGGCTGGATGGAATTCAACCGAACCGGAGAACACGGCAACCCGAGATTCACCGCTTCGGCCGGCTTCGATGCCAATCTCCGTACCCAGGTCGACGACTTCTCCAGCATCGGTAACGACAGTGAAACCTTTACCGTTCTCGCCGAGGTTAGCGCTCAGGCAGCCTGCGACGAGTCGAAGACGCATGTTGCTTTCAAACGTTGCCTCGACGGGCGTTACCAGTTCCAAACGCACACCAGACGCAAGCATCATCGTCAATGTTCCGGACTGAAGCTGGATATCCGTCAGTTTCAATTCGTCCCCGACACGCAGCGGAGATTCATATCCCGAGCGCAATCGAGAGACGAGATAGACTGCCTCACTGGCGAGTCGGCCTTGTCAATCAACACGCAGCTGCGGATCGGACTTCCAGACAAGGCTGTGCGTGGACCGCCTGAACTCGCTCGTAAAACGGAGCAAAAAGGCTGGATGCCCGGCATTCAGTTCTTCGCCACCTTAGGATGCCGTGAATATGCGTTTCATGTCAGGGAGACTTGCTGTTTGGAGATGGATACCCTGCCTAAGATCTCGGGTCCCGCCCACGCTGCGCCTCCTGCGTCACTAACAAAGGTTCCGCTCGGCAGTTCCGACGGAAATGGTTTGCAGCGATGTGTGACGCTGACGAGCCCAGGATTTTCGTTCTCAATGCACATGGAACTATCCTCATGATTGCCAATGACCACCAGCACGCTGCGACCGCGAGTACGGGCGCACAGGACTGCGTCCCGACCCCATCGACTCATCGCGACCGCGTTAGAAGCTTCCCAACGCACCTCAGCGGCGCCGTTGGTTTTCTAGCTCTATGCCTGGCTACGTCGGGGCTCGCCTACGATCGTTCGCTATGGGCCGCGGATAAGCCACGCGTGATCGTGACTAGTGACGGCGAAATCGATGACGAGTGCTCCATGGTTCGTTTCCTGCTGTATGCAAATGAGTTTGACATCGAGGGGATTATCACCTCCAGTTCGCAGTATCACGCACACGGTCACAATTGGGCTGGAGACGATTGGGCAGAGCCTTATCTGGCAGCGTATGCTGAAGTGTATCCGAACCTCGTTAAGCACGACCCCCGCTATCCGGCGCCTGAGTACCTGCAAGCCCGCACTCTGCTGGGTAACGTGAAGTCAGAAGGTGAAATGGATGAGGTCACTGCGGGCTCCCAGCGGATCGTGGAAGTATTGCTGAATGAATCGGACGCGCGTCCAATCTGGATCCAGGCCTGGGGCGGGACCAACACCATCGCTCGAGCATTGAAAACGATCGAGCAGCAGCATCCCGAGCGAATGGCCGAGGTGGCCGAAAAGATCCGCTTCTATTTGATCTGGGAACAGGACGAGACTTACCAAAACTACATTCGCCCGCACTGGGGAAAGTTTGGGATCGAGACCATCATCTCTGATCAGTTCATCGCCTGGTTTTACCATTGGACGAAGTACGTGCCCGCGGAAGAACAGAAATATCTGGACAGTTCCTGGATGCAGGCGAATGTTCTCAACGACCACGGACCGCTGTGTTGCCTGTATAAGGCACATGTGAAGGGCGACCGAGGGTTCAGCGCAGGCGATTTCCGATCTGAAGGAGATTCGCCCGCATTCTTCTATAACATCCCCAACGGTATGCGCAGTGATGAATCTCCAGGCTGGGGCGGTTGGGGCGGCCGCTTCGTCAAAGTTCGTGAGAACACGTGGCTCGATCCTGTGCTGGAACCGGGCTACCAATATCCTGAGGGTCGCTGGTACACAAATTCTGCGTGGGGTCGCCAGCGTTTGAAGCAAGAAATCCCTAGCGATGCCGAGTTGATTGCCTATCTCAAACCTCAATGGCGTTGGGTCGCCGCGCTGCAGAACGACTTTGCTGCGCGAGCGGATTGGTGCGTCAAGGAATTCAACGGAGCCAATCATGCTCCCATCGTCAGCGTAGACGGAGAATTGACGCGGCAGGTGAAGTCTGGCGAGATTGTGAACCTCGCTGCCACAGCAATGGACCCCGATGGAGACGAACTGAACGTCCGCTGGTGGCGTTATGACGAAGCGGATTCGGCGAAGGCAGCCGTCACCATCAACAAGAGTGACAGCCTGACCGAGGCCAGCTTCGTTGCGCCGAACGAACCTGGCAAACAAGTTCATATCATTCTCGAGGTCACCGATGGTGGCACGCCACCGCTGGTTCGTTATCAGCGTGTTGTTTGCAATATCCAGGGCGATTGAGTTGATTCCTTTCGTAGACCGCTGACGCACCGATTTTCACAAGCGATTCTCATGAGACAGTTCCATCACATCCTCTTCATAGTTTTGTCTTTGTTCGCCGTACAAGCCGCGGCGCAGCCAATTCACGTCAGTCCGTGTCGCAAGGTTGAACCCCTGCGCCTGGCTGACGTGCAGTGGACGGACGGTTTTTGGAAACAACATTTCGACACGTGCCGCGACAAAACGGTCCCGGCTCTGTGGGATATCATGCGAGGAACAAAGTACAAACCGTACCTGGAGCATTTCCGCATCGCCGCTGGTTTGTCAGAAGGTGGATATCACGGTGCGCCTTTCAACGATGGCGACTTTTACAAGTGGATCGAAGCAGTTTGTGCGATCCAAGCGACCGGGCCCGTCCCGCCATGGGATTCGCGCCTTGAGGAAATCATCGAGATCATCGGAAAGGCACAACGAGCGGACGGTTACATCCATACCCCGGTATTGATCGCCAATCTCAACGGCGATGAAACAGTCAAGCCATTCGGCGATCGATTCAACTTTGAGATGTACAACATGGGGCATCTGATGACAGCGGCTTGTGTGCATCATGATGTGACTGGCAAGGACAGTCTTATGATCATCGCCCGCAAGGCGGCCGACTTCCTTGACGAAACCTATCGCAATCCGACAGCCGAGCAAGCGGGACACGCGATTTGTCCGTCGCACTACATGGGCCTTCTCGATCTCTATCGCGCCACCGGCGAACCACGCTATTTGAATCTCGCCCGAAGGCTGATTCAAATGCGAGACGAAATCGTCAGTGGCGGCGATGACAATCAAGATCGACTGCCATTTGCTCGCCAGACCGAAGCGGTCGGTCACGCTGTCCGTGCCACGTACCTGTACGCTGGAATTGCTGACATGTATTGCGAAACCGGTGACGAAAAATTGTGGGAACCGTTGACAGCGATCTGGAATAATCTCGTCGAGAAGAAACTCTATATCACTGGCGGTTGCGGTGCTCTGTACGATGGTGCTTCGCCAGATGGATCAAAAAACCAGGCTGCGATCACACGAGTTCATCAGGCTTTCGGGCGTAACTATCAGCTCCCCAACACTACTGCCCACAACGAAACATGTGCGAATATTGGCAATGCGCTTTGGAACTGGAGAATGTTTCTCGCCAGCGGTGAAGCAAAGTACATCGATGTGATCGAGCGGGCGTTGTATAACTCAGTGCTCTCCGGCGTGAGCTTGGACGGAACGGACTTCTTTTATACCAATCCGCTGCGAGTATCTGAATCTGCTCCGGTGGACCTACGTTGGCCCCCGGAGCGGGTTCCGTTTGTAACGTCTTTTTGCTGTCCGCCAAATATCGCGCGGACGATCGCTCAGGTCAGCGGCTTTGCGTACGGAAAGTCTGACGACACGATTTGGGTGAATCTGTACGGTAGTAACGCACTTGACACTTACCTGGCAGACGGACGTCACATTGCCATCACGCAGCGTACTGCATATCCATTCGATGGCAACGTGCAGATCACCGTCACCGAATGTGACCGACAGCCGATGAAAATCAAGCTGCGGATTCCAGGTTGGGCAACTTCGGCGACGCTCAGCGTCGACGGTGAACCGACGGCACAGGAACTGATACCAGGCACATACGTTTCACTTGAAAGAGTCTGGCAGCGAGGCACCGAAATTGCACTGTGTCTGGCGATGCCCCCTCGGCTGATCGAGTCGCACCCTCTCGTGGAAGAAACCCGGAATCACCTTGCTGTCCAACGTGGCCCAATCGTGTATTGCCTGGAATCGATTGATCTTCCGACTGGGACATCGTTGGAGGAAGTGCGAATTCCTTCTGATATCACGCTGCGGTCGCGGCACGACACGAGCCTACTCGGCGGAGTCAGTGTTCTCGAGGGCACCGCCATCTCGAAACCCACCGGCGCCTGGCAGAACCAACTCTACCGAGAGTTCGACGCTTCTAACGCGACCCCAGTCCCGATCAGACTGATCCCCTACTACGCATGGTCGAATCGAGCCAAGTCCGAAATGTCCGTCTGGCTGCCGCAAGAGTAGCCCAGCAGCCCTACGCGCTTCCCCAATGAGGTACCCCATGAAGATTTCACGACGCCCGCGCATCTCCGCCCTACTCCATGTTGGGCTCGCAGTCGCAACTTTACTCAGTGCCAATCGTATGCTTCAGGCAGACTGCAACGCGGCCAGCAATCAGCTGGTGGGATGGGCTGCGGTTGCCGGAAACGGCTTGAAGACAACAACCGGCGGCGGCGATGGAGACGTTGTCACCGTTCGCTCGATTGACGCCCTGCGAAGCGCCGCGTCGAGTGACAAGCCGCTTGTCATTCGGATTGAAGGAACTCTAACCGGTGGTGGCAAGCTAAGCATTGCTTCTAACAAGACGCTGATTGGAATCGGCTCCGATGCGACGCTGAAAAAGACAGAACTCAATATGAGCGACGTATCAAATATCATCATTCGCAATCTCACGATCATGGATGCCCGAGATGCAATCGCAATGCGCCGAACACACCACGTTTGGGTTGATCACTGCGATTTGTCGGCGTGTGAGGATGGTTTACTCGACATCACCAATCAATCCGACTTCGTGACCGTTTCGTGGACGCGATTTTCAAAGCATCACAAAACGATGCTGATCAACAGCGGGACCTCGCACCCTGAAGATGAAGGAACGCTGAACACCACCGTTCATCACTGCTGGTTCGATGGATCTGATACCCGCAATCCGCGCGTCGGGTATGGGAAGGTTCATGTGTTTAATTGTCTTTACAATTCCAATGACTACGGGATTGGCTTGCATTCTCGCTGTCTTGTCAGGGCCGAACGAAACTACTTTGACCATACTCGCAACCCAATCAAGCAAATGTATCGTGAGAATCCTGCGGATATCCATCACGGCTTCTGTGAGTCAGTTGAAAACATTTTTACAAACTGCAGCGGCACGCAGGATAACGAGTCTCAAAGCTTCTCTCCCACAGATTTCTACCGGTACGACTTTGCGATGGATGCTGCCGCCGACGTACCGGGGATTGTGAGAGCCGGCGCGGGTCCAGCGACACAGTTTGAAACAATCCCACCGCCCCAATAAGCGTATTTTTGCTCCAACGAATACATAGAGGTGATCCAGTGTCAAGATTCCTAACAGGATGTGCAAAGAAACTGGGGATTTTTGTCCCGGCGATCCTACTTGCGATGCTTTCCCATCCGGCGTGTGGCGAAGAGCGACATCGCGTTGTCGTGTCGACCGATATCGGCGGCACGGACCCGGACGATTTTCAGTCCATGGTGCATTTGCTTGTGTACGCGGACGTCTTGGATATCGAGGGACTGATCTCATCGCCTTATGGTCCGGGCCGCAGACAGCATATTGAGGAGGTAATCGATTGCTATGACAATGATTTTGCCAATTTGAAAACTCATTCGGACGCTTACCCAATGCCGAGTGCCTTGCGAGCGATCACCAAGCAGGGAGAGACTGAAATTGCTCCTTACGGTGGAGTGCGTGAATCAACGGAAGGTTCGCAGTGGCTCGTGGAATGCGCACGGCGCGATGATCCCCGACCGCTGCACGTCTTGATCTGGGGTGGAATCGAAGACCTCGCCCAGGCACTGCACGATGCGCCGGACATCCTGCCGAAGCTGCGGGTCTACTACATCGGTGGACCGAACAAGAAATGGGGACCGCATGCGTATCAGTATATCGCCGATCACCATCCCAATCTCTTCATCATCGAAGCAAATTCGACATATCGCGGCTGGTTCACAGGTGGCAATCAGGCGGACGCGTGGGGCAACAAAGGGTTCGTGCAGCAGCATGTCGCTGGCCATGGAGCACTGGGCGACCTCTTCGATCAGAAACTCGACTCCATCAAGATGGGTGATACGCCGTCAGTCGGCTGGCTGCTTAACGGAACACCCAGTGATCCCTCCCGGCCCAGCTGGGGTGGCCAGTTCGTCCGCGCATGGGCACGACCCTACTTGCGACTCGACCGCGTTGCGACGACCGCTGACCAAATCGAGGTGTTTGGAATTCTCGAAATGGTGCTGAACATCAACGATGATTCGCTGGCAAATCCAGAAGCAGAGTTGATCGTTGAGAACCAAGAGATTCCCGGGTACGTGCCAGGCGACGGGACGATCAGGTTCCGCTTCTGCCCAAAGGCCATCAAAACTTACTCGTTTCGAATCCGCAGCAATATTGCCGCTCTTGACGAACAGACTGGCGGAATCCAGTCCAACGCTCCGCCTGTTACTCTGGCCCAGGCCCCCTCACCGAATCTTCCAAAGTGGTGGACCGATGATCCTGATACTCAGAACGCCGAGGGCGAGCACCATGGCGCGAAAACGGTTAGTCGCTGGCGCGGTGACTACCTCGCCGACTTCGCCGCACGCATGTTGAGATGTCAAACTCCGTCTGTGACGAAACCAGCTCATTAGCCGAAGTTCCATTTCGATGCCGCTAACATCGATGCCGCTATCCTGGATGACAACGGCATCGATCGCGGTACCTGCGAGGGACCGCTAGGCCAAGCCCATCGCGGCGGCTTCGTCGGTGAAGATCGTCTGGGCTCGATCTGGACCCACCGAGAGGATGCCGACGGGTACACCGACGAGCTCTTCGATCCGCTTGACGTAGGCGAGCGCGCCGGCGGGAAAGTCACCGACCGATCGCACATCGTCGACGGGTGAATTCCAGCCGGAGATCGTTTCCAGAATGGGTTTGCAGCGGCGCAGTTCATCCGCGTGGCTGGGGACATGGTGGATTTCTTTGCCGTCAAGTTCGTAGGCCACGCAAACCTGCAGTTCCTCGAAATGAGCGAGCACGTCCATCATCATCAGGGCCAGCCGTGTGACACCGGACAGGCGTGCGGTGTAGCGGACTGCGACGGCATCGAACCATCCGCAGCGACGTGGCCGCCCGGTGGTCGTGCCAAACTCATTGCCGAGTTTGCGAATCTTGTCACCGGTCTCGTCACTGAGTTCCGTGGGGAAGGGACCGCCTCCGACTCGAGTGCTGTAGGCTTTACAAACACCGAGCACATGATCGATCCACTTCGGCGGTACGCCCGCACCAGCGCAGACACCCACTCCGCTGCTGTTGCTGCTGGTGACGAACGGGTAGGTGCCGTGATCGATATCGAGTAATGCACCCTGGGCACCCTCGAATAGCAGTTTTTGATTGGCTTCGGCAGCGTCCAGGATCAGGTCAGTGGTGTCAGCGATCATCGGTGCCAGACGCTCCGCCCACGAAGCCGCCAAGGGAACCATCTTTTCCGGTGAGATAGTGGCCAGTTCTTCATCGGAGGCCCCGAGTTGTCGCAGCAACACGGTTTTTTGCTCTGCGACAGTGGCGATGCGTTCGTCGCGGGACGGTTGAATGAGATCCGTCATCCGGATCCCATAGGTACGCCCAACCTTGTCTCGGTAACATGGCCCGATCCCGCGATTGGTCGTGCCAATCGATTCCCCTTTGACACTGACTGCGTTGATCGTGGCATCTTCGATCATGTGCCATGGCATGACGAGGTGCGCCCGATCGCTAACCTTCAAGTTCCCTAGGACGTCGATGCCACGGGCGGTCAGCCCATCGATTTCCTCAAGCATCGTCGTGGGATTGATGACGACCCCAGGAGTGATGAAGTTCTGCACGTCACCATGCAAAATTCCAGAAGGGATATGGTGCAGTTTATAGACCTCGTCTCCAGCGACGACGGTGTGGCCGGCGTTGGCACCACCTTGGTAGCGGATGACACAATCAAAACGAGGTGCCAGCAAATCGACGAGTTTGCCTTTAGCCTCGTCACCCCACTGCAAACCAATCACGCATGTACCGGACAAAACGAAAAACCTTCAAAGAGAGAAAAGTAAGGGTGCAGGTAATAGTGAGGATTCAGAAATATTGGACTGGCGGGCGAGGGTAACGATTGTATCGCACCGAGCACGCTGTTCATTGACAAACCCTTCGCGGCTTCGACGTGGTCGCAAAGATCGAATGATCCGTCGGGCCCTTCGCCAGCCGGCGAAATGCGCAGGCTAACGAAGATGGCTACGGCTGTTGCTCTGCGTTCTGACGAACGCAGTTGCGTTACATTGTTTCTACTTTGCAGCTTCGACGACAGCGGCGGCATTGATGTGGAAGTGCTCGTAAACGGCATCGTAGGGGCCGCTGGCGCCGAAACTCTCCATCCCGACAAACTTTCCGGCCGATCCGATCCAGCGATCCCATGACATCCGGATGCCCGCTTCGATGGCAACGCGATTGGTGACGGTCGGTGGCAGAACTTCGTCGATGTACGACTGGTCTTGCTGGGCAAACAGGTCCATGCATGGCATGCTCACGACGCGTACTTTCTTACCAGCAGCGGTGAGGGTTTCTGCGGCGTCACGGGCCATGAACAATTCGCTGCCGCTGCTCATGAGGATCACATCTGGAGTGCCTTCGGAGTCGCTCAGGATGTACCCACCACGACGGCAGCCCGTGGCGGACGCATACTTGGTGCGGTCGAGCGTCGGCATGTTTTGCCGGGACAAAACCATTGCAGCGGGATGATGAGTGTCGAGCATTGCAGCTCGATAGCATTCAGCGACTTCGTTGGCATCACCGGGGCGATAGACGTTCAACCCTGGAATCGCGCGGCAGGCGGAAAGATGTTCCACGGGCTGGTGTGTGGGGCCGTCCTCGCCCACCCCGATTGAGTCGTGCGTGAGGATGTACAGCGTCGGCAAATGCATGATGCTGCTCAGACGCATCCCGCCTCGCATGTAATCGGTAAACACGAAAAAGGTCGCCGCGTAACCGCGTAGCCCGGACAGGCACAGACCGTTGACGATACCAGCCATCGCGTGTTCGCGGATCCCAAAGTGCAGGTTGCGGCCAGCGAATTGGCCGGGCAGGAACTCGCCGGCACCGTCGAAGGTCAGGTCTGACTTGTTACTCGGCGAGAGGTCAGCGGATCCGCCGATCATGAATGGCACATTGGCGGCAATTGCATTGAGTACCTTGCCGGAACTGTTGCGGGTGGCATCACCTTTTTCGCTCGGCTCAAAGACGGGAATGTCCTTGTCCCACTCAGCAGGCAGTTTGCCGTCAAACATTAATTGCAGTTCGGCCGCCTTCTCCGGTTCGGCGGATTGGTATTTTTCCCAAACCGTGTCCCAGGTCGCTGAGGCATCGGCGCCGCGGGCGCCAATTCCTTGAGCGAAGTGCTCCATTACACCGTCGGGAATGAAGAATTTCTCGTCTTCAGGCAGTCCATACGCTTTTTTCGCCAGGGCAACTTCATCCCATCCTAAAGGCGCGCCGTGGGCCCCGTGGGTGTTCTGTTTATGCGGGGCGCCGTAACCGATGATGCTCTTGACGATGATCAAAGTCGGTTTGCCCGCACATGCTTGAAATTCAGCCACGGCTTTTGCGAGCGCTTCGACGTCGTTGGCATCCGCAACCTTGATCACGTTCCAGCCGAGTCCCTCAAACCGTTTACCAACATCTTCGCTGAACGCCAACGAGGTCTCGCCTTCGATGGTGATGTGGTTGTCGTCGTAGATCCAACAAAGATTGTCGAGCTGGAGGTGTCCCGCCACGGAGGCAGCTTCATTTGCGATGCCCTCCATCATGTCACCGTCACTGCAGAGTGAGTAGACGTTGTAGTTGAAGAGGGTCAAATCGTCAGTGTTGTAGTTTGCGGCGAGCCATTTTTCGGCCATTGCCATCCCAACACTATTGCTAACGCCTGCTCCGAGCGGACCCGTCGTGGTCTCGATTCCCGCAGCATATCCGTACTCCGGATGCCCCGCACAGACCGAGTCAATTTGACGAAACTTCTTAATATCCTCGAGCGTCACCGCCTCTTTGTTGGTCGGCTTGCCGTGTTCGTCTGTCGCTTTGGTTCCGATCAGATGCAGGGTGCTGTAGAGCAGCATGGATGCGTGACCGCACGAGAGCACGAACCGATCCCGGCCAGGCCAATTGGGCCGAGCTGGGTCGTAATTCATCGTATTTTGGTACAGCTGATACGCGATCGGTGCCAACGCCATCGGAGTGCCAGGATGGCCACTATTGGCCGTCTGGACGGCATCCATGCTGAGCGTGCGAATGGTGTCGATTGCCAAAGTCTGAAGATCAGTCGAAGTGGCTGTCATGAACCGTGCCGAGGGGTCAGTGGAGAGTAGTCGAAATTTTGAAATCCTGGGAAAAAACGCGTCAATGGAATCATTTGCGTGATTTTCAGGCCCGCCAAAGCCTACTCACCCGGGCCCGCTCGGAAAAGGGGACAAAGGCGGCCACGCTACTGCAAGTCGTCCGCTACTGGCTGAATGCCAACATGGCCAACAAGTCAATTTCAGAACGAACGAGTTCTTCCCCAATCCGGCGGACCACCGCTGTTAAACGCACCGTAAGTATCGCAAGAATAAAGAGTTGCGGGGTTTTGGCAGGTGCACGCGAGAATGTGCCGCCAACAACGGTGAGGGGGTGAAGAGGCCAGTCAGAGGAGCCACTGATCAAGGTTCGTGTCGGCGCAGCGGCGCGGTCGGGAGGGGAGGATTCCAGCTTCCATGAGCCCGCCGAGCGGTGCGGCGCACATTCCACGGGTGGGCGGACGAGTACAGGCGGCTAGGGGCGAAAGCCAGCGCGCGAGTAGGAGCGAGGGTCAATAGTCGATCCGGCGGCAATGGCTTAGGATTGGGGGCGCCTGCTTTCCGCGAAGATTTCAGTCGACCCATCCATCATTCACCAATTCACCCCAATTCACTTGATGATTCTCGCGCCAGAACCGCTTTTATTCGTTTACTGCGTGTTCATCGTCATGGCTTCGATGATGGGCGGCCGGCTCTCGAAACTGTTTCATATGACCCACCTACGCACCCAGGTCCTGATGAGCGGAGTCGGGGGTCTGATGCTGGGAATCGCACTTTTACACCTGCTCCCCGACGCGACCGAAGTGCTCGGTTCGTCGTCCAAGGCGGGCGCAGCCGCGCTGGCAGGTTTGATCGCAATGTTTCTCTTGATCCGGTTATTCCACACGCATGACCACGGCGCCAAAGAGCATACCGACGAGGTGAGTCATCCGGGTGTATCTGATCATGATCATTCGCACGATCATGAACACTCCCATGAACACTCCCATGAACACTCCCATGAACACTCCCATGAACACTCCCATGGGCACGACCATGGGCATTCGCACGGTCACGGACACGCCCACGGACATCCGCACGCGCACAAGGGCCTGAGTTGGGCGGGAATGTTTTTTGGTCTGGCGCTTCACACGGTAATTGATGGAGTGGCATTGGCGAGCAGCGTGATCGCCGATGCGCACCACGGCGCTTGGTTGGGGTTGGCCGGATTGGGGACATTCCTCGCGGTGGCATTGCATAAACCGCTCGATGCGTTTGCAATTACCTCGGTGATGGCCAAACAGGGCTGGTCGTCGCGTGCTCAGACCATTGCTAACGCATGTTTTTCTCTGTCCTGCCCGACTGGGGCGTTCCTGATGTACGTCGGTGCTACCCACTGGACTGACAGCACGGCAATTCTCGGTTGGGGGTTAGCGGTGTCAGCGGGCTTCTTCATCTGCATTGCGCTCGCGGATCTATTGCCGGAGGTGGCCTTTCACGACCATGACCGCGGTAAGCTGACGGCTGCTTTGTTGCTTGGAATTGGAATCGCCGTAGCCCTTGAGAATCTTCCCGGCCACCAGCACAGCGCCGACGATGGCCATGATCACGCCTTTCCAGGCCTGCTCGATGAGGCACCCCCGGTAGACGAATCGACTGAGCAATCCTGAATCCGGGTCACGGTAGACTTGACCCTTTTACTCGTTGCGGTTGACTGCTGAGGCTTGAAGCTGTTTTCCAGCATGTGACAGCGAGGGCGGTTGTACACGGCGCGACTAGCGGGCGCTTTACTACTTTGGGATCAGTATCCGATGCGCCGGTCCACGGCATGTCACGCGGCTGATACGATCAATCCGTGACTCGCTCAGCGGGTATACTGTGGGCCCGCCTCACCTCCCGCCCTTTCACTACAAGTCTCCGAATGCTTCGCATTTCCTGTTGGTCGCGTATTTTCATTGCCTCGAGTCTCTGGTTGGCGAGCGGCGTCGCTGCGGTTTCGCGAGTCCACGCTGATCCGCCGAGTGATCGACCAGTCACCAACGTGAGCGAGACGGTCCCGGCTGTCCCTGTGGACTCAGACAGGTTTCATTTATTCATTTTGGCGGGCCAGTCCAACATGGCTGGGCGCGGTCAGGTCACCGATGCTGATCGGCAACCCCACCCACGCGTGTTATCGTTGGGAAAAGATGGTAATTGGGGGCTGGCGGTTGATCCGTTGCATTTTGATAAGCCCGCTGTGGTTGGGGTGGGAGTTGGCCGGTCGTTTGCACTTGCCTATGCCGAGCGACACCCTGGCGTCACGGTCGGTCTGATTCCCTGTGCGGTCGGAGGCTCCTCCATCGATACCTGGCAACCGGGTGGGTATCACGCGCAGACCCAATCGCACCCCTGGGATGACATGCAGTCGCGTGTACAGCATGTCGTCGGGCAGGGCGTGCTGAAAGGAGTGCTTTGGCACCAAGGTGAATCTGATTCCAACGATTCTGCTGCGGCAGTCTACGAAGCTCGCCTGAAAGAGCTGATTGAACGATTTCGATCGACTTTCGAGGAGCCACAGCTGCCTTTCCTGATCGGCCAGCTCGGCCAGTTTGCCGAACGTCCGTGGAACGATGCCAGGCGGGCGGTCGATGCAGCACAGCAGCGGACGGCTCAGCATGTTGCCAGGACAGCATTCGTCTCATCGGACGGTTTGACTGACAAAGGAGATTTAACCCATTTCGATGCCTCCTCACTGCGGACATTCGGTGTCCGGTATGCTGCCGCAATGCAGTGGATCGAGTCACGTGTGCCCGTGAAGAGTTTTCCCCCGGGCGACGGCAACCCACGCAACAGTGAGGGCGACTTTGTTCGCCTCGCCAGTGGCCGCATGCTTTACGTTTATACGAGATTCGAATCCGGTACGAGTGATCATGCATCGGCGACTCTGGTGAGTCGATGCAGCGACGATATGGCTGCGACCTGGAGTGACGACGACGTAACCGTGATTGAAAATGAGGGTGACATGAATGTCATGTCCGTGTCCCTGTTACGAATGGCGGACGGTCGTATCGCTCTGTTTTACTTGCAAAAAAACTCACTGACGGATTGCCGGCCGGTGGTTCGATTCTCAACGGACGAAGCCAAAACCTGGAGTGAACCTACCAAGATCATTCCGGACGCACAGCAGGGGTACTATGTCCTCAATAACGACCGCGTCATCCAGATGAGCAGCGGCCGATTGATCGTGCCGGTGGCATTGCACCGCTCGCCTGATCAAGCGGATCCAGATTGGCACGGGAAGGTAGGATGCTACTATTCGGATGATGACGGTATCGGTTGGAAACGCTCAGAATCACTGTTGATCGGGCGCTCTTCCGACGGGGTGCGGGTGAAGGCCCAAGAGCCGGGAGTCGTGGAACGACAGGATGGAAGTCTGCTGATGTGGGTGCGATCCGATCAAGGGACGCAGTACCAAAGCTCCTCATCAGATGGCGGGTGTACTTGGTCGTCTTTGCAGCCCCTGGCACTTTCATCGCCACTCTCTCCGGCCTCGATCGAACGGATTCCCGCTACGGGCGATCTCGTCGCGGTCTGGAATGATCACTCGCATCGGGACGTTCCTTCATCCGTGCGGACGCCCCTGTCGCTGGCGATCTCGAAAGATGATGGTGAGACGTGGTCACGCTCTATCCCAATCGCTGCCGATCCTACCGGCTGGTACTGCTACACGGCGATCGACTGGGCGGACGATTCATTGCTACTGGCGTATGTTGCCGGTCGTCAGGGACAGGGGCGCGAGCTGACCGCTTCGGTGATCACCCAACTGCCGCTGGCGGAAATTTATTCGCGACTATCGATCGCCGGCAACTGAGGGGTTCAGTGATTGGCAGGTGGGATTCGCAGATCACAGTTCGCTGGGCACGGGTCCTTGCACGCTCCTGCGACAACCGAGCCATCGCGTCAGAGCGTGCAGATCTGCACAGTGCCCTATTTCGGCGAGGTACGCCGCCATTCTACCGGCCGCGGGGGATATCGTTCGTAGCGGTGCTCACTCGTGGTGACTCGATCAAGCTCGGGCGTTGCACGATGGGCGTAGGCACATATTGGACTTGGCGCAGATCGCTACCCGGCGGGGCCCCATCGAGTAAGCTCTGCAGTTTCATCGGTGCAGTGGGTTCGCCTTGGGCCTCCGATCCTGGCGGACTGCCCCAAAACCAGCGCCGATTTTCCACACCAGCGATCTCCAGCTGCACGACGGGGTTTTGCCGGAGGTCACCATGGACGCCAATGCTGGTGATTTCCAGCTTTTCGCGAAGCGGGTTCAGCAAGTAAGCGAGCATCGCGGCAGCTTGGACGCGCGAATCTCCAAACTCCGCTCCCACGCCTCCGGTGGGGTAGGCACCGGGCACAATAATATGTAGGTAGTTGACCGTTTCCGATCTCGAAAAATCGCTTGGGGGCAGCAATACTCCTTCACCATCGATCGCAAAGAAGCCCGCACCGTCGTGCTCGGGGTGGCGACTGATAACATGCACCATGGCCACAGGCTGACGATACTCTAATCGGACGTTGAGGCGTCCGCCAGCCATCTTGCGCACGCCGACAACACGGCGAACCCAGGCATTGGATGCGAAAGCCGAAGCGACTTTTGCGCACGCTTGCTCGTCGAGCAGCGAGAGTTGATCCATGGCTGCATCACGGTAGACGGTCTTGATGATGTCGGACCGAACATAATTCGGCGGCGTCGTGACCTGGATCGCACTGGCCTGGACGCCGTAGTACTTGTGCGCAACATATTCGCTGCCCCAGTGCTGCCAAGCAGCATATCCCGAGATCAGTAAAATGGCCGGCCACAGGATCGAGAGCACGGCAGGCGCAGCAACCAGCGTCGCGATCCAGCGGATCTTCGACGGTGTGGCTTCCGTCTCGGTACCCCGGCGTGGTTTTGACGAGGCGCGTTTGGATGGTGTCGATTCGCTCACGTCGCGGCTCTACATCCTTGCAGGAAAAGCGACTCAGGTTGGACTTCAGAGTCTCTGACTACCAAATTTGCAAGTTCAACCGCAAGTCGATCCCGGTCTGCAAGAGCACCTGCTCGCGCACGCGGTCGATCAAGCGTAAACACTGGTCGCTGGTGGCATTTTCATGAGCGACGAGGTACTGCGGAGCTGATAGATCGAGCGAAACATCCCCCTCGCGCAAGCCTGACAGGCCCGTGCTGACGATCAGATCACGAGTCGACATGGAGTCTGGGTCAATGAAGGGCATCACAATTCGCGCGGTGTCGGACGGGCGACGCTGTCCCCGATGGATCCAAAGTTTCTGCATCCGCTTGGTCAGCGCTGCCACCTCCTTGCGTTCCAGTTCGAATTCCAAACTGAGGACGACGAGCCCATCGAGCGTTGACTTGCGATGTGAGAAACCGGCTTCCTCGGCGGACAGGGTTTTCGCGACGCCATTTTCATCGAGCACGTCAATCGAACGTACGACCGAGCCGATGTCGCGGCCCTCGGCAGAGGCGTTCCCCACCACGGCGCCGCCCACGCTGCCGGGAATACCGACCAGGTGTTCGAGACCTCCCAGCCCCTCACCTACTGTTTTAATTGCCGCGTGGGTCAGTTTGGCTCCCGCTCCCGCGCGGAGACAATTGCCGTTTATTTCTAAGCCGCTCGTCGCTGGACCGCTGAGGGAGATTACCAGGCCATCGAAGCCTGCTTCGCGGATGAGGACATTGCTGCCGTGGCCGAGAATACGGATCGCTAGGTCGTGTTGACGGGCGGCTTGGATCAGTTGCGAGATTTGACCGACCTCGACAGGTTCAGCCAAGAAACGAGCAGGGCCGCCAATCCCTAGCCAGAGGTGTTCGTTGAGCGGTTGGTTTTCGCCGACGAGATGCTGTAGTTCCGAGGGAAAGACGTCGGCGAGCGTGAGAGTGGATGAGGCAGACACGTGGCAGCAAACTCTTAGGGGAAAGGGGACAGACGGGCAGCCAGCGGCTCCGGTCGCGAAACATGCTCTCTGCTCACCTAGTTTGGCAGGCAGTGGCAAAATCCGCAATCGAGCCTAGAAATTCGCCATTCATTTGTCTTTGTGTTTTAAAAACTCGTACATATTAAAACGCTCGGGGAACGCGACCCCTGTCTCAGTTGCCCAGGCCTCCCATTTTGCAATCAATTCCTGTCGCAGTTGGGGTTCCTCACCAGATAAATCGTGCAGCTCGGTGCGGTCGTGGGCCAGGTCGTAGAGTTCCCATGGCTGCTCATATTCACGCACCAATTTCCAATCATTCCATCGCACGGCAGCATTCCCTTCATGCTCCCAGAAGAGCGGTTCGGTATGGATTGGGGAGTCTTCGCCGGCTATCAACGGCAGCATCGATTTCCCCTGGCACGCGGGGATTCCGGTGGGGTAGGTCGCACCTGCGACATCGATCACCGTCGCCATGATATCTTGGAGGTAAGCGGTCTGGCGAACCATCGTGCCTCGACTGGACGCCGGAATTCCGGCGGGCCATTGGACGAGCATGGGGGTGCAAGCTCCTCCCTCATGTACGAAGTGCTTGTACTTGCGGAACGGCGTGTTGCATGCCTCAGCCCATTGCAAGCCGAGCCGTACACCATCGGTCGTGGCCAGTGGTGGATTGCGAACCATCGCCTCGCCTCCGGAACCGAATTTCCCGCCTTCCTGGCAGGCGCCGTTGTCAGACATGAACATGATCACCGTGTTCTCATCCTGGCCGGTCGACTCCAAGAACTCGACGAGTTTCCCAATGTTCTGATCAATGGAGTCGATGCAGCCAGCATATGCCGCCATTGTGGCGTCGAGTCGATCGCGCTGTTTGTCGTTCAGTGATTCCCATTTCGGACCGTGGTGTGGGGCTGGCTCAGTGGCATCGGCAAGTAACCCGGATGCCCGTTGGCGTTCCTGACGCGCTTTCATCAAGGCCCGCCAACCAGCGGAGTATTTGCCCCGGTACTTCTCGAAATCTTTTACTTTGGCATTCAGGGGCCAGTGCGGCGCATTGTACGCCAAATAAAGAAAGAAGGGACTGTCACCAGCTTCGTTGGATTGCGAGATGTATTCAATCGCCTTATCGGTGAAGGCGTCGGTGGCGTACCAGCCCGCGGGCGTATCGACTGGCTCGTTGCCTTCGACGATGCCGCGGTTGCCACCCGGTTTGAAATAGTTGATCGCGCCGCTGATGCATCCATAGTATTGCTCAAAACCACGCTGCAAGGGCCAGCACTCCTGCCGGTCAGCGCCGAGATGCCATTTGCCAGTCATGAGCGTGCGGTACCCTGCGGACTTCAGCACCGCTGCCAGAGTCGTGCAGTTATCGTTTAAGTAGCCTTGGTATGGGCCGTCGATGCCGAGCGGCTGTCCGGGCGGCGCCGTCATGTGCCCGATGCCCACTTGGTGGGGTTGCAGTCCTGTCATCAATGCGGCGCGAGTGGGGCAACAACGCCCCTGATTGTAGAACTGAGTGAACTGCAGTCCCTGGCGTGCCAGTTTGTCAATGTGAGGCGTTTCGATTTCACTTCCGTAGCAGCCGAGGTCGGAGTATCCCATGTCATCGACCAGCACAACAATGATATTGGGACGGCTATCGGACAACTTGCTATCAGCCGCGGAAACGTGACGCGGTAGTGACGCCAGACCCTGGAAACAAGCTAGCAAGATAGAAAGCAAAAAATTCAGTCGCATGAAAAAACCAATATCAAGGGAAGTAAAGTTCGACGCGTCGAGCTGCCCGCAATTATAGGCAGAAATCCGATCACGAGGTTGAGTGGACCAGCCTCTATTTCACCGACGGTTTGAAGCTGAAGCTGCGTAGGCGGTCGATGGCCAGTAGCCGAGTCATGTCGTTGTTATCTGTCATCATTAAATAGCCAGCGTAAAATTCGATCGATTTGATTTCAAGTGAGTTGTTGCCCGACGCCGAACCGGGTGAGGTTTCGTACATATAGCTAACGGTAACATTGCGAAGGACCTTGGGGTCTCGCACGCGTACGACCGTCCAGGCCGCTCCGATAACGATAGCGCCCAATAGAAATCCGATGCAAAATGGTCTCGCCGCCGAGGAACGCGGAGGCCGTTGAGATGCAGTGTCCAATTGAGCGAACTCTTGAAAGGGGGCTGTTGGTTGGCAACGTTTTGCCACAGCGGACATGACCCTGCGAGTGGATTTCGATTCAGCAGCGACTGGGATTTGCAGGGAAATGACGCTACCGCGTCGCAGTGGTGACACACGTTGACATGCGTGGCGAGTTTGCCATGCCAGCATACCGAGTATACAAGATGGTTGCGTTTGCAACGCCCTGCAATCATTCTTAGGTGAGCGGCAGATCGCGTCGCTGCCTGTTGATTTACAAATCCGACTCGCCAGCGAGGTAGTCCAACTCCTCCATTGCTTTCGTCTTGTCTCGTCTCGGGCTTGCGCTTCGGTGTTGTATTTGTGCTTTTAGACAGCTGAAAGCAACTGACTCAGCAGGCTGGCAGGTGACTCGCACCGATGAGAACTTCGGCGCCGATGGGGGACACGCCACGAGAATCTGGGAGAACCCCTGCCGCTCTGACACGGTATATTGCTATTTGATGTTCGTTAAACACCCTTCATTTCCTCTAAAAGCCTGGATCCCCACCATGACCGTACCTCGTCCTTTGGACCGCCGCCGATTCTTGCAAGCCGCTACCGGTATGGGAGGTGCTGCAATGTTATCCTCCTGGGGGGGCCCCGCCGGTGCCGCGGACTCACCCAATGATCGACCCGTCTTTGCAACCATTGGTTTGCGGAACCAGGGTTGGAATATCACTAGCAAATCGACGCAGTTCGCCGATTTCGCTGCATTTGCCGATGTCGACGCGAACGTGCTGGGGGAAAACCTCGAGAAGCTCGAAAAGCAAACCGGCAAACAGGCGGAAGGGTACAAGGATTATCGCGAGATCCTCGATCGCGACGACATTGATGCGGTCATGATTGGTGCTCCCGATCACTGGCACACAAAGATCTCAGTCGAGGCGATGCTGGCGGGGAAGGACGTTTACTGTGAAAAGCCGCTAACATTGACCATCGACGAGGGCAAGCTGATTGAGAAGATCGTCAAGCAAACCGGGCGAGTTTTCCAAGTCGGAACAATGCAACGGACCGAAAACAATCAGCGTTTTCTCACAGCGATCGCGATGATCCGCGATGGGCGAATCGGTGATATCCGGCGCGTCACATGTGGAATCAATGGTGCTACAGGATCGCCGGAGATCCCCGCGATCGATGCCCCGAAAGGACTCGACTGGGACTTTTGGCTCGGTCCTGCTTCGAAGGTGCCCTACCGTGCTTTACCGGAGATGCGAAAAGGTTACGGCGGCGGAGTGCCACTGTATACCAATTGTCACTACGCTTGGCGAAATTGGTATGAGTATTCCGGAGGCCAAATGAATGACTGGGGGGCCCACCACGTCGACATCGCCACTTGGGCGTTGGGTGCGGGCGATACCGGACCGAACAAGATCACGCCGGTGAGCTATTCGCTACCGGTGGAATATAAGAACGGCTTTGCAACTGTCACCAATCAGTACAATACTCCCACGAATTTCGAGATCCACGTCAACATGCCCGGTGATATTCCTATGATCATCACTAGCGAAGGCGACAATGGAATTCTATTCGAAGGCACCAAGGGCCGATTCTTCGTCAACCGCGGCAAGTTAGCTGGGAAACCCGTTGAAGACTTAGAGAGCAATCCATTGCCCGAAGGTGCGGTGGAAGAGGTCTATGGCGGCCCGGTGAGTGCAAACCACACGGCGAACTTCATTGAAGCGATGCGGGCGCGAACTCAGCCGATTTCTGACGTCTGGACGCATAACCGGATGCTCGAGACCTGTCACTTGGCCAACATCTCAATCCGTTTGGGGCGTGAACTCAACTGGGATCCCGATGCGCGTCAGATTGTTGGTGACGACGAGGCCAATAGTTTTCTCTCGCGAGAAAGCCGCAAGGGATACGAGATCAACGTCTAGAGCGGCGCTAATCTCGCGCGAGGCAGCCCGATTAGGGAACAAGCGTTCCGTTGTTGGGCTGTCATCGCGAACTGTTTCGACACCGTCGCCAGGCGGTGGAGCGTGGCAATGACGCGAGTTGCTGCGTGCTGAGCGACGCCGCTGCCAGGGGCTTCGCAGCTACCTGGTACCTATTCGATCAGACCCTCCGCGTCGCAAGTTGCACGCTGCGATGCACGGAATGAATCATACTGATCGCAGTACCAGATCGCTGGGGTTGACCTTATGCCAGTGGCCGCACGACCGAAGTACTGCGGTAATAGTCCATCAGTGTTTCAGGCGAGAGCACTCCGCCGCCCAAGCCGCTCTTGTTGACGCCACCGTACGGAACACCCTGCGCGAACACGTTGTGTGCATTGATCCAGCTGTTGCCGGCTACCATCGCCTCTGCGACGCGGGCGGCGCGCTCATCGTCCTTCGTCCAGACGCTGTTGGCGAGACCGTAGTCAGTATCGTTGGCCATCTCGATGGCTTGTTCTTCGCTATCGAATTTCGCCAGATACGCTACGGGGCCGAAGATCTCTTCCTGAGCGGCAACATTGTCGAGCGATCCCGCCAAGAGCGATGGCTTGATGTAGTTTCCCGTGTAGCCTTCGACCTTCGCCTCACTGCCTCCACAGAGGCACTCGGCGCCACCGGCCTGCCCCTTATCGAGATATCCCAACACGCGGCTGCATTGCTTTGAATTAACAACCGGACCCATGTCGCTCGTCGGATCGAGTGGATGGCCGACCCGGATCTTGCTCATTCGATTGGTGCACTCAGTGACGAACTCGTCGTAGATGTTGCTATGCACGAACCAACGTGTGGCGTCACAGCAGACTTGACCGGAGTGAAATGTGATTGCGCCGACTAGTTTTTCAGCGGTCTCGGCAACGTCGACATCATCAAACACGACCGCTGCCCCCTTGCCGCCGAGTTCAAGTTTAACAGGCACCAGGTTACGTCCGCACGCCTCACCTACCATCCGTCCTACTTCCGGGGAGCCGGTGAACGACATGCGTTTGATCTGCGAGTTGTTCGACAGCGCCGCCCCGGCCCCGGCACCACTGCCGGTGACCACATTGATCACCCCATCGGGCACGCCTACCTCCTTGGCGAGTCTGGCCAGATAAATTGCAGACAATGAGGTGTCTTCAGCGGGTTTAATCACCACGGTGTTGCCAGCAGCGAGTGCGGGCGTGATACCCCAACCGATGAGCAGGAACGGAAAGTTCCATGGGAAAATAAAGGCGCAGGCACCCCAAGGTTGCCGATATTTCCACGCATCGTATCCCGGCGAGTCAATCTTTTCACGCAATTCAACCTTGCTCGCCAGGTCGATAAAATATCGCAGGGTGTCGACGAAGTTCTGCACATCTCCGTTCGCCTGGGCCTCAATCTTGCCGGCATCGAGGGCCTCAATCTGAGCGATGACCGGTTTATGTTTTTCAACGGCATCGGCTAGTTTTTTGAGAATGTCGCTCCGGTCGACTTGCGACAGGGCTGCCCATGCAGGAAATGCTGCTTCCGCGACTTCGACAGCCCGGTCGACTTCGACGGCGCTGAGATCGTGAATTTCGGCGATCTTCTCGCCAGAGCCTGGGTCGATCGTCACGATCGTATCACCGGACGAGGCGGGGAAATCCCGGCCACCGACGAAACTGGGAAAGGGACTCTGGCTCAGAAACGCTTCGACTTCAGGCAGCAGTTTCGTGCGGGTGGCGACAGTCATTTACGTTCTCTCACGAGGTAGGGGGATCAGGTGCGATAACATGCAGTGTAACGCTTTTCGTGGCCCAGATGAAGATTCCCATCTCACGGTTCGAAACCATCAGGCGGACATTCAATCGAGAGGGATGGCTGCGAAGATTTCTGATTTTGCGCGCGTCAGTGATGAACACACGTTCTAAATAAATCGTCGGCTAGTCAGTAGTCTACTGACTTTCTGACACCAATTACGCTTCGAAAAGCCGACATTTTCAGGACAATTGGAGCCCGTAGCCGTGCGTATCTTCCCTCTGGCGATGCCGCCCCGAATGATAACCGCTACTGGTCTTCTGCCAGCGGTTTTGAGATTGCCATCGAAATCCAGAATCTACCAGTTCGTCTTAGAATGCTAATCCGGGGGCCCATCCGTCGCGGCGATGCCGGCGGCTCTGCCAGTGCTGAATGCAGCCTGAAAGTTGTAACCGCCGATCCAGCCATCAACATCCAGCACCTCGCCAGCGATGAATAGTCCCGGGCAACGACGCGACCGCATCGTCCGTGGATCGACGTCTGCTAGCGAAACGCCACCGGCGGTCACTTCGGCCTTGGCGAATCCTCGCGTGTCATGTACCGGCAGTTGCCATCTTTTTAGATGATCGACGACTTGGTTCACGGACGTCGCTGAGAATTCCGCCAGCGTTTTATCTGCGTTGGCGGCTTTGGCACCGCATGATCGGGCCAGTTCCGCTGCCAACCGCGTCGGCAGCCAGCGAGCGAGCAGGCTCGAGACGGTTTGCTTTCCATGTGGCCCGCTGCGCTGAGCAAATAATTCCCGCAGGTCCGCTTCGCTTATCTCGGGGATGAGGTCGAGGTGCAGCCGTGTGTCACGGAACGAGGACGCGGCAGTGATCGTGCCGCTGACATCCATGGCCGCGGGACCCGAAAAGCCAAAGTGAGTGAATAACCACGATGCCCGACGGCGTGCCAGCGGCCTTTTCGACGTTGGTTTTGACGCGTCGTGCACTTCCGCGACCACGTCATCGAGAGTTAGCCCCGATAATGCCCGCGTCGCCTCGGTGCCGCCAACCAGAGGTACCAACGCTGGTCGTGTGCGAACGATCGTGTGGCCGAGTTCGGAAAGCCACCCATAGGCATCCCCTGTCGTCCCGCAGCCTGGCCAACTCTGCCCGCCCGCCGTCACGATCACATGATCGGCAGCACACTCGTGTTGACCATGGGGAGATTGCGCTGAGATCGTCCAGCCACCGCTGTGACCGGGCCGAACCGACTGCACGGCAGAACGCAGTTCGAGAACTGCGCCAGCGTCAATCATGTCGCGATGAAGGGCATCGCGAACGTCGATCGCACGGTTGCTCATGGGAAATATTTTCCCGGTCGACTCTCGTTTGGTCGCCACACCAAGTTGTTGGAAGTGGTCGATCGTGTCGCTCGGCGACCACTTGCCTACGCTCGGCTGTAGCCATCGGGCGGCGTGACCGAACGCTGTTGTGATTCCGCGAGCGTTCGTATCGTGGGTTAAATTGCAGCGTGTCCCACCGGACATCAATATCTTGA
Source organism: Allorhodopirellula heiligendammensis (assembly GCF_007860105.1). NCBI lineage: Bacteria > Pseudomonadati > Planctomycetota > Planctomycetia > Pirellulales > Pirellulaceae > Allorhodopirellula > Allorhodopirellula heiligendammensis. The sequence goes on from NZ_SJPU01000001.1 coordinate 1,098,949, forward strand.
CCCCGGTTTTACTCGACTTTTCCAACACGATGACTTCACCGCCACGTCGGGCAGCGACGGCAGCCGCCATCATACCCGCAGCACCAGCACCGATCACCACGATTCGAGGTCGCGTCGTAAACGCCATGTCAACTATTCATCCAGACGATGGGATGTTTGCTATTGAATCGGCAAGACATCGACGCTGACCTTTAGCAGTGGTTTTCCGCCACCCATCACGATACCACGCATGGGGCTGATATCGTCGTAATCGCGGCCGAGGCACATCGGGATATGATCCGTACCGGCACGGACTGCATTGGTAGGATCAAAGTCCACCCAACCAATCTCAGCCCCCGCATAGACGCCGATCCAGGCATGTGACTCGTCACAGCCGACCAAGCGAGGTTTGCCCGCCGGGGGATTCGTTCGCAGGTACCCGCTGACGTAACGCGCAGCCAACCCAAGGCTCCGCAAGCATGCGATCTGAACGTGCGCAAAATCTTGACACACCCCCGCCTTCTGCATGAACGCGGATTCGGTGGATGTATTCACATCGGTGGCTCGCGTGTCGTAGCGAAAGTCACGGTGAATATGTTTTGTGAGTGCGTCGACAGCGTCGATAATGCTGATGTGAGGTAGCATGATCTCGCGTGCATAGTCCGCAAACATCGCATTCAATTCGATTCTGCGAGATGCGAAGGTGTACTCACTCGCGTTCCAATTCGCCGGGTTTGTGCCGCGGCGAAGCATTCCCGCAAGCTCTCCCCACGGGGGAGCCGACGATAGATTGTTTGCATCGGGAATCGAAACCGTGACGTGACTGGCAACCCGCACACGTAGGGATTGATGCAGCGACTCGATCGAAAACGAATCCACCACATTCCCAAAATAGTCAGTGTGCTGGTGTCGTGCGGTTGGCTCGGGGACAATCTCTAAGTCGCACGAATGGCAGACGAGATGCGAGTGGTCTCTCGGCCGCATTCGCAATTGGTTTTGACAGAGTGCGACCGGTTCGCTGTAACGATAGGCTGTCTCGTGAACGATCTGATAATTCGCCGAATGCGTCATGGCGCGAAACCAATCGGCGCGTTGGTCATCGGAACTTGTTTAGCCGGCTCACCGGTGAGTGACTGTGAAACGGAAGTGTGGATAAGGTAGCGTGCCTCGATGGCATTAGCGAGTGTCGGCATCGCGGTACAAATTTTATCCAGTAGGTCAGCGAGTGCGTCGCGTTTCATCTCCGGTCCACAATGAGAGAGGTCGGTAACGTTAGCGACGAGGAGCCGCCGCATCAAGTCTGCAGCAATCCGCTCGTCTTCTCCGAGCCCCACATGAGCTGCTGAAGTGGGAAGTTCGAGAAGCACCTGTTCGATGTCTTGCATTTGAAATCGCAACGAACGCGGGTTTGATTCATCGGTCACCAGCAGATCGATTGTAGGCGCGGGCTGCATGAGAGAAAGATAACGTGAGCGATAGGTCATCAAACTGTCCGTGGCATCCAAGATCGCCTCACACAAGTTGCTTTCACTTCCCATCGGTTCGGTCATCGTCGCCAGCAGGAGTTCGGCGGTCTGATGGGCCCGCTCAATTCGCCTACCCAGCAGGACGAATCGCCAACCATGTGTCCGCGTAAGGCTCTCCGCGGCCAAACCGCTAAAGGCGAGAAGTAAGGTGATGCAGTGATTGAGTCTTTCAATTGCCGCGATCACATTCCCCCCTCGTGGACGACTTTGCACAACGACTTGGTTGTGCAGGGCTCGGAGGATGCGATAGGCATCGAGCGAAATACGATCTCTCACTGCCGATGCGTTGCGAAGGGCTCCCACGGCGGCGGACTGCAATCCACGCGATGTGCTGCAATCGAATACGCTATCTGGCAACATCACGTCGAGTCGTGGCATCGCTCCATTGAGACCTTCGATGGCGTAGTCGGGTTCCAACTGACCCATCGCCGCCAGGGCGGCGGTCAGACGCGGCATCTCTGAGAGTTCGTCGAGCTCGTCTTCGCCCGCGAGTCGAGTTAACGTCGTCCTTAAAAGTCGTGCGATCGACTCGCAACGCTCGGTATAGCGGCCCAACCAGAACAAATGTTCGCCGACCCGACTAGGTAGTTCTGCACCGCTGCGGCGCAAACGGATAGGTTCCGACTCCAGGGGGAGAAGCGTCGCCTCATGATCGACTGGATCGTCGGTGACAATCCAGCAGTCTTGCGTCATCTGGCCGCTCACCGCCGAGCCCCCGAGCAGCTCCGGACGTGGGCTCACGCGAGCCAGTCCGCCCGGCAGCACTTCGATGCCGTCGGCGGTTTGCAGCTGAAACGACCTCAACGTCAAATGCCAAGGACGAAGCTTGCCGTCGCTCCATACAGGTGTGAGGCTGTGTGATAGCCGCTCTTGACCAACGTATCGATGCGGTTGTGCTTTGATGCTCCGCACCAGCTCGCCTTTCTGCTCGGCCGTCATCTGTTCGGGAATCAGGGGCTCAAATTCCTTCACCGCGTAGGCGCCACGCACGATAAGCTTATCAAGATTGTTTAATACGTATCGGCATGGTCCTTCGTCACCGCACCAATAGGTCGCCACGCTGGGAAGCGTCAACTCTTCGCCGAGTAGCTTCCGCGCAGCGGCACCCAAAAAAGGCAGCAGCGCTGGCATCTCTGCAATCGTCGCGCCGATCGAATTGACGACTGCCACATTGCCATCGCGAATCGTCTGCAGCAAGCCCGTGCAACCTTCTAACGCGTTAGGATCCAGTTCAAGCGGATCGCAATTTTGATCGGAGACATGGCGCCACAGTACATCGATCGGCAGCAAGCCACCAAGCGTCTTCAAATTGAGTCGCTCGCCACGGACAGCAAGATCACGACCTTGAACTAGCGTGTAACCAAGATAACGCGCCAAATACGCATCTTCAAATTCTCGATAGCTACCTGAACCCGGCGCCAGCAGCGCCACGCGAGGGTTCTCGGCAGCATGCGGTGAGAGGGCGCGAAGATGTGATCGCAGAGACTCGAAGAAGGGGGCCAAACGGAGAACGTTGGCGCGGCGGTGAAGGTGAGGAAGTGCTCGGCTGAGCACAATTCGATTCTCCAATAAATGCCCCAGTCCACTGGGGGCACGCGTGCGATCCCCTGTCACCCACCATCGTCCGTTGTCGCCGCGTACGATATCGAATGCGGTGACGTGCAGTCGCTTCGCTCTGGCCGCCGCGGGGGCCCCGTTCGGAGTGGGAATTCCACCCGTCTGTTCGAGCCGATGGTAGGCACGGTAAAAGTGTGGGTTGCCCCACACGATCTCTCGCGGTACGACTCGATCACGCACCAGAATTTGGGAACCAAGCAGATCGTCGAGTACGGCTTCGAGTACGCGGACGCGTTGTGCTAGACCGCTCGAAAGCGCTCTCCAGTCATGATCTTCCAACGCTACGGGAACGGTCCCGAGTTGCCACGGTTTCTTATCGTTATCAAATTGAAATGTGAGGCCATGCTCGCGAACGAGCTGCTCAATCTGGACCGATCGATCACTCAGACCGCTGGCGCCGATCTGATTAAACAGATGCTCAATCGCCGCCCATTGGGGGCGGATGTGTCCTTCCTCTCCACGGCATTCATCAAATCGGCCGATCAGCTTGTCATAACTAGCCAGCGAAAAGGGCGTTGTCATCGAAGTCGACAAAGTTTTCTGGCCTGGGGAATGAATGTCGATAGGTGATCAGACATTCTAAGGCCGCCGCAAATCCATTGTAAGCGGGTAAGGCTCAGAACCGTGGAAGGTCGGCAGCTGCGGCACTTGCATTTCGCCACCCGTCATCGTGAAGGCATCAAATCTCGCGGTGCGTCGAGATTCGGCTTCCTTTGCATTGATGGGGAAATTGTCGCTGCAAATACCACCAGGATGGACGGCGTGGTAGGTACAACCCCCAACGCTCCGGCGAGCCTTCAAGTCGATCAAATCGAATCTGAGCGGCGTCTGAATTCCGATGGTGGGATGCAAGCATCTCGGCGGCTGCCAAGCACGATACTTGATACCGGCTACCGCTTGCCCAGTCACTCCGGTTTGATGCAGGGGCACGCGGCGTCCCGCACAGGTCACCGCATAACGCTGCGGGTCCATGCCTTCCACGAGAATTTGCAGACGCTCGAGAGACGAATCGACAAAGCGAGCGGTACCGGCCGACCCCGCCTCTTCGCCCATCACGTACCAGGGCTCGATAGCACTGCGAACTTCCATCCGTACGCCGTCAACAACCAGCTCGCCCATCACCGGGAATCGGAATTCATGGTGGGGGGCAAACCAATCGCCTCGCACCGGCGAACCGGCCCGCTGCAGTTCATTGGTCAACTTCTGCAGGTCCTGCCAAACGAAGTAGGGCAGTAGATACCTGTCGTACAACATCGGGCCCCAGTGCACCAAGGGATCGGTGTAAGGGGATTCCCAATACGCAGCGACGATCCCACGAATCAAAAGCTGCTGGGCCAAGCTCATCTGGGCATGGGGGGGCATCTCGAAGCCGCGAAGTTCCACCAAGCCCAGTCGCCCAGTGGAGCTGTCAGGGGAATACATCTTGTCGATACAGATTTCAGCTCGGTGAGTGTTCCCGGTCGTATCAACGAGAAGGTCGCGGAACAAGCGATCGACCAGCCACGGCGGTACAGCCGTCCCCACAGGAGGTAACTGAGCGAGTGCGATCTCCATCTCGTAGACAGAATCGCTACGGGCCTCGTCCATCCGCGGTGCTTGGCTGGTCGGCCCGATGAATTTCCCGCTGAACATGTACGACAGCGAGGGGTGGTTGTGCCAACATCGGATCAGACTGCCCAGCAGATCGGGGCGACGAAGAAACGGGCTGTCGGCCGGCTTGGCACCGCCCATGACAATATGATTGCCACCCCCCGTGCCCGTATGGTGACCATCGAGGTCGAACTTTTCAGTCCCGAGCCGCGATAATCTTGCCTCCTCGTAGAGCGTCTGAGTCAAATTCACAAGCGATCGCCAGGTCGGTGATGGTTGTGTGTTGACTTCAATCACGCCAGGGTCAGGAGTGATTTTGAAATAATCGATGCGATCATCTGCTGGGGGCAGGTAGCCCTCGACCACAACGGGCAGTTCTGTCATCGCGCAGGTCTGCTCGATCGCGGAGATCAAATCGAGGTAGTCCTCCAGACGCTGAGCTGGCGGCATGAATACGTGTAGTCGACCGAACCGAGCTTCCACACAGAGTGCTGTATGGACGACATCATCATGGGTCGGCAAGTCATCTTCGTCGACGTCATCAATCGTCTGTTCGTTGACCGTTGCGGAGGCTACGTCATCTCGGCTGCTAGCTCCGCCGGTGCCGCCCTGCCGAGCGGCGACGTAACTATCCATTCCGCGGATACTGCGCGCGTCGTCACCAATCGTGCGAGCAGATGTCGGCAGCGGTCCATGCTGCATCGTCGGATCAAAGGGCGTCGAGTAGAACGGCGCATCGCTGTATGAATCGGTCGGTAGCTTATCTAAAGGTAATCGCAGGCCAATCGGCGACTCTCCAGGAATGAGATAAATCTTTCCACTGCGAATCGGCCACTTACCACCCATCCAACCTGGCTGGGCTTGCCACCAAGCTCGACGCAATGGCAGCACGTAGCCAACGGGCGTGCCGAGACCATTGCCGAAGGTCCTCATTAACATCGCCCGCTCATTGGGATCCTTCAACCGCGGATCGGCGGGGTCGATATCGACCGGCAGCCGGTCCTCTTTCCACAAATAGTGGAAGATGTCTTCGTGGACGGGGAAGGTCATCTTGGCGCTGATGCCGAGCTCACGAGACAGGATGCGGATGAAACGCTGGGCCTCCTCATGAGTGTGCTTATAATCGCGACCTTCATCGGCGAGCCATTTCTCGTCGTGCCAAATCGGTTGTCCGTCGCGCCTCCACACACAGGTCAGGGCCCACCGCGGCAACTGCTCGCCGGGGTACCACTTGCCTTGACCGTAGTGCAGAAGACTGCCTCCGCCAATCTGATCCGAGGAGGCGAGCTTATCGCGAAATCGTTTTAGGAGAACGTTGCTCAGCACCCGCTTGTCTTCACCCACCGCGTCGGTGTTCCACTGCGGATGATCCATGTCATCGATCGAAACAAACGTGGGCTCACCGCCCATGGTCAGCCGTACATCGCCCGCCTCGAGTTGCTCGTCGATCTTGTCGCCAGCGGCGAGGATCTCACTCCAAGTTGTATCGGTGTACGGCTTGGTTACCCGCGGGTCTTCGTGAACCCGAGTGACCGTCATCTCGTGCTCAAAGGAGACCTCGCACGGCTCGTGCCCACCCGCAATAGGAGCGGCCCCTGAGTACGTCGGCGTGCATGCCAGCGGAATATGCCCCTCGCCAGCGAGCAGACCGCTCGTTGGGTCAAGCCCGACCCAGCCTGCACCAGGCAGGAACACTTCGGTCCAAGCGTGCAAGTCACAAAAATCTTCGGTGGGACCTGAGGGGCCGTCGAGCGATTCCTGATCGGTGGCAAGTTGAATCAAATACCCCGATACGAAGCGAGCCGCCAATCCCATCTGACGGAAGGTTTCGACCAACATCCATGCCGAATCGCGGCACGACCCGCTGCAGAGCGTCAATGTCTGCTCGGGTGTCTGCATCCCGGGTTCGAGGCGGATTTTGTAATCAATCTTTTCCTGGGCCGCGCGATTGATATCAACAATGAAGTCGATCGTCCGTTCGTTGGACTGCGGTAAAGACTCAATCCACTTTTTCAGCGCGGGTGTCAACTCGCCTGGTTCTAAATAGCTCGCCAACTGCTGACGAGTTTCCGCGTCATATTCAAACGGAAATTCTCCAGCGGCATCATCCACAAAGAAGTTGAACGGATTGATCACGGTCATGTCAGCGATCAAGTCAACTGTCACGCAAAAGTGATCGGTGGGTTTCTCGAAGATCAGTCTGGCGACCGGATTGGCGAACGGATCCTGCTGCCAGTTGACAAAATGCTGATCCGGCGAGACTGTCAAGCTATATGCTGGAATCGGCGTCCGGCCATGGTATGCCGGACGCAGTCGCACCAATTGCGGGCCCAGCATGATCTGTCGGTCGTAGTGATAAGATGTCTTGTGATGCAGCGCAACGCGAATCGTCATGAGAAAACCAAAAAGACTAGAGGAAGATGGACGCGGTTCGCGTGGTCGGACTACTTATGTGACGATTGGAAATAGTCTTCGGCAAGTGAATTGCCGATGTCGTTGAGTTCCCGTTGCAGATCGTCCACAAATTCATGCATCCCGCTGGCGAGTACATCGTCGACTTTCGCAGTGGCGAGGCGATGTTGGAGTGCGTCCATTTTCTCACTCGCGGGGCTGGCTTGGCGTGTTCGTGAGCACTGGTCAATCTCGCTGAGGGACCATCCCGCCGAGGCAATGCAGTGATGAACACTACGCGGGAAGGTGCGATTGAACAGAAAGAAATCGACAACGTTCTCGACGTCAATATCGTGGTGGTCGCGTCGATAGGCTTCGAATCCACTAATCGCTAGTAGCAGTGCAGACCACTGCAACTCATCGATCGCCGTTCCGACGTGATCGACACTTAACAGCAGGTTGAAGTACTTGACGTCGAGTATCCGCGATGTCTTGTCGGATCGTTCCAGCATCCGGCCAACGTTGGCAAAGTGCCATGTCGTGTCTTGGGCCATCGTACTCCCCAAAACACCGCTCCAAAGTAGCGCATGCTGGCGAATGTCATCAAAGAACTTGCTGTTGCGATCGAGCGATTCGTTTCGGGAGGCGTCGCGAACGAAATGATAAAACTCATTAATTTGCTCGAACGCTTCAGACGATAGCTTCTCGCGAACACCGCGAGCGTTTTCACGTGCAGCGCGCAGGCAAGTCAGCATTGAGTGTGGGTACTCGTCGTCAAAGGCGAGGAAGTGAACCACGTTCTCTTGATTGGGCGCACCGTATTTTTCTTTGAACCACTGTTCGTCCCCGGTCACGCGGACTAATGGATCCCAAGGATCGACGAGGTTTTCAGGTTGGTCCAGGATCAAGTGCAAGGTGACTTCGAGAAACCGAGCGATATTCTCGGCACGCTCGATTTGGCGACTCATCCAATAAACCGATTCGGCAACGCGGGAAAGCATGACGGTAGGTTGGTAATTAGTAGTGAAGCGGAGGGGCGACTCAGTGGCTTTGCCGTGACTTCAGCTGAAAGCTCTCGACGTGAGGACTTCAACAAAATTCACTTCAAGCCCTGCTACGGTTGAGCGACAGTCTGCCCGGGACTGGCGACGACCCAAGTGTCCTTGCTACCACCGCCCTGGGAGGAATTAACGACGAGTGACCCTTTCTTCAAAGCCACCCGCGTCAAACCGCCCGGCAAAACCCACACGTCTTCAGGGCTACGGCAGAGGATGTACGGACGCAGGTCGACATGGCGGCCCTCGAGAGTATCGCTCACCATCGTGGGCACACGCGACAACTGCAGTGTCGGCTGGGCGACGTAATTACGCGGGTTCTCGCGAATTTTCTCCGCGAACTCTGCACGTTCCTCGGGTTTCGCATGCGGTCCGATCAGAATTCCATAGCCGCCCGACTCACCGGCAGCTTTCACGACCAACTCATCGAGGTGAGCGAGCACATACTCGCGGTCCTCTGTGCGCTCGCACAAGTAGGTGGGAACGTTGTTAAGAATGGGTTCTTCGTTGAGATAAAACCGAATCATCTCCGGTACAAATGCGTAGACAACTTTGTCATCGGCAACGCCGGTGCCCGGTGCATTCGCGAGGGCGAGGTTGCCGGCGCGATAGGCTCGCATCAATCCGGGAACGCCCAGGACTGAGTCCTTGTTAAACACCTCGGGATCTAAGAACGTATCGTCAACCCGGCGGTAAATAACATCGACAGCCTGAAGTCCATCGGTCGTCCGCATGTAAACGCGATCGTTCTCAACCAAGAGGTCGCGACCTTCGACAAGTTCGACGCCCATCTGATGGGCTAAGAAAGAGTGTTCGTAGTAAGCGCTGTTGTAAACACCCGGCGTGAGCACCACCACCTTGGGATTGAGCATCCCACCGGGGCCGATTTGTCGCAGTGTGTGATACAGCCTCGATGGATAATCGTTGACTGGGCGGACACCCGAGTCCGCGAACGCGCGGGGGAAGTTCTTCTTCATCATTGCGCGATTTTGCAGTACATACGAGACGCCCGAAGGGCATCGCAAGTTGTCCTCGAGCACGAACACTGCGCCCTCGTTATCTCGCACCAGATCTGTGCCGGTGATGTGACACCAAACACCCGCCGGCGGTTTCAGACCCATGCACTGCGGGAGATAATGTGGGCAAGAGTCAACAATCCGCGCCGGAATCAATCCTTCGTTGATGATCCGTCGTTCGCTGTACACATCTGCGAGAAATTGGTTTAGGGCTCGAATTCGCTGTTTCAAACCCGCCTCGATTTCAGCCCACACGGCGGCGGAAAGAATTCGCGGCACAATATCAAAGGGCATGATTTTCTCGGTGCCCTCATTGTCGCTATACACAGTGAACGTGATGCCCATCTGGTAGAGAGATCGCTCGATCGCTCGTTGCCGACGCTGCAGTTCGCCTACCGGAAGTCGGTTGATCAGATCGACCAACGCGACCGAATCGGGACGGGCGACACCATCGTCCATGACCACTTCGTCATAGAATCCATCGCTCTGATAACCACTCAAGCTTGGTAAATCACCACCTTGAGATTGAGACTGGCCGCCGGGGAACTGTGACTGCGATTGCATAGATCGATCCATCTCTCGCGTCGATCAGCCGCCTCTGATAACGTGGAAGTTTTCGGTATTTGAAGGAGTGTAAGTGTACATCAAAGCTGCCCCCACGACAGGATGGTAAACAAAATGATTGCTAAGGTCTGATCGATCCACGCAAAGACGAGACCTGCGGTCGGATGCTGACCATGCCGGAGGTATCGATCGAGGGATCGCTAGGTCGCTGGCAGGCCTCCCGCTCGGGGCCGGTTCTCCCGTTCTGGGCCGGTTCTCCCGTTATGGGCCGGGGCGAGCGTTTCGCGTTGCAGAGAGGCGGTGGGCTAATGAGCGGCGCCATATGCTGCCGGGATTGCCGCACGTACGACCAGACTCAGCCAACGCGGGTGTACCAGATCAAGGCGACTTGATCCGCTTAATCGCCTTAACCACCAAACGTGGCAAGCCACGTTGGATCTCTTTCCACTGGAGCACAGCATCTTTCTTGGGGCGGACGATGATGTCGTATCCTGCTGGGATACGGATTTGCTGCGTGCGGAAGGATTCGCGAATCAGTCGCTTCCACTTGTTCCGTACAACAGCGTTCCCCGTTTTTTTGGGGATCGTGACTCCGAGTCGAGTCGTCGGCTCATCGCCCTGGGATCGTGCCAATGCAAACACCACGAGCGTACCATCGGCGGCGCATCCCCCACGTCGCATGGCTTGCGTGAAGTGGTCGCCTTTGACGACACGGTGTGACTTTGAGAAGCGGAGGTCCGGCATCGACGCGATACAAGGAGACAGGGACTGATTAAAAACGGCTGTCGCCGCAATATCGTACAGTTTGCTGAGCTGAGCGACATTCAACGCGTGAGCACAACGTGTCAGTCGTCACCTCGCGTAAACAGGACGGTGACAGCGGCGTACAAGCCACGAAGGACAATGATGACACACACGGCAGTGTAACGTAGAATGAGTTCGGTGCGGAATGGCGACTTTGCTCCCAACAATCGCACCCCCACTTCACCTGCTTTCGAGCCGCCGACTTGCCCATCACTCTGCACACCATTGCTGAATCCAATAGCGGGCCAATCCATCTGGTTATCGGCGGCTACCGTTCCCGTCCGACCGCCAACTTGCTTCGCTCCGCCGGCCTTGCCGGCTCCACCTATGCTGTGCACTGGGCTTCGGGGCGGTGGAGCGAGGCGGGAGCATCAGTCGGTGTCGCTGCGCGAGGAATTCGATTCGGGATCCCGGCATTGAAAGCCGGACGTACTTTGCTGGGGATCGGTTCTCTCGCTGGCGGAGCAGGCGGCGCGCTCGTGATGGGTGCTGGACAGTTTCGCCACCGTCACTTTTGCGCTCGCCGCGACGGCGGCTTGCTACCGGCGATGCTGCGTGAAATTCCAGGAATCACGAAGCGGCCATTGATTCTGTACGGCCACTCCCTGGGCACCGTCGTGATCCGCTCTGCATTGGAATCGCTGGACGAGCACCATTACCGGATCGAGGACGTGGTGCTGATGGGCGGGATGGCCTCGCGACGTGGTTGGGAACCGCTAGCGGAACGCTTTGCTGGACGCTTGATCAATCTGTATTCACCTCGCGATAGCATTTTGTCGATCGCGCCAGTATGGGATCGGGTCGTGGGCACGGGCGAGGTTCATCGGGCGTGCGAGAAGCTACTAACCGGTGATCGTGTAATCAACCACAATATCAGCGGCCTGCTACCTCATCCGCTCAACGCCGTTGCCCATCATAGTGGGTACTGGCGTCATTTCGGTCGCTATGTCAACCGTGACGAACAGTCATGAGTGAAGCCGTGTCCACTGCTCTCACCATCGCGCACCTGAATGTTCGCGCGGCGGGCACTGAGCTGTTACGCGATGTTTCGCTCCACGTGCCTGGCGGCAAGATCACCGTGTTGGTCGGCGGCAGTGGTGCGGGGAAATCAGTACTGCTGCGGCTGCTCGCTGGCATTTTGCCGCGTGGACAATCACCGGTGTATTGGGAGGGCGATCTGCGTTTCGGTGGCGCCGCGCTCGAGTCGGGCTCGCACGGACGGACGGGGATCGTCTTTCAGCAGTTTGCCTTGTTCGATGAGCTCACACCGACTGCGAACGTGCAGTTTGCGATCGATCATCGCGCCGACCGTTCGCAGCCGCCACGGTACTCCTCCTCTGAGTGGTTGGAATTGCTCGGCGTGCCGTCCGCTCCGCCGGTCGCAGCACTGAGCGGTGGCCAAAAACAGCGTCTGGCGATTGCACGCACGCTTGCTGCCGATCCGGACATTATTCTCTACGACGAGCCGACCTCGGGATTGGACGCGGCGACGGGACATCGTGTGGCAGAATTAATCCAGGAAACGCAGCGGCGTTTTGAACGGACGAGCCTGGTGGTCACCCACGATTACGCAACATTGTTACCGATCGCCGACGAGGTCCTGTTGCTCGATTCACACAATACGACCATTGTTTCGGTGCCACGCGACCAATGGAGTGAGATCCCGGAGAGATTGAAAGCTGCGGCGATGCATTCAGCCTCACCAGCCTCTGACCGGACAACCGCTTCGACTCGGTCGTGGTGGGGTGTCACTGGAGATGCAACCGCCAACGCCTTTGGAAATTTTCTGGGCGCGACCGGAGCTGCCCTACAGGCGATCGCGAGGCTGCCGATTGACGCGTTTCCCACCGTCCCGCGTCTGCGCTGGGCGGGTCGGTTTCTATGGCATTTCTTGGGATTGATCGGCGGTCCGACAGCATGCATCTATCTCGTTGTCGCGGGCGTGATTGCGGGGTTCACAACGACATATTTTACACTGCGGTTTTTGCCCTTTCGATTATATACCCAGCCCTTGCTGATTGATGAGTTGTTGGCGGCGATCGGATTCGCCCTCTATCGAATATTGGTGCCGATCTTAGCTACGGTGTTGATCGCCGCTCGCTGTGGAGCTGCAGTCGCTGCTGATGTGGGGGTCAAGCAGTACGGCGGGCAGATCGACGCGTTGAAGACGTTCGGTATTCGCACTCCAGCCTACCTGCTCGTGCCGATTTTAGGGGCGTTTTTAATCGCGACCCCGATCCTCGAGTGGCTCGCGTTCACCGCCTCGCATTGGATTAGCCGACTGACCTTTGTGCTGTCGTACCCAGAAATTGGGATTCATTTTTGGTACCAGCACTTCTTTCGGGCAGTCGTGCTACCGGCGGACACGTTGGGGCAGACACCGTGGGGTTCCCAGCTACCGGTGCTCGGCCTGTTTTTGTTGGGCAAGGGGTGGGGATGGGTGCTGTTGAAAAATCTGCTCTGTGGATTTGGCACCGCCGCCATTGCTTATCACTGTGGAATCACGGCCAAACAGTCGGCAAGTGATGTCAGCCATAGCATCACATCGACCGTGTTATGGGCAACACTGTATGTCTTGGTGATCCATTTTGTGGTAGCTTTGCTAGAGTTTTGAACACCCCCCCTTCCTTCACCACAGCTGGTATGGACAAAAAAGCCAAGAAGCGACTCGATATCATCAATAAGAAGCTGCAAACGCTCCGGCCCCGCTTAGCCGGCTCGAAAGAACAGGCTGACGATCCCAGCGAGTTGGCGGAGCTGGAAAACGAGATCGCCAAACTCGAAGCCGAAGCGACCGAACTCCGCAAGTCATAGCGCGGGACCGCAGCCCGTCCGAACGCCGGTTCGCTGTCGTTGATAGGCTGATCGCAATCGGCCGTCGTTACTTCGGGCCATAGATATTGGGCCTTACCGATCGAATTGGCGTCAAAAAATCGACAGCACCGCCATGATCACCGCGACGTTGATCAGTACTGCGATCCAGAACCGCACTCGGAATGAACGCTTTTGCGTTTTGTGCCGGAATTTTTGCGACGCCCACCATGCCCCCGGCCAGCCCCCGATCAAGGAGACGACGAGCAGGGTTCGTTCAGGGATGCGTTGGTAGCGGTCGGAGCTCGGGCCTGCATTTTTTCGTGCCAGCCGCTTGTCCCACCAGTACAAAACAATGGCTAGAGCACTGGCGAGAATCATTTCAATGGCGATGATAGGGAGATAGCGCATGGGCACCGAGTCCATTAATAGTTTCAGTTTTCCGCCCGGACTCATCGCATGTCGGCACGTACTCGTAAAGGTCGATCCGCTACAGCGGACACCTCCCAACCGAAAAAACGTACTCAGGATCGCACCTCCAGCGGACATGAGGTACGGCTAGGGCAAGCTGCTGACTCGTTTGGCGACGGTATCACCGCTGGCAGTGGAAAATCGGCGAAAAGAAAAAAGGCTTCAAAACACGCCAAACTCGCCGACGCGTCTGATTCACCGCCGCGGGTTGTGCCCTATCCCCACGGTTTGCCCACCGACCGCCCGCTCGACGTCAATGATTATTTTGATCAGCTTGCGTTGTGGTTGGATCTCGAAGCGGACGCTGAGCGGGCACGGCTTGCTCGGCTGCGGCAAATTCGTAGCGAACGCGACGTCGAGAGTACGGGTCAAGCGATCGTGGGGCTCGACCTGATCGACTATCACACGGGCCTAGCCGGGCGGTATCTGTTGGACTTGGCCAAGCCTGCGGGCCAGCAACTGCCGATGAACCGGCTCAAAGTTGGCTCGCCCGTCGTTCTTTCCAACGATGCCGATCCGTCGGACGAGGGCATTGCTGGAGTCGTCAGCCTCCGCAAAAACGATCAAATTCAAATTGCGACGGAGGTGTTCCCAGATCCAGATGCCCACCACGTCAAGACCGGCAAAGCTAGTAAGCACCGAAATTCGTCGATCGGCGACATTCGTTATCGATTGGATCTGTCCCCCGATGAAACGACTCGCAAACGTCAGCTCGTGGCGATGGCCAAGGCCCGGACCGAACGCGGTCGTGGAGGTCGACTTCGTGATGTGCTATTGGGAATCGATTCGCCACGGTTCGATGGTCGAAAACTCAGTGTCGGACCGGTCAGCGAAGACGCGATCGCTGAAGAGCGAGCCGAAATTCGGTTTCGAACGGAGCTCAATGGTCCGCAACAGGATGCGGTCGCATTTGCGTTGCTGGCTGATGACGTGGCCATCATCCACGGCCCACCCGGAACTGGCAAAACCACCACGCTCGCCGAAGTGATCGCGCAAGCCGTCGAGCGAGGCGAACGTGTTCTCGCGTGCGCAGCTAGCAACACAGCGGTTGACAATCTTCTCGAGCGGTTACAGCGACTCGTTCCCTACGTGGTCCGTGTCGGCCACCCCGCGCGCGTGTTCGAACATCTCCGCGATTACACACTCGACGGCCAAGTCGAAAAGGATCCCTCGAGCCAGGTGATCAAAGATCTGCGTCAGGAACTCGAGCAATGCTTGCGGATGGCACAGCGCTCCAATGGCGGACGTCGGGAGCGTGGCGAGTGGTTCGCCCAGGCGGGACGGTTGCGTGGCCAGATTCGTTCGTTGGAGAAATCGATCGTGCGGGGTGTTCTCGATCGTGCTGACGTGATCTGTACGACCACCACCATTGACGAAGAGTTACTGGGGGATGAACGTTTTGATCTCATTGTCATTGACGAGGCTTGCCAGAGCACCGAGGGCGGCATGTGGCAAGCGATTCTTCGCGCCGATCGGTTGATTATCGCGGGGGACCATTGCCAACTGCCACCTACCGTACTCAGCGATGAGGCCGCCAAAATCGGCATGCGTGATTCGTTGATGCAGCGTCTTGTACAACGCTTTGGCGAGCCAGTGTACAGGCGTCTGACGGTGCAATACCGCATGCATGAATCAATCATGAGATTCAGCAGCGATCATTTCTACGAGGGGTCATTGGTTGCCGACGCATCGGTCCGGGGGCATCTATTGTCTGATATCCCCGATGTGGACAGGACACCCCTGACCGATACACCGCTGCTGTTCATTGACACCGCCGGAGCTGGCCACGAAGAGCAGCTGGAGCCGGATGGGCAGAGCAAGATGAATCTGGGCGAGGCAAACGTGATCGTAGACCTCGTCCGCCAGCTGGTGGATGCTGGGATCGAGGGCGACGAGATTGCGATCATCGCTCCCTACGCCGCGCAGGTGCGGCTGCTTCGTTCACGCCTTGATCTCGACGGACTGCAGATTGACACCGTCGACGGTTTTCAGGGACGTGAGAAAGAAGTGGTGCTGCTGACGATGGTGCGAAGTAATCCCGAGGGCATCATTGGATTCCTCGCTGATCGACGGCGTAGCAACGTCGCGATGACGCGGGCGAAACGCAAACTCGTGATGGTCGGCGATAGCGCGACATTGTGCATCCACGATTTCTACGCAGATGTGCTGAAGTACTTTGAAGAAAATAATGCCTACCAGAGCGTGTTCGAGCACGACGCCTGCGTGTAGGCTGCCGTTCAGCTTGTCCAGTTCTTGAGGCGGTGGACTGTTGGCTGGCGACCCAACCGATCTGCTGGTCGACTTGGATGCGGGCACTCGCTGTGTTCTGAGTTCCCAAGCATCCACGAAGATCTACGACAACCCTCGAGCATTACCGTGTAGTCAGAAGATGCATGTGCGTATCGCCTGCGACTCCATTTTCACATTGGCTCCGGAACCCATCAGCTGATTCGAATCACGCTGTCAATGCAGCGGCTTCAGACGGGGGACGCAACATGAACGATAGCCCGATCGCGAGCAACCCAAAACAAACGGCGACAACTCCTACCAGCCAATACTGCGTCAATGGTCCTCCCGGATATACCTCGCCGATGATCGAACCGGAGATGAGTGGACCGATACCGGTTGCGAAATGTGACATTGCCGTATTGAGACTCGTGAACGCTCCCCGAGACTTTGGGTCGGCTGAACGCAGCATCATCGCTTGTGCCGGCACCATCCTGCTCGATGCAACGCACATGAAGAGTGTCGTGACGAGGACCGCAATGACTAAGCTAACCGGTGGTAGGTTGGTGATCACTAAGGTCATCACGATCGCCGCGCCTGCCGCACCAGCAAAGACTCGGCGGGGCCCGAAATGATCAGTCAACCAGCCACTGAAGTTCATCACAAAGAGTGAAAAGATTCCGGCGACGGCGTAGACAAGTGGCAGATTACCTCGAGATAATCCGCAGTTCGCCTGCAGGTACGGCGCAATGTAGGGAACGATCATGAAGGTTCCGAATATCATCGTGATCATGAAGGCGAATGACCAAAGGTGGTTCGCTTGGCGAGCGACATGTACCAACGTCTTCATGGGATGGACATGTAAATCGCGATGGGTCCCGGGGAGCGACGGTAGCAGCAGCATCGTTGCGGCGAGTACCAACGTCCCGAATATTGCGATCGCAATGAAGGGAGTGCCGAAGTGATGCGAGGCATTGGCGAGCGCTAAACCGATCGGAAGCCCGATGGTGGACGCAAACGCGAATGATGAAGTCACGGCGCCGATCGCACGGCCGCGACGTTGCTCTGGAATCAATTCGACGATAAATGCCATTACCGTCGAAGCCACGATGCCACCGCATAATCCCGACAAGCCCCGAGCGATCAGCAAATGTGTGTAACTTGGCGCGAGACCGCAGTACCAGGTCGCTGCTAGAAAACCGACGAACGACCACAGCATCGTTTTTCTTCGATCAAATCGGTCAATCACGGTCGACGCGATGATCCCTGTGATCGTCGCACAGATGCCGTACGCCGAGACGATATAACCGAACTGCCGAGGCGTGATGGAGAGTTCGTGACGCAACTGGTCCCCCAGCGGCATCACAATCACGAAATCCAAGATGTGCGTGAAGTTAATTGCAGCAAGCAACAGCACGAGCTTCCACTCCGCAGAGGTCAGAGGACTGGGCTTCGATTTCGGCTCCACAGAGGGCTCCAGCAGGCGACATGTGATAACAGGCGAGCGGTAGATCAATCCGGCGAGGGGTTAGACGTAACTGCTCTGCGAAAGACATGACATTGTGTCGAAGTCCAAGAGCATCGAGAACCTCAAATGGTTCACGGGGTGGTCGTGTAACCAACAGTGCGGATCCGTGGGAGAAATACCGCCCCGTAACCAGGCCATCGCCCACGGCAAGCCCGCCTGCCATACGTGGCAGCAAAGATGGCTGATGTTCGACTCGGCCGGCGTGTGGTTTCAACCTCGTTAAACGAACAATCAAGTCGGCGGACAGTTGCATCGCCCGAGTTTGGGACTAGTTCACTCCTAGCGAACCGACGCGACATAATCGGGGGCGAGTTAGTGCGTTACCCTTTGTTTCGGCGAGTCTGCGAGCATTTTCCAGCACATCAGCTGCATGCGCGGCATGTGGAAGGGGCCCTTCCAGAGGTTGCCTTTGAGCATCGAGCTGATGCTGCCGTCTCGGTGCAGATAACCGAACCACTCGCCGTGCACTGGATCAGGGAAATGGTCATACGCCCAGTCGTGGATCATTTGGTGCCAGGTGGCATATTTCGATTCACCGGTGAGTTGATGGGCGAGCAATGTGGCGATGATCGTTTCATTCTGCGGCCACCAGAATTTCATGTCGTGCCAGTATTCCTGGATGGGCCGACCCTTCACGTCGACAAAGTATAGGATTCCCCCATGCTCCTGGTCCCAACCCCGTTGCCACATCCAGTCAAGCATCTGGCAGCCAGTTCGAATGAGTGAGGCATCCCCGCGAAGCTGTCCTTCCTGCATGATGAACCAAGCACCCTCGATCGCATGACCGGGATTGAGCAACCGTCCGTCGAAATGGTCGACCAAATCACCCGTCGGGCTCACCGTCTCCATGACGCATTGGATATCTTCCTTGAAATGATAGTGCTTGATGTCGTCAATACTTCGATTAATCCACGCGTCGGCATCGGGCAGCCCGATGGACTCGCGGAGCTCCTGGGCGGTCACAAGGGCAATCATTGGAAATCCAATGCCCCGGGTCGGTCGCGTCGAGGTGAATTTTGGCTCGACGCCCTGGGGATTCAGGTTGTGGTTTATAAATCGTTGAAATGTGCGGCTCGCTTTTTCGGCGTATTGGTCCTCGCCGGTCGCCTTGAAAAGTTCACCGTAGGCAATCGCTGCAAAGCTCTCCGAGAATGCATAGCGGCGTTTGCGGATTGGCTTTCCGTCACGGGTTACATGGAACCACATCCGACCATCTGATGAATCGAAACAATGATCGTCGAGAAATCGAGCGCCGTGCTTCGCCAGTTCCAGCCATTCTTCACGGGGTTCGACGTTGTTGTATAGCTCACCCAGTAGCCAGGTGAATCGGCCCTGCTGCCAGACGCCCTTGTCGGTATCGATCACGGCACCGTCGCGATCGAGCGACATCATGAAACCTCCGTGCTCGCGATCGACGCAGTGATTGATCCAAAACGGCAAAGTGTCGTTCAGCAATCCATCGCGATAGGTGGCAAGCAGTTCATTCCGCCGAGTTTCATCCATTTCGGTCTGCTGTAGTCTAAGTTTTGTCGTAGTCCACGTTGCTGGTCTGCAGATGTTTGTCTTCCAACTGGCAGACTGCGTCACGCTTTCGGTAATGTATGAATGGTCAGCCCACTGAGGTCACCAGTGGGCTGCTGTGAGATGAGACTCGTGAAGTAACCGACGACCAAGCATGTTGTGATTCCGCATGTCGTATACAGGTAGCCGTTAACTGCAGTGAATTTCCACAGGCTAAACATCACCGCGGCCCCGACCAACGCTCCCGTCATTGCTCCGGTGGAATTGGCTCGGATTGTTGTACCACCTAGCACGAACAGCCCACCGAGCACACCCATGAACAAGCCGATCACGACCAGAAAGGTGTCGAATAACGATTTGATGTCCGGGTTGACAAACACGAGTCCCAGTAGCGTCCCAATCACTCCCATCACGAAGGTCAGTCCGCGAGCGGCATTGAGGTAGCCATGCTTGGACTTACAAATATGGAATGGTCGCAGGAAGTCAGTCACCAAAGCCGTCGCGGTGGAGTTCATGCTGGTCGAAACAGTCGACTGGGCTGCTGCAAACACACCCGCGACGACCAGCCCGGCCAAACCTATGGGCATTTCGCGAGCGATGAAATAGGGAAATACTTGATCCGTCGAAATCGTCGGGTCCAACCGGCCGGGATTGGATTGATAGTACGCGAATAGTGCCGTGCCGATGCCGAAAAACAGCAGTGTCGCCGGAATCGTCAGCGCGGCATTCGTCCAGATCGAGCGGGCTGCCAGATTCTGATCGGCGGTTGTCATGTAACGCTGCACGACAGCTTGGTCGGCAGTGTACGAAGACAGGTTCTGTCCGATCGCTCCAACAATAATCACCCACAGTGCGATCTGGGCGTTTGTCGGGCTGAGGTGCAAGTTGGCGATTCGAAATTTATTGGCATCCTCTGCTGCAGTCAGAAAACCGCTTACACCACCCTCTGTTCCCGTCACCAAAAGAAAGATCGCCAGCATCGCCCCACCGAACAGTACGACCGTCTGGATGGTATCCGTCCAGATCACTGCTTCGACGCCACCCATCGTACAGTAAAGGATGCTGAGCACGCCCATCAGCAACACGGACTGCGCAGGACTCAAGGGGGTTGCGACCGCCATCGCTAATCCAGTCAGCGACATGACAACCGCCATGCGAAAGAGGTGAAAGAGCGTGAAGCTGGCACTTCCGAATAGTCGTACTGGACGACTGAATCGCTTCTCCAGATATTCATACGCACTCGTGGCATCGATCCGGCGGAAGAACGGCATAGCGACGTACACCGCAACAATGGCGACTACTGGAATCGTGAAGTTGCCAATCGAATACACCCAGTCCTGCGCGTAAGACTTCGATGGAATACCGGTGAAGGTTAGCGAGCTCAGCATCGTGGCAAAGATGCTGCAACCAGCAGCCCACCATGGAATATTGCTACCGCCGCGAAAAAAGTCGTCGGTGTTCTTGCTCTTTCTAGCAAAGTATACGCCGACGCCAACCATCGACGTTAGGTACACGAAGAGGACAACGTAATTGACGACGCCAAAGTCGTGGCTGGCGCGATTGACGGCAACGCGATAGACGTTCGGCGTTCGCGTTCGGGGGCGAATCTCGCCAGTCGGCACGATGATATCATGGCCCCATTGAACCGCAGTTGTCGTCACCTGGGTGACGGGATTCACTCCCGCGGAAACCCAGGTATCGGTGATGGTGTGGTAGGCTGCTGAATCATGGCCGAAGCCTGGATGGTCATCCTGCAGTTCGTTGCTTTGGAAGAATAGATCCCCCGTCGATCCGCCGAGCACGAGCACATGACTCTGGCCGTATTTGATGCTGGTGCCGGCCATCCAACATCGAGGTGCGTCGCTTCGTTGCCGCCACACACCGGTGCTTGGATTGAACTCCCACACATCGCGGAGAAATTCAAAGCTGGTTTGATCTTCCGCTGGCCCATTCTGTCGCCGCCCGCTGATGACGTACACGCAATCGTCATATCCATTGTGCTGACTGACGGTCAGGTTCAATGCTCGCGGAGGTCCGGGCCAAGCTGGCAACTCTTTCCAAACGAATTCCTCAGTCGCTGTCTGCGCGGACAGATCCAGCGACCAGAAGTTTGTCATGGCGGTGTCTAGCGACTGGCCACTTTGCCCTCCAGCAAGATAGATTACCTCGCCGATGATTGTTGCGGCAGTGAATGCGCACGGTTTGGGAAGCGACGGATATTCTCTCCTCGTGATCTGTTCGGATGCCGGATCCCAGCTCAGCAAGAACACGTCGTCAAATGTCTCTTCGGCATTGTTTCCACCGATGCATACCACGCCTTCGCTGGTAGAGACTGACGCCCCATATGCGATTGTACGATGGAGAGTTCCGCCGTCTTTCCAGGCATAGTCGTCACCGTCTTTAGTCATCACGTAAATGCGGTCATGCCAGACCTTTTCGCTCTCCCAGATAGGCTTGGGAAAGTTCGCACCTCCAGCGACGATCATGGTATCGTTGTGAATTCCTACATACGGCCCCGCCAAGCCCAGCTTGTCGGGCATGGGGGGCAATTCACTCCATGACAACAAGTCCTCTGCCGTTGCGAGTGCGGATGTCGTGAAGGCTGCCACGATGAGCAGGATCGGTAGAAATCGTTTCATATTCTCTATCGTCTTGAGGGCCACACATTTCCGTGCGTCGTCGGCTGCGATTAAGGGTTCAGCGACAGGCTGGCGGCGTGTCCGAAGTCCATTCCAATGGCGCTCAACTCAGAACGCAGGGAGTCGGACTGGGATGGGGAAAGCCGGCCCTGCGGCAATCGACAACCACCGACATGGAACCCCTGCATTTCAAGGATGGCTTTCATGGCGGGGTGAAACGGGTAGCGCCCAATCGTCCGAATCATCTCGATTGAAAGAGACTGCCCTTTTCGAGCCTGGGCAAAATCCCCAGCTTCGAACGCGGCCATGATTTGGAGATACAACGGAGCCGCGATGTTGTAGGTGCTGCCGATACCGGCACGGGCACCGGTTGCCAATGCGCCCAACAGCATTTCGTCGCATCCCCAGACGACATCGAAGCGGCCTCCCTCCAATTCCATGCAATGCTGAAATTCGAAGAGTTTGGTGTCGGTGTATTTCAGACCGACTAAGTTGGGAATCTGGTCACCGCCTCTCTGCAAGAAATCGGCCATCTCAATCGTCGAACCGGTCAATGCAGGAATGTGGTAGTAATAGAATGGCAGGTCGGGAGCGCCGCTGGCCAACTCCGCCATGCAGTCCACCAATGCCGCCACGCTGGACACTTTGAAGTAGGACGGGCACGTAGCCGAGATCACGTCTGCACCGACTGCCTGTGCATGGCTGGCGAGTTGCCGCGCTTCGTGCACACTGTTGTGACCAACTTGCACAATAACGGGGACTCGACCGGCGGTCGCCTCTACGTATGCTTCGGCAACCTTCCGCCGTTCCTCACTCGTCAATGACATGCCCTCGCCAGTGCTGCCGCAGACGTATAATCCGGTGATGCCATTGCGCAACAGGTCTTCAACCATCGGACCGATCGCGCTGAGGTTCAAGTCTCCGTGCGGATCCAGCGGTGTGTAGGTTGCCGCAATCAGACCATTCAGCTTCATAGGATTCTCAATTCGTTGGTAATACAGGTTGCCAGCCTGTGGTTTATGAATGTTGCAGGCTGGCAGCCTGCTCTTGGTGATTTCAGTTTCATGCCTGCATTGCGTTCATGCCGTAAACTTCCGGTTGCCATTTTGCGGTACGGATACTGCGTGGTACGTGATAGCGTTTGCGTAGGAAGAAACATCATCGACTTAAAACGGCTTCCTATGCCGGGTCACTTCATGAAGATCGGCCTTGGAACCATGACCCGAACGTGTACCAAAAAAGTTGTCGAACTGCGAGTATTTCAGGCCATGATCTGCCAGAGCATTCAGCGATGGAGTGCGGGCTTCGCCTCCAAGGCAACCGAGGTCCGAAAAGCCGAGATGGTGGGCGACGATCAGTAGGATTGCGGGCCGGTCGTCACCCTGCGTCTGCACACCCGCCAGCGTCGCGAAGAGGAAGCAAATTGGGGCGATCAAGAGCGAGTGCCGCTTCATGGCTGCTGTGCGTCGTGAGCGCGTTCGTTTGTCATCAGCTGTGACTGTGTCACGACCACAAAGACGATCGATTCGTACGGACTGCGTTGTCCCGCTTCAAACAGCACCCCGTATCGAATTGCATCGAGTCGAACCATGTCGCTATAGGCGGCAGGCCCAGCATATATCAGCGGACCATCCTGCCATGTGCTGGTCTCATCGGTTGAGAATCGAACCCGTAAATCACTCCGTCCCTTACCGCTGGGACCGTTCTCGTCAGGACCTGAGAACAGAATTAAATCGTGTGCGTCACCGTTGAGCGTTGACGCGGCGCGCAACAATGAACATTGGACGACAGGCGGATCGAGAATCTCCGGTGAAGGCTGGAAAAACTGGTACGCCGAGACCGACGAGGGGTCGAACGACGCGCCTGCGTCGCTGCTGAACGCTTCGCCACGTGAGCCCCGAGCTGCTCCGTTTTGGTCTCGGGTGTTGAAGTACAGTCGACCGTCGTTCAGTTCCACAACTGCCGTCTCGTTCGCATGCAGATCATCTTCGTAGGTGTCATCAACTGCTCCGATTCGCCAGGACTTGCCGTGGTCGTCGCTCAGAATCGCATGCGCACCGTTGGCACCTTTGTCCGCCCCATCGTCACCGAGGCGATGGTCGCAGGGAACGACCAAACGGCCTTTGTTCAACCCGCGTTGCAATTGGATCGCGTGAACCGGCCCCGGTGCGTACCATCCCCATTCCGGCTTTTTGACAGTGTCGGTCACCTCAACTCGTTCCGCCCAAGTATTGCCATGATCATCGCTGTAGGTTACGAACACGCGATCGTTCTCGACTGTGAACGGCAGCCAGATACGACCCGCATGCTCAGGATCGAGATGGTCAACCACGGGCGTCGGATTGCCCACACTGATCTCGCGTGACGGATCCTTGTAGAAGCTACGAAAGGCATCGCTCGGCTGCACTATTTCAATCCCGCCCCATGTCTTGCCCTGATCACTCGATCGTTTCAGTACAAGATCAATCTCGCTTGCATCACCTCCTTGCCGAGCTTCGCAGAATGCCAACAGATCGCCATTAGCGGCGGTAACGATGGCCGGAATACGGAATACTTTATACCCGTCGCTACCGCTACGAAAAACCGTGACAGGATCGAGCGGTACACTCGTCTCCTGTCCGCATGCTATGCCACAGCAAAGTGCCAGGCACACGGCTAAAGTTTTCTGGGTGATCATTGTGGTCTCCAAGGGGATGTCGAAGGGACGCTCGAATTTCAGGAAGGTCTCGCGTCTCAATATACAGTCTGCGTCTTGCTTGTCGGTGAGATCAGGGACCCTCGTTGCTGAGAGGTGCAGGTGCTATTCCTGCGTTCTGGAACATGTCGAGGTGCTGCAATTAAAAAGCCAAGCCGCGTGCAGGATTTGGTTCGGTATTCCTGCAGTTCAGCGACGACGGTTGTGCTGTGGGCTCTTCCGATAGTCGGGTCGCAAATCTCTGGCTGGAAACGCTATCGCTGACCAACGCCACGTCATTGGAATGGATTCTTGCAATATCCATGCGGAAACCGCCAGCGAACGATTCCGCTTGGGAGCCCCTACGACGCCGATCAATTGTCCTGGGTGGAGAATGGCGATGCAGGCAATCCTTCGCTGTTGACGAGATTGACGGGGGGATCAAGATACGGTAGCCATGCATATCGAACATGGATCGGCCGAGTGACCTTGGGGCTGGAGACGGAAATTGTAGCGTAGCTGCAGGGCGTGGCGACTGCAGGATGGAAGATACCGTCCTGGCCGCACACTTCGAAGTAGCGGAGAGCATCGCCATCCGATGAAGTCAGATCCTTTCCGGATTGCTTGAATGAGACGATCATCGTGTTTCCTCTGCGCTCTGCACGCTCAAAGAGCGGCCCCGAATAGGTCTCATGTATATTTGATAAGTAAGTCGTGCCCAGTGCCAGCCTTGCGAGCCGTTCGCCTACCGGCTTTTTCAGCTTCGGATGAACATCGGTCGGGTGCCCGGTGTCAATCGTAACCGCCATGCCGATGTTGTTGATTCGGTCCAGAGATCGACGTTGTCCATCGCGAAAGAGTGGCCAGTCAGGTCGGTCGATTGCCGGCAGTTGGACGAACAGGAACGGGAAGTCACCTTGATTCCAGTGCTGGCGCCACTCGCGGATTAAAACAGGGAATAGTTTCTCGTGTTGACGTACCCGCTCCGGTGTTTCGGCGTTTGATTCACCCTGATACCAAATTGCCCCTCGAATCGCGTAAGGGATCAGTGGTTCAATTCCCGCAGACCATAGAAAACCAGGCTTGAAGGGGTGGTTGGGGCCGAGCTGATCCCCGGGAACACGCGCACCTGATTGGATTGCTGCCAACAGGTTCTGTTTGCCTCGCAGGGGGCAGAACTCGCCGAGCACTTCGCTATGAAGCCAATTTCCAGCGACAAGGTTATTCAATTCAACATCCCGCTCCATCGCTTCCAGAGGTATCCATGATTCTGCCGGAGAGCCGCCGACCGCAGGGCAGATCAAACCAACCGGCACCTTGAGTTGACGTTGTAGATACCTACCAAAGTACCAGGCAACAGCAGAGAACTTGCGGGCTGCGTTGACCGACGCGACCGCCCACTGCCCGTCAATGAATGTATTGGGTGCCAGTCGCGAGAGATCGGCAGGCAAATAGTTCTGGGGTAGGCCGCGCGGTCCGTCGGTCAGGTCGAGCAGACGTAGGCTATCGTTAGCTTGACCGGCGAGCATATCCAGTTCGCTTTGGCCACTGTTCGACTGATCCAACCGCCACTCCATATTCGACTGTCCGGCGCACACCCAGACTTCCCCAATGAGTACATCCTGAAAGGAAACCTGCTCATCGCCCGATTGAACGGCAAGTGTGGTAGGAACATGCGACGCCTTCTGAGACGCAAAACGGACCTGCCATTGACCATCGTCGCCTGCCGTCGTGGTGAGGGCGTCATCGCCAAGGGTCACGGTGACGTTGCTGTTCGCCAAGGCCTTACCCCATACCGGCAACGGTGCCTCCGCCTGCAGCACCATGTGACTGCCAAACACTTGAGGAAGTTCCAGGTTTGTCGAACTGGCGGCCGTCGGCTCGCTGGCATCCACGTGCTCCAAGTCGCTGTTGTGCGAACCATCGAGGATTTCAATGAGTGGAATCCGTTGGAACGTCAGGTGAGCCTGACTGCCTTCGTACAGGATTCCGACGGTGTGGTCATCGATCATGGACATGCACGAGTACCCGGCCCCATTATCTTCGTCGAGGAGAAGTCGATGTTGCTTCGGCCACGTCCTACCGCCATCGGAGGAGGCCTTGATCGTCATATGGTTGCGACCGTGCAGACTATCGGGATTGGAGAACAGCACCCATCCTCCAAGATCGCTGCCAGCTTCTTGGTCGGCACCAATGAGGCTGGCCATGCACGCACCAGGTTCGATTAATGAGATTTCGGACGAGGGGTGCTGTTGCCAGGTTTTTCCCATGTCGCGGGTCGTCATCACAACACGCGACGACGCACGGTTATACCGACAGTTCAGCATCAACACGCCTGGTTCCGTCTCGATGACCTGAGCCTCCGTAGTGTCATCGAAGGCGCCCGTGCCTGTTTGCCAAGTTGACCCGTGGTCCTTGGAGTAAATGATCGTTGAACGCGGAAGTCGCTGCTGACGAGGATGGTCCTGGTACTGGGCGGCGAATACGATCGTACCATCTTGCATCGTGATGCCTTTGCCAGGTCCTTGCAGGAGGAGGCTCCAGTCTGGATGTTTCACCTGATCGGTGATGTTGATTGGCTCTGACCAAGTGACACCTTCGTCGTCACTGCGGACCAATATCAATTGCCCTGTCTCCTCGGGAGTGAGCCCTGGTCCAGAGCCATGCCATCCTCGATCGCCATGACTCCATAACCCCGCCACCCAAATGCTATTCGTGCTGCGATCTACTAGCACCGCTGGGTCGCCAATGCCGTCGTATTTCCAGTCGGGGTTGTCGCCCATGTCCATAATGGCTTTCATGGGCTCCCATGTACGACCTCCATCGACTGAACGCGACATGCCAACATCAATGTCTCCCGGGAGATCACTGCCGCGCCGTCTGCGAATATCATAAACTGCGATTAATGTGCCTCTGTTCGTGGTGGCAAGTCCTGGGATGCGATAAGTGTGGGCGCCGTCATCTCCGCGTTGTCGCAATGCGATCCCCATCCGCTGGCTCGAAACTGGCGCTTCTAGCTCAATCGTTTGCCCGTTTGAAAAGGTGACTTGTTCAATGGCTGCGCCGACTCGCAGATCGATGTTAGCGTCCGGTTTGAGCTGGCAACGAAGCCAGACAATGTTTTCGCCTGCCTTCAGTTCCTGTGACACTTGGAGTGCTTTGATGGCAGGCTTGACGTGCTCTGCCGTGGAAACGGGGGCGCCGTCGGCAACCTGCAGTGTTTGGATTTGTTCGATGCCTTCGAGCCGAGCTCGTATTTCCGTCAGAGAGATTGGATCCACGACTCCGGTTGCCATTATCTTCAGCTTTGCCAGTGGACAGGTTTCGGCACCGACGAGTGCTGGCAGCGAACAGGGCACCACCTCGACACTGGCAATCTGTTGTCGTTCGGCGGGTCCGATGAGAATATCATCGATCAAGATCCCAGCATTTGGAGGACTTTTGCAAGTAATGCGGAGCCGCTCAATCTTATCGTCATTGAGCGGCACGGTGACTTGGCTGAGAAACGCTCGGCCTACGCGAACGCTGGCGTCACCCTCGTAGATTTCCTGCCAACCATCCCCGGAGTTCTGCTCGATGCGAAACGAGAAGGGCGGGCGACTCGTCCAGCGCTCTGCCCTGAACGAAAGCACTCCGGAGGTGTCCACCGCATCGTCGAGATGCAGCGTGACAACAGACGTTTCATCGCCGGTCAGGTGCAGGCATTGCTGACCGGTGCTGGCATGCTTGGCATCAACGATGGCGACTCCGGCCTGCGATGTCCACTTGCCGACCTCGGTGTTGAGCTGCTCGAATCGGCCCGGTTTCGCATCTTCAAAGCTGGTGGATGCGGTCGAGGACGAACGCTCCTCGGCAATTCCGGACTCCCTAGCAAAGGAGACGTCATGGAGCGTACTGAGGACGCAGAGAGAGATCCCGATCACGCGGGGCAGAAAAGCATGGTAGAACGTCATGTCTTGGCTCACAGGATCGAGTGCAAGTATCTAGGATTGGGGCGTATTCTACAGCAGGCCTATCTTCAGTTGGCGCGAGCTTGCGTGCTCTCGGCCGACCGAAGACTTGGCTGAGCAAAATCTGTGGACCTAGAAATCCAGGCTAACAATTTCGCGACCAGCCTTCGTTCCCAACGCCCCCCAAACTCCGTACGGACTCGCCGATCCAGGCGGCAGCGTACCGGCGGTACCATTGTGCGACACCATACCTCCTCCACCAGACTCGATAGAGTCGGTGATGAACTTGATCGCACCGTCGCCCATCAGGACGTGGCAACCACCTTGATGTCGGCTGCTAGGCGAAAAGATACCCCATCGGAAGATGTCAGTGAGCGACGTGTCATAGACAATCGGAGCGTTGGGGGGCAGGATCGTCGTCATGCCGGAGAAGACGGCGAGCCCATAAGACCATTTAAAGCCTCGCATCTCTTCTTCGCTTCCATTGACCCGAGCAGCAGGATCCCAAAACTGAGGCCGCAAAGGATCGGTTTGCTCGTAGGCTTTTTTAGGGTCTAGATGATGCCCCGTAACACCAGCTCTTGGTTGAGTGGTCACATGGCGATCACCTAAGTCCGTGTTGAACTCGCCAGCCATGATTGTATTGGAAAGCCCGTCTAGAACATCACGGAACTTTGGATTGAGCAGGCCATGTGCGAACATACCGCGCTGCGTACTCATGGCGCTGGCAGCGGAGGATGCACGCTGTCCATATTGATCGGTGATCCCATTGTACTGGTAGTACAGCGAGTCGCCGAGACAGACGCCGTAGTTCGTCCGACCCTGTGCTGGCAGCCCCTCACCGGGGTCGCTGGGACATCGGTACGAGGGAATGCTGGTTAACCAGGGTGTGTACTCACCTTGGACGGTGTGGTCCGCCAGCAGCATCCAGGGACTCGGCCCCAAGGGTGCATAAAGACTTCCGGACGCAATTCGATAGGGCGTGCTGATCTGTTGCCAAAGTGCCTGTTGCTCGATAAAGGGTGTGATGCCAACCAACGCACTGAGCTGATTCAGATTGGATCCTCCACCACTGGCGGTCGGTGTGTAAGTCGAGTCCCAACTGGCCCCAGGGTTTCGTTTGGTTCCACCGGCCTGCGCGGGGAGTTGGTCAAAGGCGGAATGGTAGTTTTGGAACGCAAGTCCGATCTGCTTGAAGTTATTGCTGCAACTCATTCGTCGGGCCGCTTCACGGGCAGCTTGTACTGCGGGAAGCAGTAAGCCCACCAGCACACCAATGATGGCGATCACCACTAGCAACTCGACCAGAGTAAAACCGCGATTTCGTCGGACGTTCATAGGACACCTTTGCAAATCAGTAAATACGTTACGAGTGACTTCTTTTACGTGTTATCGGCTGCCCGTTCCGGGGAGCTCTGCTGGTCCACTGAGGCCCTCCGGCTCTTTCTGGCCACCCCGTGCTGCCGCCTCCGGATTCTCCTGGAGATATCTCTCCAATTCACCCGCCTGCGGGGACTGCACCTCGCGACCGCCACACCCCACGGTGAACAGGCACAGGGAAAAAATGACCAACGTTTGTGTGCTCGATCGCATTGCGAATCTCCTGAGAGTAGGCATGAGCTAGGCTGTGTTATCACATGATATAACATCGGTGAGGATGTGCAAATAGAAAAGTCTGAGGAATTTCGATTTCACCTCTGTCCGGCCCAAAGCAACGCACGAACGCGTAATAATACGCCCGTCCGCATAGTTATCGTGACGTACAAGCCAGGCTTCCGTCGCTTGGGAGAGTGGGGCGGACACCGGATGGCGTCAAATGCTCGATGCCGAGCCCACCAGGTCAAATCCGGTCTCGGCCCTGCTGGCTAAGAAAACCAATGACGGTTTTGCGGCCGCGTTGAATTTGGTCACTCATCAGTTGTTGTGCCCGTTTGGGGTCGCCGTCTCGCAGTGCTTGCAGCAACTGTGCCTTCGACTCGCACGTCTGCTGCGCAACCTCAGCGGTCAACAATCGTGGATCGTTTCGTTGAGCTTCGAACACCGTGCCAATCGCCCGATTGTCGTTCACCACTTTGGCCAGCAGCGGATTGCGTGACGCCTCGATCAACAGTTCATGGAACTGCTGCTCGTCATCCATCCAGCGATCCAACTGGCGTTTGCTGCTGTGACCTTTGGATTGCCGCGTAATCTGATCAGAGGTCTGTCTGGCCCGATCAAGAATCGACTCGAGTTCTTCGAGCTGATCGGCGGTAATGTACTGTGCAGCCTCAGCCGCGGCGCAGCTTTCGAGCGCATCTCGCAAAACATAGAGATTGTTTAGGTCCTGACGATTCGCTCTGCGAACGTAAGCACCGGCGCCAGGAACGTGATCCACCAAACCCTCGCTCGACAGCCGATTGATCGCCTCACGCACGGGAATCACGCTCACCCCGATTGCTTGTGCGAGAGTTCGATTGACCAACTGCTTGCCCGGCGGAAACTCTCCGCTGGCGAGCTTCTCTCGAATGTATTCGTATGCCCGTTCCGCAAGACTTTGATCCACAGGTTTGCTCAATGTTGATTCTGGGTGGGGAGGAGCCAGCGACGTGGTTCGACGATAATCTGGTAGCTGAACGCGTCAAGAGTGTCCGCACTTCCAAGGTTAGATCACTCGGGAATTCTCGAAACTGCCATCGCCCAACTGCGGTCGACGCATTCAATCCAGCATCGCGGACAATCCTTACGCACCAATGTTATAACGTCATGTTTGGCGGCGTCCATGAAGCATGGAGAAACAATGCGGGATGCATGCCAGTTCGAACCACTGCGTGATGCTCCGTCAATCAATCGATATTTCATCGATGTACATTCCGCCGTTCTCGACAGTCGTGAGACGAATGGTATTCGCACCGCGTTGAAGACGAATCGGAACATCGACGGTTCTCCAGTCACGCCCCCAGTTCGCCGCGTTGGGCAGCAGCAGTCGCTCCTTCACAACTTGGTCGTTCACCGACAGCTGAATAAGCCGCCCCGGTTGTTTCGGATGTTTTCCACTGTAGCGGATCACCAGTTTTGCCTGCCGAACGTCGCCGTCATTCTCCTGGTACCATTCCGCATAGCCCCCTCGTGACTGGCCAAAATCGATAAACCCTTTCCCATGAAATCCTTGGCCCTGCGATTTGATCTTGGCGCCATTGAGGGTAGCGTCTTCGGCTTGTTCACTCCCGGGACGAGACGTGCTAGTCGTACCGGACGGCTCATTCCACACGAACCCTTCGTCGACCGCGAAGCGCTCATGCAAGGCCTGTAATGGTTTGCCGTCTACCATGACGAGCGCTTTGACGGTCGTGCCCAGCGGTACCGAGAATGCATCGGTGTATGGAGTCGAGTCTGGAGTAGGTGTTTCACCGTTGGTTGTGTAGAAGACTTCCACGTCAAGGCTGGGAATGTTACCACGCAGTGCGAGCACCTGTGTTTCGATACTGACCTCGCTGGATGTAATCTGTTTCTTCTCACCGAGGATGCCGCTCGCGACCAACGCGATATCGCCTGGCTGACCGGTCGCCTCCACGTAGGCCCGGGTCAGTCCGTAGAACGCAATACGGCTGTCAGCCTTATGGTGCGGTTCCACGTCCACGGGACTGCCGTTGTCGAGAGCGCGGATTCGCCCAGGACCAATTACCTTGAAAAAGGTGCGGTTTTCGCCGTAGGGATACGTTTCACCATCGGCATCCGTGGTCGTCACACGGACCTGCACGATGTCTTTTCCCACGGAGGTCAACGGCTCGCCGTCAACCGAGAGCGTAAACTTTGACGGAGCATCAGCGGTGCGAATCATCGTTTGCGCGACCTTCTTGCCACCGCGGTAGCCTATTGCCCGGAGTTCTCCTGGCGTCCACGGAATCATCCACTCGCACTGCATTTCATTCCATCGTGTACCCGGCCGCTGCTTCCCGAGCGACTTCCCGTCCACCAATAATTCGACTTCTGCACAGTTGGAGTAGACCCACACCGGAATGGGAGTGCCTTCCTGAATGGTCGGATGCGTCCAGTGCGGCAGGATGTGGACCATGGGAGTTTCGGTCCACTGGCTCTGATAAAGATAGAACAGGTCCTTTTCAAAGTTGGCGAGGTCGATCGCACCTCCCATAAAAGCTCGGAAGGGCCAGCCTCCATGCACATAGGATGCTTCGCCGATATAGTCGTGACCCGTCCAGCGAAACGAGCCAGCAAATTGTGGAATGTCGCGTAATTGCTCAATGTTATGGCGAGCGGTCGTGCGAACGGTTGCGTTGTCATAGCTGGAATTGAATACCTGTTTTCGGTGCCCGCGATCTGCGTCGTCAATCCAATCGTGCGTGAAGACTTCGGTTTTTGTGAGATCTGGGATCTCGTGGACGGCTTCGTTGACGTCCGGCCCACCGTCGCGGTACCAAGTATTGGTGCGGTAGTAGCCACGCACCTGCCAGGTGTGCGTGTTTTCCGTCCCGATAAAGACGCGGTCGGAATTTAGGTTTTCGAACCAGCCCACCTTCTCACTGCTGCCGTTGACGCCGAAAACATCCATCCATTGGGACCCCGAATGTCCCGAAGTGACGGGGCGCGTGGGATCGAGCTGATGACAGAGAGCGACCAGATCGGCGGCGATTGGCCCGCCGGTTTCATTGCCCAGGCTCCAGATCACGACGGACGGATGGTTGCGATCACGCTGCATCCAATCGCTCAGATCACGTTGCCACCACTGGTCGAAGAAATAGCGGCCGTAATCATGCTGCGCTTTCTTTTTCCATCCATCGAAAATCTCATCCATGACCAGCATCCCGACCTCGTCACAGATGTCATAAAAGACAGGCGTCTGTGGATGGTGTGCTGTGCGGATGGCGTTGCAACCCATCGCCTTGAGCTGCTCGATGCGAAACCGCAGGATCTTATCAGGGACCGCTGCACCGAGAGCGCCCGCGTCCTGATGGTTACAGACGCCCTGCAGCTTGACGTTCTTTCCATTCAGCCACATCCCCGTTGCAGGTCTCCATTCGATGTCGCGAAAGCCGAAGCGGGTCGAGCTCATATCGACCGTTTGACCGTCCGCTTCTAATGTCACGACTGCGTCGTAGAGATGAGGTGAATCGAGATCCCAACGAAGGTGGTTGGGAGCCATCAGCTCGAACCGGGAGAACTGATTCGAGTGCGGGGCAACAATCACAGAGTTTCTTTGCGACGTCACCGTTTTGCCGGACGGATCGACGATCGCCACATTGACATCCATCGCCCTCGTCTCGTCCGTGGTGTTGCGAACTTCCGCATCGAGATTGACTGTATTCGCCTGGGTGCGGACAAAGACACCGTCGCGAGCAAGGTGGACTTTGTCTTTCACATCGATCCATGTGTGAGCATAAATACCGCTGCCCGTGTACCACCGCGCCGACGGCTGCTTGTCGTTATCCACGCGAACTGCGATGGTGATCGAATCGGCGGTGTCGACCGCTCTGCTGATGTCATACGCAAATGAGCTCCAGCCGTAGGGTCGCGTGCCGAGCTCTTGCCCGTTTGCCCAGACAGTGCTATTCATGTACACGCCGTCAAATGCAATCTCGACATGTTTCCCCTTCCAATCATTGGGAACCTGGATCGTCTTGCGGTACCAGCCAATTCCAGCAGGCAGATAGCCGCCGGTTCCGCCCATCGGGTTGCCTTTGCGATACTCGCCTTCGATGCTCCAGTCATGTGGAATATCGAGCGCACGCCAATCGGCATCGTTGAAAGTGCTCGCCTCCGCACCGGGGACGTCACCTAGCTGAAACTTCCATCGGGCATCAAAACTTGAGCGTTCTGCCTGAGCCAGATTGGCAATGAACAACAGGATCAACAACAGCTTCTTCAAGGGACTCTCCATGCGGAAACGAGAACGTTCGACCTATCTTAGCACCGAATCCATTTCCCAGCAGGCATTACGTATTTTCGATGCGATTCCAGCTCACCTATCCCACCACTGAGACGCCCGCCACGCGAACGTATTGGGTGGTGCACAACGCGTTATTGGCAGGAGCGTATCCGGGCCAGCCGGATCACGCACAGCATCACGCGAGACTGCAATCGCTATACGATGCAGGGATACGAACTTTCATCAACTTGCAAGAAGAAGGTGAGGCGAACAACGCCGGGCAACCCTTCGTCCCCTACGAAAAAGATCTTCGTGAAATTGCTAAAAAGCGAGGCGACACGGTCGCCCACCTGCGGTTTCCCATTCCCGACGGCGGCACGACATCGGCCGATCGCATGCGATCCATCCTCAACACAATCGACCTCTCGCTAGCGGCCAATCGAGCCGTCTATGTGCATTGCTTCGGGGGTATGGGAAGAACGGGGACGACCATATGTTGTTGGCTGATGCGGCACGGACATGTCGATCGCAGTAACGTTCTCGCCACGCTCACGCGGCTGCGGAAAGCCGACAAAGAGCGTGCGGATTGGAAAGCTCCTGAGAATGCCGATCAAGAATCATTTGTGCTGAACTGGGCGGAGTGATGTCGCGACGACCGTGCATCCTTTTCGTTTGCAGCAAGAACCAATGGCGAAGCCCAACGGCCGAAGCGGTCTACTGCAACGACGATCGGATTTCGGTTCGATCGCGGGGAACAGCGAGGGCGGCGGTGCAATCGATTCGATCGAGCGACATCGTTTGGGCAGACGTGATTCTGGTGATGGAAGACAAGCACCGTCAGCGAATCCAGGCAAACTTTCCTGGCGAATCTAAGTACAAACCAGTGCACGTGTTGGTAATTCCCGACGACTACCCGTTCATGGACGCTGAGTTGGTGGATTTGATCAAGTCTGCGACGGAGTCGATCATCGTGACGCTCCAGCAGAGCTGATTTGGATGGCTGGCCCGAGCAACCACCACATTGTTGAACCTAGCGGAGCAGGATGTGAAAATCGATCGTGTGAATCGCGCGATCGATCAGAAAGCGCGACCGAAACGTGCGATGACGAGGACGACGCTCCCGAACCATGGCAGGCGATTACCGATCCGAATGCAATGAAGCCGCGTGAATGCCGCATAGCGGACGACTGACGATGGGAATGTACTGTACTGCCGGTGGGAGTCTGCGATGAGGCGGAGTGGCGCGTCAGGTTCCACAGAAGGTTGCCTGCACAACCTCCTCTGGCAGCGGCGCCGACTCGTACTCGGCGAACTCCGGCTGCGCGGTGAACGGCTGCTGCAACAATTCAGTGAGGCGATGAAAGGGCGTGAAGTCGCCCGCGTTACCCGCGACGATGACTTCCTCGATGCGATGGTTGCGTGGTATGAAGATGGGATTGGTCCGCCGCATCAGCCCAATCGCTTGGCCGTGGTCGCAATCACGCAGCCGCTTCCGCCACTGGCCAAGCCATTGAGTGATCGCCCCGGGTTGGTCGAACAGTGCGATGACCTGGTGATCGTCGCCGCTCTCCAGAGCGTCCGAAAGATAACGAAAGACCAGCGTAAAGTCGGCACCGCTCTCTGACATTGCGGCCAGCAAGTTTTCCGCCATTTGCATGTCGCACTTGTCACCCGCTTCGATCCCAATTTTGGCTGTCAAACGCCGCTGCCATTCGGTTTGGTGGATGGCTGCGAACGCGTCAAGAGCACGTTCGGCTTGGTCCACCGCTTGCTTTGTATCCGCGTGCAAAAGTGGCAGTAAGGTTTCGGCGAAGCGGCAAAGGTTCCACCGGCCGATCGGGGCCTGATTCATGAAAGCGTAACGCCCCTGGTGATCAATTGAGCTGAACGTTTTCATCGGATCGTAAGCGTCCATGAAAGCGCAGGGACCAAAGTCAATTGTCTCGCCGGAGACATTCATGTTATCCGTGTTCATCACGCCGTGAATGAATCCAAACTGCATCCAATGTGCGATCAATTTTGCTTGCCGCTGAATGACTTGTTGGAGCAGAGCGAGGTACGGGTTCTCCTCCTGTTGCACGTCCGGATACAGGCGTTCGATCACGTAGTCGGCGAGCAGCTTCACGTTCACTTGATCCTGGCGGGCAGCGAACCATTCAAAGGTGCCGACCCGGATGTGCGACGCCGCCACCCGAGTGAGAATTCCCCCGGGCATCAGACGTTCGCGCCGCACCTGCTCACCTGTCGCGACTGCTGCGAGCGAGCGGGTTGTCGGCACGCCTAAGGCCGCGAAGGCTTCCGAGACAATGTACTCACGCAGCACGGGACCGAGTGCTGAGCGTCCGTCGCCACGCCGCGAAAAGGGTGTCGGCCCCGAGCCCTTGAGTTGCATGTCGTAGCGCGCACCATCCGGGCAGATGACCTCGCCGAGCAAAATGGCACGACCGTCACCGAGTTGCGGTGAAAAACCACCGAATTGGTGTCCTGAATACGCCATCGCCAAAGGCTGGCCGCCCGCCGCCGCTTCGTTCCCCGCCAGGATAGCGAGACCTTCGGAGGAATGCAGCTGGGCGAGGTCGATCCCCAACTCGACTGCCAAAGGATCGTTGAGCCGAATCAGCACCGGTTCCCTGACTGGAATCGGCTCGGTCCGCGCAAAAAATGCATCTGGCAAAGTGGAATAGCTGTTGTCGAAATTGAAAAGCATCGGTGCCAAGGTGAGAGAAGGGAGTCAGCCAGTAGAACAAATGTGCGGCAGTGACGGCGGCAGACTGGCCTACACCGCCAAAAGCATAACAGCGCGAAAGCCGCACCCGGCTCGTAAACCGCAATACGGGAGTGAGGATTCCCCACACGACCGACTTAGGAAACCTGATGTCTGGATGAACACGGTAAACCATGATGGCAAGTCCGTCTGGTCGCACACTTGTCAGCATTGGCCGCTGTTGCCTCATCGGACCGCTCTGAGTGGTGAGAAGGCGGGTTGCCCGGATCTGGTTCGGCGACGCAAGGGAGCCGATTTCAGCGGTGATGCCACTTGGACGGACTTAAGTTATCTTAACGCGGCCAGCGACTTTCCGTGTCCCCGTAAGTGATACTCCTGCGTCCGCAGCCGATCGTTCAACTCTTACGTCAACTTCTGCCTTCAAACTATCATGACCACTCCCTCTCCACACAGCTTTGCCGGGTGTCTGCTCGCGATATCGGCATGCATCAGTACTCTCCTTTTATCGGCATCATCCGACGCTGCCGATGCGTGGCCCGTGTTTCGTGGCCCGACGGGGAATGGTATCGCAGAAACTGGATCAAGCGTGCCGACAGAATGGTCGCAGGAGAAGAACGTTGTGTTTCGTACTCCACTGCCCGGTCAAGGCTGGTCCTCCCCCGTCGTCGCGGATGGTCGGATCTACCTATCGGCGGCCATCCCCCTTGACGAGGAAGCCGATTCCAACGAGATACCGTACGCACTGTCCTTAATCATCTTGGACGCAGCGAGTGGTGAGCTTTTAAAGTCTGTGCCTTTGATGGAACAGACCCCAGCGAAGAGTCACAAGATTCATAAGAAGAATTCGCATGCGAGCCCGACACCGATTGTTAACGGCGATCGCATTTTCGTTCACTTTGGCTATCAGGGAACCGCGTGCGTTGATCGAGATGGAAATCTGATATGGAAGAATCGGGATCTGTTTTTCGAACCCATCCACGGCAACGGCGGCACGCCGATTTTGGTAGGCGACAAGTTGATTTTCACATGTGATGGCGAAAGCGATCCCAAAGTGGTGGCCTTGGATGCCGAGACGGGCGAAGTTGCGTGGGAAGTGAAACGCCCGAACGATGCCCAGCGAACGTTCTCCTTCTGCACGCCAACGTTGATCGTCGTCGATGGTGCGCAGCAAGTCATTGCACCGGGAAGCGACTGCGTGTTGGCGATTGACCCTGCCAGCGGAAACATCATTTGGCAGTTGCTGTACTCAGGATATTCGGTCATCCCTAAGCCGATCTACCACCACGGGATGGTCTATCTTTCGACAAGCTATGACACTCCCAGCATGTTGGCAATCGACCCCACGGGCCACGGCGACGTGACTCGGACGCATTTGAAATGGTCGCTCAATAAGAACGTTCCTCACACCGCGTCAATGCTCGCTTACGAAGGATTGATCTACTCAGTCAGCGATGGTGGGATTGCGATCTGCGTCGATGCTCAGACTGGCGACGTCATCTACAGAAAACGTATCGGCGGCGGATTCTCTGCATCTCCTGTCCTGGTTGATAACAAGATTTATTACACCAACGAATCGGGTGTTACGACCGTGATCGCTACCGGCCGCGAATACAATATGCTAGCGGAGAACGATCTGGGTGAACGAACACTCGCTTCCGCAGCGATCGATGGCAACGCGTTGATCATCCGAACGGCTGACGCGATCTATCGCATCGAAGAATAGTCCTGCGAGAAGGCGTTTGTCATAGCCGCTCGCTGCGGTGTCCGGTACGGTGAAGCTCGAAAAGTTGACAGAATCTCCCTATCAATTATCACGAAACAACGAAAGTAAGCTGCCATGCAAAAACAATTTCATTCCATTTGCCGGACGACCGTCGCCGCAATGCCCGGCTTGCTGATCGTTGCCCTACTGCCGAGCATGGCGACGGTTCTGTCCGCTCAAACAGTACCACCTCGGTCCATTTTGGGAGACACCACGCTGCCGTCTTCAGACGACGTGTCGCAAACGTTCCCCTATGGCATCTCAGGCAAGACGCCGCCGTCTCTGACCAAGATCAACTATGCCGGGCAACCTCCCTACCACAAGCATCGCATCAATCTACGGGTTTTCCAGGGCTGCCCGCAGGTGGAAGTCTCCGCGGGCGGCCGACTCTGGGCAACTTGGTTCGGCTCTAACGTCCAAGCAGAACGAGCACCGTTTCACAAGGGCCAGTTCTCAGTCATTTCTACCTCTGCAGACGACGGCAAGACTTGGAAAGAGGTCTTTGTCTTCGACCCGAGCGAGCTCCTCGGTGGAGGCGCGTCGGACCCGATGCTCTGGAAAGATTCCCAGGACAACATCCGCTTCATCGGCCTCAGGAACATCGACTTCAAGGGCCAAGACGAATTTGCTACCTCAGCGTGGGAATTTACGATGCTCGACCCAGAAAACGAGCACACCCCTTGGAGTGAACCACGCTTGCTAGGAAATAAAAACATCTCGGTCATGAAGCCGCTGATTTTCCCAGACGGAACCGTGATGCGTTCGATGGATGACTTCAAACTTGTCGGAATTCCCGACAAGGTAAGGATTCGTTTTTTGAAAGAAGGCGTCGACGGATCGCCAATCTTTGTTTCCGAATTTCCCATCGACAATGATGCTGGGTTTGCCGAGCAAATGCCCATCATCCGCAAGGATGGTAGTCTGTTCACTTTTTACCGTGCTAAGGAGGGACAGAAATTCGCAGAATCTTTCGACGGTGGGAAGACTTGGAAATTAGGTGGGTACTACCCAATGCAGTTTTCGATCAACACGAAATGCATCCTCAAAACACTACCCTCAGGAAGAGTTTTGCTAGTTGCCAACGACGTCCAGATGAAAGAAGAGAATGGTAGAAGACTGTATTACTATACCGACGAAGACGGGACCGAACACGCTCTTGAAAAACGCAAAACCGCACGCACTCGCATGACGGCCTATCTCAGTGACGATGATGGCAAAACCTTTCCGCATCGCATGTTGTTATGCGACGACGGCCAGATCAGTTATCCCTCGGCGACGCTGGGCCAGGACGGATCGATCTATATTGTTTACGACCAGGGACGTGGCGAAATCGGCCAGCACACCATCTTTTTGTCGAAGGTTTCCGAAGCAGACATTCTTGCGGGTCAACTCGTTCAAGGCGAGAGTTTCTTGAACAACATCGTCAGCCGGCCCAGCGATCAGGGTGGTGGTCGCCGCGAAGGCGACAAGCTGTAAAAGCGTACTGGCATTCGCATGTAAGCATGCACCAGTCTCTGGCCGCCGGTCATCCGGCAATTAAGGATCACAGATTCTGGCTTGTGGCCATGCCCAATGTCTCGGGAGTGATGTCGTCTTCGCTATCGACCCGTAATTCTCCCAGCATACTCGCAGACGCGAGAGAACTGGGGCCATCCGACGGAAGCGTCCTCCCTCATTGTGGTGTTTCATCCGAGTCCTGCGAAAGACGTGGTAGGTGGATACTTGGAGGGCCAAGATGGCCTCAAAAATATTGTCACTCCGATTCTAGTAAATGCTGACGGCAGGCGTGACCTTCCGCCAGGCGCGAAACACCACCGGCGTGCCGTCGACCAGGCTATCACTTGCCAAATTGCGCGTCCGCGTATCGTGGCTCTGTTTGTGGCGGCAGTTCCAATCGAATGTTCGCACTTAAATTTCCACAATGAATCACTAGATGCTTGAGGCATGCCCGCAACACTTTCGGTGCAGGCTTCGCATGACAGCCCAGAGTCTGTGCGAGCACGCGGGAACGGCCGACTGCGGAATGAAAACAAGCGTGTGAAGTCTGGCTGGGACGGTGACTACCTAGCAAATGGAGTGTTCGCAGCACGCCTTGCGGTGCAATCGCTCGCGCAAGTCGGAGGCTCATTCTCATCGCGTATTTACCCAATCTTCTCCATTCCTTCGCTTGCAAATTGGAGTCTGCTGGATTCTCCTTCTCCTCGACCTTTCCGAGTGTCCAACCAATTGAACTTTCGTCCTTTGAGTAACCGTAATGAACCCATCTCGACTTCATAGCTCTGCTCTCGCAGGGCTCCTTGCGTCCGTCATCGCGGTGCCCGTTTGGGCTCACGAGGGGCACGAGCACACGACAAAACAATACCCTGTTAGCAAGTCTCCGAAATCGACTGTGTCGGGCTACGTTTTTCAAGACGCGAACGGTAATCAGCGACGCGACGAAAACGAAGCCGGTTTGTCGGATGTGAAGGTTTCCAACGGTCGCGATATCGTGATGACTAACCAGGACGGCAAGTATGAGATTGGCGTTGACGACGACACTATCGTCTTCGTCATCAAACCGCGTGGCATGATGACACCGCTAAACGAAGTCAATTTGCCTCAGTTCTACTATATCCACAAGCCGGCTGGTTCACCGCCGTCGAAGTATCCCGGCGTTGAGCCGACAGGTGATTTGCCGAATTCGGTCGATTTTCCATTGCAGCCGCAAGACGAGCCGGACCAGTTCCGAGCGTTGATGTTCGGTGACACGCAGCCGCGCAACGTGCAAGAGGTCGAATACATGGCCCACGATGTAATCGATCAGATTGTGGCCGCCGATGCCCATGGTGCATCTCTGGGCGTGACCTTGGGCGACATTGTTTTCAATGACTTGAGCGTTTTCGAGCCGCATAACCAAGCTGTGGCGCTGATTGGCATTCCTTGGTATAACGTTCTCGGCAACCACGACATCAATATGGACGCAGCCAATGACGCCATGTCTGATGAAACGTTTGAGTCGATCTACGGTCCGGCCTACTATTCGTTCGACTATGGACCGGTTCACTTCATGGCACTCGACGATGTTATGTGGCACGGTGCGACTGACGATCAGCGCGGGCATTATACGGGAGGTCTTGGCGAAGCTCAGATGGAGTTCATTCGCAATGATCTGAGTATGATTCCAGAGGATCAGCTCGTCGTATTGATGATGCATATCCCATTGATTCAAGTGGAGGATCGGCAAGAATTGTACCGGTTGATTGAGCAACGCCCCTTTGCCATGTCGCTTTCCGCGCACACGCACTTCGTGAAACACCATTTCATTGACGAGGCAGATGGGTGGAAGGGACCGAAACCGCACCACCACGTGGTCAACGTGACCGTATGTGGCAGTTGGTGGCGTGGTGCGCCCGACGAACTGGGGATCCCGCACGCTACGATGAGCGACGGTGGCCCAAACGGCTATTCCATTCTTTCATTTGACGGGACTCAATATGATTTGGAGTTTCATGCCGCGCGCCGTCCGGAAGATTATCAAATGAATATTCATCTGCCGCCAGTTGTCGACGTGGCGGAAACGCTGCAAACTCCGGTGATTGTAAACGTGTTCAATGGCACGACGATGTCCAAAACTCGCATGCGAGTGTTGCCGGACGGAGATTGGCGGGAGATGGAGCGAGTCGAAGGCGTCGATCCCTATTTTGGCGATCTGAAAGAGTCCGAACTGGGAGAAAACCCGCCGCAAGGTTCGACCTTGCCCGGCCCATCTTTGACCGATCATCTGTGGCGTGCATTCTTGCCAGCTAGTATGCCTGCCGGAACTCACATGGTCGAAGTCGAAACGACTGATATGCACGGCAAGACCTATACTGACCGTGAAAGCATTCGCGTCGTTGCTCCGCCAAAGCGACAGCGTTAAGCGTCACCAGGTCCTCAGGATCGAGATTCGTGGCGTCGTTCCGGACGCCACCAGCGTTGAAAGCGGGTGCTGCGCAGCCGCTTTGCCCTCACGCAGCAAACGCGTGCACGCTAGCCTCGATGATAGATGGACTTCCAAGAGATGCGTGAATCCGCTACTGTCCCGATGAAGACTGAGTGCGAAATTCGCTTTTATTGAGCGGATTGGCTTACTATGGATTGCGGGACGAGAGCGTTGGAGCGGAAATGAAGAGTTGGTCACATTGGTTGCTGTTGAGCATTGTATGCATCGTTCCGGCGTGCCGCTCCACTGCAAAGTCTAACCCCGACCTCTATTCAGAGCTGGCCAACCCAGACAGCGGAGAA
Source organism: Allorhodopirellula heiligendammensis (assembly GCF_007860105.1). Taxonomy (NCBI): domain Bacteria; kingdom Pseudomonadati; phylum Planctomycetota; class Planctomycetia; order Pirellulales; family Pirellulaceae; genus Allorhodopirellula; species Allorhodopirellula heiligendammensis. Next base: position 1,141,921 of record NZ_SJPU01000001.1, read on the forward strand.
TCAACATGGAAGCCGATTACATTTGTAGACAGGCCTGAGCTTCAGGAAGGAACGGGTGCCATGAATGTGGAATCCGTCCCCGAGTTCTCGGCGACCGATTCAGGACTCAAGTATCGGATTCTGCGAAACTCCGAGGGCGAAAAGCCAACCGCCGCCAGCACCGTAACGGTTAACTACCGTGGCTGGCTCAATAGCGGGAAAGTGTTCGACAGCTCCTATGAACGAGGTGAGCCGACTACGTTCCCGTTGCAAAATGTCATTGCAGGTTGGACAGAGGGTATGCAGCTCGTAGGTGAGGGCGGGATGATCGAACTGTGGGTGCCGTCCCGGCTCGGTTACGGCGAACGTGGTTCCCCAGGATCCATACCTGCGCACTCGAATCTTCACTTCATCGTGGAACTCGTAACCGTCGAATGAACCGGATTCCAAGTGGTGTTGTTTCATTAGGCGATTGCAGCTGATTACCAGCGTCAATTCACCGCTGAGTTTTTGTTCGCGAGCCCAATCGATCGGGCGTGCATGAAATTTCGTATTCGGGAATATTTCTGTGAGGAAGTGAGGGACCGGTCGCGAGTTCGGCAAGGGCTTGCCAATTCACTCGCGCGGCTCACGCATTCGATCGATGGCCACGGCTGTCAAGATTACACCGCCTTTGACAACTTGTTGCCAGAACGGCGATACATTCAGCAGCACTAAGCCGCTGTTCAAGACACCGATAATCAGGCAACCGATGACGGTACCGATGATACTTCCGCGGCCGCCTGAAAGCGACGTCCCTCCAATGACGACGGCGGCAATGCTGTCGAGTTCATACCCCGTGCCCGCGTTGGGCTGAGCCGAGTCGAGTCGCGACGTCATGATCAGCCCAGCGACAGCAGACAAAGCCCCAGCGAGTGTGTATACGATGACTTTGATGCGATTGACGTTCAGACCGGATAATCGGGCGGTCTGTTCGTTGCCTCCGACGGCATAAATATAGCGTCCCAATTTCATCTTCTTCGTAAACAGGGCGGAGAGGCCGACGAGACTTGCTGCAACCCAGACTGGAACTGGGAGGCCAAGCACCGAGCCAGTTCCGATGAACGCGAAGCCATCACCGAGGCCGGTAATCGGAAAACCTTTGGTCCATAACATTGTCATTCCGCGAGCAATACTGAGCATGCCGAGAGTCGCGACGAAAGGCGGGATCTTGAGTCGTGTGATCATCTGCCCGTTGAACCAGCCAAGTAGCACGCCCACGCTCAGGCCAGCGAGGATCGCCCCCCCGGTCGTGAACTGAAATTCCACTCCCAGCCAGGTCATCGGAATAGCTGATTTGATCAGCCCCGCGGTAATCGCGCCGGAGAACGCCAGCACCGACCCAACTGAAAGGTCGATGCCGCCGGACAGGATCACCATGGTCATGCCAATTGACAGGCAGACGTTGACTGAGATCTGCCTCATGATATTTAGGCCATTTGCCTGCGTCAGAAAGCGATCCGATAGCAAACTCATCGTCACGATCATCAAGACCAAGACGAGCAGCGACTGGAAGCGAGTTGCAAGTTGCCAAAATTGTGAGTTGTCACGCATATTCGATAGTTGCCAGATTGCTTGAAATCATTCCGAAGGCCGATTCCCGACCGCCGCACCAGGTACCGCCGCTCGCATCAATAACTCTTCATTCGCGATGGCTCTCTCGAATTCTCCCGTCAAGCGGCCCTCGCACATCACGATGATTCTGTCGGCAATACCCAGTAGCTCAGGGAGCTCGGATGACACCACGACGATCGCTATACCCTGCTGCTTTAACTGATTGATCAGACCATAGATTTCTCGCTTTGCGCTGACATCAATGCCTCGCGTCGGCTCGTCCAGCATCAACACCCCTGGTTTCCTGGAGAGCACTTTTGACAGAACAACCTTCTGCTGATTGCCTCCGCTGAGAGTATCAACCGGCTTCATCACATCAGCTGTCCGAATTGAGAATTGCTTAACGAACGATTGGGCGTGCTCTCGTTCTCGCGCACCGCTGAGCAGGCCGGCAGTCTCCAAATCCGAAAGATTTGATAGGCTAATGTTCTCTTGAATGCTCATCCCCATTATCAATCCCTGATGCTTTCGGTCTTCCGGAACCAGCCCCAGGCCACTGCGCAGTGCCTGTTCGGGAGACTCGCAAATTCCGCTCACGCCATCGACTTCAATACCACCTGTCACGCGACTCGCATGAAGGCCGAAGATCGATTCGAGTAATTCGGTCCTGCCGGCACCCATTAGCCCGAAGATTCCGAACACTTCGCCGCCGCGTACGGAAAAGGACACACGATCAACGCGCGGGCGCCCCCTGTGCTCGCTATCGAGAGTCAGCGATTGCACGCGTAGACGCTCAGGTTGGGCCGGCACAACGGGTGAGTGAATATAGAGGTCATCAAGTTGCCGGCCAACCATCAGGCGGATGATTAGATCTCGATCGGCAGCAGCGGTCTCGACCGTCTCGACGTGCCGACCATCGCGCAGGACAGTGACACGATCGCTAATGCGCATCAGTTCCTCCAGTTTGTGCGAGACGTAGACGATCGAGACGCCCGAGTCCCGCAGCGAGCGGATCAGACCCAACAACGATTCAACTTCCTGATCGCTGATCGCCGACGTCGGCTCGTCCATGAAGATCACGCGTGCTTTGGAATTGATCGCCTTGGCAATCTCGACGACCTGCTGCTGCCCGACTCGTAACCGATGAACATCCGCACGAGGATCGATCGTATCATCCAGATCGGCCAGCAACTTACGACATTGCTCGTTCTGGTCTCGCGAGCGAATGAGTCCAGCCCTTGAGACGAGCTCGCAACCGAGAAAAATGTTGTCTGCAACCGAGAGACGTGGAACGAGATTCAATTCCTGATGCACCAACGCGATACCACGATCCGACGCTTCACGTGGATTGGCGAACTGAACGGGTTCGTCATCCAACCGGATCACACCTTCATCAGCGCGATGCGCCCCCGCCAGAATATGCATCAGCGTCGATTTTCCAGCGCCGTTTTCGCCGATCAACCCGTGGACTTCTCCAGCTCGCACGTCAAAGTGGACGTGATCGAGCGCCAACACGCCAGGATAACGCTTGACGATTCCCACACCCGCCAACACGACTTGGCTCTTCGCCGCGGACTGGATCATGGAATTATTTCAGTAGCGGTATGTTTGTCTAGACCAGCGTTGGCGTCGTCGGTGCCGTGCGTCTGAAGTTGAATAGGAATCAGGCCCAACGGGTCAAGGTCCGACTTACCGCCAATCTTTGCACAGCCGACGAAATCGACGCCCACACCTTTCTTCAGCAATGCCCGGTTCGGCGCGATCACCTCCCGTTCAACGCGGCGATTTAGCTCCGATGAGACTGCGTTGAAATCTTGTGAGTTCGCGAAGTCACTGGCATTCACACCGATCGCTTCTCGAACCGTGTTGTCGACAACGACTCCAAGTTGAAGACAGACGCGCCGTAAACTATCCCTTACCGTAAGGACAACGCGGTCCTTCTCCACTGTCTCGACGGTGCCCTGCCCCCGAATACAAAAATACCATGCCCCACCAAGTCCAGCCTGTCGGCCATATTGGCTTCTCGCTCTGGCTGCGTCGGCTTCAAAACCATCCCAGATTTTAGTCACGTTTGTTCCAGCGTCGCCCATCCTCAGTGGTCCGTCCCAAATTTCGCGTGCGAACGCGGCCGGATCAGCAGAAACTGATTGGCGAGGCGTTGCGGCCGGATCTCCGGACTCTCTCGGATCTGCATCCAATGGTCGGATATGGAAGAGTGGGAAGAACCAGCAGACAAGGCCACCGACAATCAGCAGCGAACCATATCTCGTCAATCTCCTGCTTGACACGCCTATTCCTTCTTTCCATAGCCAGCGAAGTCGTCGATGTTCTCTTGCGAGACGAGATCGACGTTGACGGGAATCTTTTGATCGAAATCGCGTTTGCCGTTGGCTAGGTACTCGTGCGCGTATTCGGCAGATGTTTGGGCCATGATCTTGGGATACTGCATCACGGTCGCAGCGATCTTTCCTTCGCTGATCGACTTGACGGCGTCGTCCGATCCGTCATACCCGAACACTTTTACTTGATCGGCCTTGCCTGCTGCCAGCAATGCCTGGTAGGCCCCCATCGCCATCGCATCGTTCCCGCAGAACACGGCATTGAAGTCTTTGTGTGATTGAAGAATCGACTCCATGACCTCCAGTGCCTTGTTGCGATCAAAGTCGGCACTTTGTTGGGCGACCATTTTCAGCCCTGCATATCGATCGACGACGCTGTGAAAACCTTGGGAGCGATTCCAGGTATTGTTGTCTCCCACCAGTCCCAGCAGTTCAACATACTCCCCCTTCTCGCCAAGTTTCTCGACGAAGTACTTGCCAAGTTCTACGCATCCCGAATAGTTGTCGGACAACAACTGAGCGGTCGCAGCGTCGCTGGAATTGATCTCCCGGTCGATACAGAAGACGGGAATGCCTGCCTCTGTTGCTCGTCTCACGTTCGCAATCGAACCGTCTGCGTCGGTCGGATTAAACAGAATCGCTGAATAGCCAGCCGCGATCACGTTGTCAAAGTGCTCCGCTTCCTTGGCTGTATCGTTTTGTGAATCGAACATGTTGGCTTCGTAGCCGAGTTCAAGAGCCCGGTCGCGTGCGGTTTCTCCCAAAACGACGAACCACGGATTGTTGAGAGTTGAAATGATCACGGCAATCTCTTGACGTTCTTCGACAGTCCCGATGGACGCGCTGCTATTGATGTCTCTTGTGCAACCTATCACGGCGAGAGACAGGAGGCAGATGAGCAGATGGACCGCTGGAGAGCAGGATTGGAATCGATTCATAATAATGGCTAGGTTCGCTGTCATAGAATTCGGCTGGAAGGAAATTAAAAGACGACGCCGGACCGAAGGATAACATTTGCATAGGGCGTACATTCACCCGTCCGCACAAAAACTTCGCTTTCGCATGATCTTCGCTTGAAGTCTTCATGAGAAACCTCGGTCACCAGGGGGTTCATTCCGTGGCGTTCGATCACGTCCATTAGTCCCCGAAAAATCTCAGTGTTGTGTTGGTGAATCTCCGACGCGACCACAATTTCCTCGATCATCATCTCACTCAACAGGGCATCAAGTGTCCGTAGGAAAGACGGATAACCCGGTTCGATCGCTAAGTCGATCCGTTTGATTCTGGACGGTATCGGCAGTCCGGCGTCGCACAACGTGATGGACGCCGTATGTCCGATTCGGCTGATCTCGTAACTCAGTTCGCTGTTGAGTAGTCTGGTTCGTTTCATGGAGCACCTGCAGTCGTATATTTCCCCTACCTCTCACGCCTTGTGCGGCACGACCTCGATTTTGACGCATTCGTCGAAATTGGTCACCGTGCCGAATCCATCTACCAGTTCGTCCAGGCTGAAACGGTGCGTTATTAACGCGGGGAAATCATAGCGATTTGACTGTTGTTGCAAGACGTTCAGCACCGGCCGCCAGTTGGTTCCGCAATGGAAGACCGAGTGGATGTGCAGATTCTTGGAGTTGATGTGTCGCATCACATCGAGCGGGACCGTTTTACCGAGATCAACCCAGTTGCCCACCTCGATTACCGTCCCGCCTTTGCGGACCATTCTCAGGGCCTCAACGAAGACTTCCGGCTCGCCGGCCGATTCAATCACCAGATCCGGCCCGACGCCTTCAGTCAGTTCTCTCGCCCGATGAATCCGTTCTTCCACGCCCACCTTGGACGCATTGATCGTGACGTCGGCATACAGCTTCTTGGCAACCCCAAGTCGCAGATCCGACAGGTCTGTCGCAATCGACAACCCGGCTCCCTGAATTCGTGCCATGACGCCGTGCAGGATACCCAGCGGACCGTTGCCCAACACCGCCACCGACATCCCCGGGCCGAAGCCTTCATTGACCGGAGCAAACGGCCCGCTCGCACGGGCTAGAGCGTGATATGCCACGGCCATCTCTTCGACGAATACCGCAACGTCCGTCGGCATCTCTTCAGGAATCTTGAAGAGATGCGTCCGCGGGCGAATGTACATGTACTCGCCGAAGCCGCCTCTCACGTGCGGCGGCGTGTCGGCATTCGGGTGTAGGCCATAGGCCTGTACCTGGTTCTCGCAAGTGGTGTTGTTGTAGTGATTACGGCAATACCAGCACTCGCCACAGTTCACTTCGACCGCGATCGCCACGCGGTCGCCGGGCTGAAGCAGTTGGCCGTCGTAATCCATCGTCCGCGCGGCGTTGTCACCGATCTCGACAATCGTCCCGATGACCTCATGCCCGCCGATGTAAGGATAGATCGACTTGCCACGCAACTCAGTGGCCTCACCTTTGAAGATGTGCCGATCGGTTCCGCAGATGCCCGTCATATCGACTTTTAAGATTGCGGAGTCGTGATCCATCGTCGGAAAGGGATAGGTTCGCATCTCTGTTTTGCCGGGAGCTGTCATCGCGACCGCTCGGACGGCTTTGGGAGTTGCGTGAGTCATGGATTTCTCGGCGTTCTGCAAGGTTGATGATGGGGTCATTATTTTTCGCTGGGGTAAGAGTCCGTTGGGGATGACGTCGCAAGTCTCGTTAACAGCGAATTCTCTCAGGATTAATGCAGGCGGTCTCCCGCGAAATTGGCGAACATTCACGAAATACTAAGGTGCCGGTCTCTCGAGCACGCACCCTGCGTGCGTCAGCCCATCTACTTCTTCATATCCGCGATCACGCGCCGATAACGCGTCAAACGAGGTGCCCCATGGGCGGCGATTGCGAGGATACTATGCATGGAACAGACGCTGGACATCATACGGCCGGATGGGACGTCGAAGGATGTCTTGACCTAGTCGAAGTTCTTGATCGGTACTGGCTGTCCGGTGATTCCGGACGACGTCAGCAGCACGCCGGCTTCACCGTAATCGAACCAATCATACGACAATGCATCACCGTTGAAGGATCGACCTCGTAGCCCCGAGACCTTCAATGGCGAAATGCGTCGCGTAGGTCCGCATGCGTACGATCGACATCGCATCGTCATATTCGTTTCACCGTCGGCGAGTGTAAAGACTCGTGGCTTTTCAACATCAGCACAGGTGTTCAGAAATACTGAAATCGCAACTAGAAGACTGGGTATGCATATCATGCGTTTTTCTTCAGTGGGGACCATTCGTTGACTTCCTTCAAGGTTGGAAATGCAGTCTGAGTGCCGATACGAGTCACTGAAATAGCTGCAACGGTACTGGCCCAGCGAGCGGATTCAGTCAGAGTCATGCCGTCAACCAGTGAGACGGTGAGCGCTGCGGTAAAGGCATCGCCGGCGCCGGTCGTATCGACAGCCTCCACCTTGATCGCCGAAATGTGAGCTGATCCTGAGTCGTCAAGAAGGAAAACACCGTTGCCGCCCATCGTCAAAGCAACGCGTTTTACTCCACGTTCACGAAGGAGTTCCGCTGCTCGCAGTGCATCGGCTTCGGTCTCGACCGGCTGCCCGGTCAGCGTCGAGATTTCTAACCTATTTGGAACACAGACGTCACATAGTGCAAGCAGTTGGTCAGTGACGTGTTCGGCCGGCGCGGGCGTGAGTACCGTCAGCACGTCTAAAGTTCGGGCAAGGCGGAACGCTTCGACTGCAGCAACCACTGGCGTTTCCAACTGACAAAGAACGGCATCGGATTGTTCGATCATCGACGACGCAGCTTTGACGTCCTCGGCGTTGAGTCGCCCATTTGCTCCCGCGACAACGATAATGCAGTTTTCGGCATGGTCGTCGACCAGGATCGCAGCGGTTCCGGTCGGCTGGTCTTCTGCCCGCCGCATGACTGATGTCTGAATTCCCTCCGCCTCATAAGCGTCAATGGCTGCCTTTCCGAAAGCATCGTTTCCAACACAGGCGATGAACGTCACATCAGTTCCCAAGCGGGCCGCGGCCACAGCCTGGTTGGCGCCCTTGCCGCCCATGCCCTGATGCTGGGAATAACCAGTCAATGTTTCGCCGGGTTGTGGAAACCGGGGCGTGCGAAACGTTAAGTCAATGTTGGCCGAGCCAACTACGCAAATACGGCGAGCAGATTTCATGGACTCACTCCTACTTTTCTAGTCGGCCGAGATCACTTGACGTTGATAATGACGCGGCGGTAGGCGTAGAGATTGGGATTTCCGTCGTCATGAAGTTCTAAAATCATGTGCAAGTTCTTGCCACCCGCATTTGACGGAATGTTCACCTTCGCTACTGCGGCGAAAGTGTCTTCAATTTTCACTGCCCCCGTGTAGGAACTAGGTTCCTGATAGAACGACCATGCGTAAAACAACGCATCCTCATCAGGATCGCTGGAACCAGCCGCGCTTAAAACGACCGTTGAACCAGGTGCTGCGGTGACTTCTAAGACTCGACGAGAAATGTCGCCGTTGACAACGGCGATCGGGTGGTGGTTGGCGTCGGAGTATGTGTCGGTGATGCTCCAGTCCATTCGCGCCGCGAAGTCGTTATCGTAGGCGATGCTCCAGCGTTTGATTGCGTTCATACCTTCCGCCGAGTTTCCAAACATAAGATAAGGGTCGAACTCGCCCTCGTTCGTGACTGGCTTCATGCTGCGGATACCGGCCTTCTTCGCTAGGTCAAATCGTCCGCCCCAACTACCTTGGTCGATCTTTTCGGGGTCGTTCAAACCATTTGGATAGACGTGCATGAAAGCTGGAGTATCGCCTTCGGTCGCCCATTTCCTGTCTGGGTAGACGGCACCGAGCGGTCCATGGCTCTGAATGTGCTCCTTCAGGTATTCATCCGAAGGCGCCCAACCATAGACACTGGTAGCGCGGATGTACAACACTTCCGGGAAGTTCTTCGCAATCCAAGCTCCAGCGTCGTCTTGTCCCAGGATGTCGAACACTCGCAGTTTGCTGAGAAACTGCGACAACTCCTCGTTCGACCGCGTTGCTCGGACTTTCCAAATCGCTTGCGCGACATTGTTCGTTCCACCCCAGCCTCCGACCCAAACCGGTCGCGGATCATCCGTATCGACCGAGGCAATGATAAGTTCCGATCCGGGACTGTCTTTACCGTCGCCGACGTCGCTCATGCCGTAGGCTAGTTGGCCCATAACCGAAATTGATTTCAAGTACTGGGCTGATGGAAACCCGTCGGCATGCACCTTCAGATTATCAACACACTGGCCATATGCGTTTACCAACGTGTCGAGCATCTCGGTGTCGCTTTGATTCTTCTTCCAGCATCCGGTCGAGACGATCAAGCCTTCGATATCGAATTCGTTGGCACAAACCAACAGGCGGACCATTGACTGTTCATCATCAGGATCGGCCCCGAGGTCGGTGGTCGTGATGATTCGTGGTTTATTACCATTGGGGTTTGGCTTGCCTGCCTCGGCAATACCGATGCTGGTCACAATTGTGAACAAAAAAACAGCGTAGCGAGTTTGCATTAGTAATCATTCCGTTGGAGTGGTGTCAGCTTCCAGCTTGCGCATTGCGGTAAACGCAAGCTGGACGCTTACGCAATTAAGTTGGATCTGAACAAGCGTTTTGCGAAGTCTGCGAGAAAAACGTCAGCCAGCGGCTCACTGATTTCACGCTTTGGCGTTCGCCGGCTCCAAACTGAGACGCGGCATCATCGGCCCACCGATTCGGGTTGCTAAGAGACGGATCTTCTAAAACCCTGGCGAAAGGAGCGACGGACTTGACCCCGCAGGTCTTTCCGTCGAGCGCAGCGACATTACTTTGGATTGTGAACGGGTAGGTCTTTGCGGCTTTCGGGCAGATGCAAAATCTCACGGTGCCGTCGCCCGGAAAGTGGCTGTGAATCGACACGTTGTCAGACATGAGCTGGGCCTTGGGGAGCTGGGCCTCGGGGAGCTGGGCCTCGGGATTTTCCGTCGTGTCGTCACTCAGCAGCAGCACTAGTGCGAGAACACTAAACACTTCCACGTGATCGTCTGGTGTAGTGAGTCGGTCGAATTGCGAGTACGGCCGCTTCCACGCGCTGGCGAACTGACCGCCCCACCCAGGTTGTGACGGATTGTCTGGCATCCCGTACGTCAGCCAGCCCACTTCCGTTTGGCGTGTAGATGGCAACTGGTCCTGGTTGTCATCGCCGATTTGGTCTCCCATCTGTATCAACCGCTCCGCGAGATTCAGGTAGCAGGCTTCGCCAGTCGCTCGACACAGATCCAGCACGCTCATGAAGTGCGACGGACAGATCTCACATCCCGCCTGTTGGGGTGTCCGATGGCGATAGGCTTCATCCAGAAAGTCGGCTCCTCTACGAATGATCGTCAACAGGCTGGCCTTTGCGCTCACGTCATGATTCACACAAGCATCCGTAATCAGATGGCACATAATGTACATCTCAAAGTTGACGAGATCGCTAAATCGCTTTTCAGTTGTGTTGCCGTTGTGATTGGCAATCAGCACGGGATGGTGTAAGTAACCATTCGTTCGCTGTGCCCGCCCGATGATCCCGACGATTTCGACGAGGCGTTGATCCCACTGAGAATCTGGTTTAGTTGCCTGCAGTGCACAGACCGCTTCCATCCCTACGTCGGACTCGCCATCGTTGACCGGGGCACCGTGGTTGGTGCCCTCTGACACCCCGGCAACGATGTGAAGTTCTTCCAGGTACTGCGTCCCCCGCATGTTTTCTTTCGTCTCGGGGGCCGTTTTGACCTGGCATGTGTCCAGCCGTTGCTGCCCGAAGCCGTCCGCCCAGTTAACCTCGGTTAAACGAACTGTTGCAACTGCGGGACGAGGTCTATGGGCAACCGCCTGCGCCGACGCTAGCTCTGCAACGCAGCAAGCGATTGCCAATAGTAGAAGATGCGTGTAGCTCAATGGCATGGTTTGTAGTTTTTCGCGAGCTGGAAGTAGCATACGCCACGGATGAATCTAATGCTGTTTGATGTCGCAGACGACGCGTTGATAACCAACGAGTTCTGGAGTGCCGTTGTCGGTCACTTCAAGAATGATGTGAACTTGTTTGCCCGGATCGTCCGGGGCGACGAAACTTGCCTCGTTCGCGGAATCGCTTTGCGCGATCGTGACGCGCGCCTCTGCCGAATCCGCATCGCTGTATTGCCACCAGCGGAACGTCACTTTGTCTCCGTCGGGATCGGTCGCCACGGCCCCGAGCATCACCGTTTCACCGGGCTTCACCTGACGTTGGTTGCTGCCCTTGAGCTTAGCCACCGGCGCGTGGTTCGCGTTTGCAAAGTCATTCACGCACCAGTCCATCCGCGCGGCGAAATCGTTTTGAGCCGCTGGAACCCAGCGCCAGAACATCTTGTGCGAGTCCCCATCATCGGTAAGTGATTTGTCGGTGACGTGATTGGGGAACTTCGGATCGTCGTGCGCGGCTCGTCCGCCCCAGCCACCTAACGTGTAGTCCACATCCGCGGCGAGCCCATTGTTGATCAGGTTCAAGAAGGATGGCGTGTCTCCTTCGCTAATGTACTTTTGCGGCGTCAGGGCACCTAACGGTCCGTGCCCATTTTTGACATGCTCGTTGACCCATTCGTCTTTCATATATGCTTGTATCGCAGGCGGGCTTGCACTCACCCGGCCTTGCTTGCGCGCATGGTCGTAACTTTCATAGTCCCAGACATCGTCCCAGCCATATGCTTCGTAAATGCAGGCGCTGGGAATGTTCTCCTGAATCCAGGAACCACCCCCGTCCTGATACCAGATGCAGTAGATGCGGATACGCGATACGGCGTAGTCAAAGTTTTCTTTGGGATAGTCGGTCTTCAGTTTCCAAAGCGCCGAAGCCGTTGTGTTTGCACCGCCCCACGAAAGAACATGTACGGGCCGCGGATCATCATCAAGCAACGTGTCGATAATCAATTGGGCGCCCGCAGTATCTTTGGTGTGCATGTCGGGCGGAGCGATCCAAAGATCTGACTCCGTCTCGTTGCCGACGCGCATCACGCTTCGCAGCGACTCTGCGTCAGGGTAGTCAGTGTTGTGCTTCCGCAAATTCGGTAGTACCTGTTCATAAGCATCGAGTTGTGTCTCAATCCACTTCTTGTCGCTGTGTCCGTGCTTCTGGTACTTGGAGTTAACCTGGACGATGCCGGCGACGTCAAAATCGCAAGCGTAAAGTAGAAAGCGAATCATGGAACTGCGATCATCCACTTCGCCATCTGTGGTGGCAATCACTCGGGGTCTTGTCTGCTCTCCGGGCTCAACGGCCAAAGCCAACCGAGCAGAAGCCGAGGGAGTGGTAACCAAGGCCATAGCGCCGAGCAGCCAAACAAACTCACGTTGATTCATGTCTCGTCCTGTTCCATATTCAAAGTTGGGGTTTCGATGCCGCGTAGGCTTTGTAGGCTTCTGCGATTTTGGCAGTGTTGTCGTCACCCTCGTGGAAGATAATCCGATGACGGAGTAGGACGTTCTCGCCGTCCTTCAGCGTGAACGCGCCGGAGTCAGCACTTTCGTCGAGACTGTGCTGTCCAAACGCATTGGCCGTGAACAGCCCGTAGTCGCGCACATGCCAACGAGTTGGATGACGGAAGCTTGACGGATGATTCAGAAACGCGACGCCAAGATGTTCGCCATCAACAGGGCCGTGGTAATCCACCCAAACCGCCGGTTTTGACCACGTATCACCGTCGCGATCACCCACGCTATTGATAATGTGTCCTTTGCCATCAGTTAGCGACAGGGAAGTTGGGACGCGGACATTTAACCCGGCGTCTTTCATGTCCTGCAACTCGATATTGCCGTACTTGCCAAGCAACCTAATATCAAAGTCGAGTAGGAGTTGGCCATTGGACATGTGAAACACTATCGATCGCTCGTCCGCCATGAGTTGCTTTCCAGCGGAATCCAGGTAATCATTCGTTGAACAAATCACTGCCCGATCGGCGTTGGCCGAGATTTCCGTGAATGCGGTGTGAGCGATTGTGCCCAAACTCGCCAAAAACTCTTCTTGTTTTTCGTCCTTGAGATTCTTCGAGGCCGCTTCGAGCCAGGTATCAGCGCCTCCGACGCCTTGGTGACCAAACCATACACCACGGTGGTGCGGATGGTCATGCTGTTCACCGTCGATGATTTCCATCGGAAATGCCCGGGTCATCGACTTACCCTTGGGACCGAGCACTGGCCAAAAGTATGGCTTCCTAGCATCGGTGTCTCGATAGTGATACCTGGTGACAAGGTTACCATCGTACTCAATCGTTACCTGAGACTCCTCGCACGAGATCGAAAATCCATCAGCACGGACCTGCCAATGCATGCCAAGCAACATGGCTAAGGCAGTTGCTGCGAAAACGATTTGCTGCATGTGTTTCAATCTCATTTCAGTTACCTTTGATGTTGCAGATGACGCGTCAGTGGCCAACGAGTGGTGGCGTTGCGTTGTCGGTTGCTTCGAGGATGATATGAACCTGTTTGCGCGGTTCGTCTGGCGCGAAAAACTAGCCTCACGCGCCGAGTCGCTTCCAACGATGCTACTCCTCGTGCGTCTTGAGTGGCCGAGCGAAGGTGTTCGTCCCGCCCCGCGCATGTTTCCACACCGGACACTTGTTCGATGCGTCCAGTAGTACGTCCACAATCCGCTGCGAACCTGCGGTGACGTCCGCCATCTCCTGTGACAACACGCGTGGCTTGGTCGAGGCATCCAGAGTATCGCTCTGGCCGATTACCGTCACAGGAAATAGTAGCATCAGAGTTGGAATACTCAGACTGTGATGCCAATTATTTTCCATGGGAGTTCTCCAACGCACTGATGTTATTTTCTGGACTTGAATAGTCGACGAAGATTGTTGGATCAGTACCGTTGAGGTATTCTTCAATGTTGGTGTAGCCATCGGCATCGTGATCGCGAGCGTTGTCATTCCTATCGTTGGGGTCCAAACCGTACTTCGTTTCCCAGTCGTCGGGCATTCCGTCATCGTCGGAATCTTGTGGTACTGCTGCGGATTGCAGTGCCGGCCAACCGCCAACGTCTTCCTGTGTGGTGATGATTCCATTCCTGCCGTGAGTTGCTGTACCGCTTCTGACCTCCTCAATGATGCGCGCATCGATTGAATCTCGCTTAGGAAGTGAGCAACCCGCATGATGAAGGACGGATGTGTAGGCGTCCGTTGCGGATTGCTGACGAATGGGCAACGCGTCCCAAGGCGCCGGCATTGGTTGATAGGTTTTCCCTTTGACGCCCAACCAATTATCCGTCGTGACTTGAGGATAGCCATCGACATAATTGTCGCCCACATACCAACTGCCGTAATCGCCATCTCCTCGCGACGAAGGATTCACGATGTTGTCTTTCACGTCCGACCGTGTAGCGGGCCCCGACTTATAGTAATTGGCGATCATGTTGACTGTGGAGAACTCGATCGGGGGTTTCCGTCGGTCACCTTTTTGGTGTGCTTCGCCACCGTAAGCGCTTTGATAACCCCAGTTGAAGACCACGTTGTTGCGGTAGTCGTTATACCCACAACCCGAGGCCCAGCGGGGATTGCGGCTATCATTGTGAGCAAACAGGTTGTGATGATAGGTGCTGTAATGGTTTCCCCAGATGCCGCCGAAACGATGTGACCCGTCCTGCTTTGCGCAGGCTTCGGTAATCATGCACCATTGGATCGTGACGTTTTCATTGTGGTAGAGAGAGAACACTTCATCGCTGCTCCAACTTGCTGACACATGATCCACAACGATATTTTTGTGGTACCTTCCACCCAGTGCGTCGCCGTCATGATCAGTTCTGACCCTGATATAGCGGATGACAACATCATCGGCGTCGATTGCAAGATTGCCTTTGATGGTGATACCATCTCCAGGAGCCGTTTGTCCTGCGATGGTGATAAAATCGTGCTTGATTTTTACATCACCGTCAATTGTTCCGGAGACGTTAAAAACGACAATTCTTGGCTCGGTGGCATCACACGCTGCTTGCAGGCTTCCCGGTCCCTTGGCGTTGAGGTTAGTCACGGCGATCACTGTGCCGCCCCGGCCCCCACGCGTCGCTGCGCCATATCCTTCGGCGCCGGGAAATGCAGCGATGGTGCTTGGGCTGCTTGCATCGTCAGCGACACTGGATAGCCGGGCCATCGTTCCTGCCAGTACCAGCAGGAAGATTGAAATTGTAAGGATCTTCATGTCTTTTCCTATGTGGAATGTTTTGCGTAACCTGGATGAGTATGCCATGGTTTCATTGGGCACGATCTGAGGTCGCTGATCAAACTACCTGCACGCTCGCCGCGAATCTCCCTGTTGGAGTGTGTTCTTTCACGGTATTCTAAGATTATGAAGCAGTTCGATACCAAACGCCCGGAGTTCTCACCCTACGGTTTCGCTTGCGAGTCGTGGAAGCCGACCCGTATGACTCGTCCCGACCGACACAACGAGATTGAGCTAAATCTGCTCACTGCCGGTTCGCTGACCTACCTGCTGGGCGGTCAGCGGACGAAGATCGAGGCGGGGAGGCTCGGAATCTTTTGGGCAGCGATCCCGCATCAGATCGTGGAGGTCGAAGGGGACACACCCTACTACGTTGTCACAGTGCCGCTGAGTGAGTTCCTGCGGGTGGGACTCGATCTCAGTTTCATTAATCGCATTTTACAAGGTGAACTTATCGTCGATTGTGATCACTACCCATGGGACGAACTGGTGTTTCGACGATGGGAGTTGGACCTCAAGGCGGACGATCGAGTTCTGCAGCGTGCGGCGAATTTGGAAGTACAGTCGCGGCTGTTGCGATTTGCTCACGGCATTAACGACGGGAAATTGGTACCTTCGATGGCCGCGTTAACACGGGCTGATCAGATCGCCTGTTACATAGCGCGGAACTACCAACAGCCGTTGACGTCTCAATCGATCGCCAACGCCATGGACGTCCACGCCAACTACGCTATGACGCTATTTCGAAAAACATTTGGCACCACGATGACGGCATTTATCACTCAACACCGCATCTCCCATGCTCAAAGACTCCTGGTCACAACTGACAACGCGATACTGGATGTCGCATTGGACTCAGGTTTCCAGAGTCTCAGCCGATTCAATGAAGCATTTAAAGCGGGATGTGGTTGTGCTCCGCGAGAGTTCCGGAAAACACACCGTCCCGCCTCCCCAAGCCGTTGAAGGTGACGTTGCCCATGCGATCGGTAAGGCAATCCCACGGGGGAGTAGCTGATTCGAGCTAACCTGATGACCGAATCTCGCTCCACCGCAGCTCATGCGGCATGACCAGGCGCTGAATCGAAACGGCAGCTGCACGTCCTGCCGCTTCGCCCATGGGGACGGAGTTTCCCGTTACCCGGTAGCTCGAGTGGGCGACAAAATCACCGCTAATACAGCGGCCAGCCAGCAGCAAACCATCGACATCTGCGGCGATCAGAGCGGGATAGGGTATATCGTACGGTTGATGTCCGCCCTGCTTGAACTCGCGGCTGATCTCCTTGTTGCCGTGCGTGTTCAACGCGTGCACATCGATGGGGAACTTTGCTGTGCAAACAGCTTGCTCGTGCTTGAGCCCCGCGGCCAAGTCATCGGCCGTGATCTGGTAGCGACCACGGATGCGACGACCTTCGCGGACTCCAATCTGCTCGGCGGTTGCTACTATGGAAATGTTCTTCCAGGGGCCACCTATGTGGCGTAAGCCTGACACGAGATCGTGGACTTCGCGGCGCGCTCGAATGGTCGCTTCGCTAATCGCGTTAGCGTCAAACGCGGACACACCGTATTCATGATTGGTCATGATCGAAAAGATATCACTGTGCAGATGACGCAGAGTTGGTCCTCGGTAGGATGGCGACATTCCATGTTGTTCCATGAGGCTCAACAGCAAGCTCTTTGCCGATGATGCGGTCTCGCGGATATAGGGGCGCACCTTATCGGCGTCGAGCCCGGTGAGCAGCGCCATCATCGACATTGGCTGACATTCGCAAGCCTCGCCCACCCCGAGATCGAATCGACAGCCCGCGTGTGCTGCGAGATCACCATCACCGCTGCAGTCAACGAAACGTTCCGCAAGCCAGGCTTCCCGGCCCGATTTCGACTCTGTTAGCACCGCAATGACTCTGCGATGGGAGTCTGTTACTGCGCCAACGAGTCGCGTGTGCAAGCGAATTTTTACGCCCGCTTGGAGGCATCGTTCCTCCAAAACCAGTTTCGCAACTTCGGGATCGTAAACGGTGCCGTTGGTTTGGTTCGCTATTGCGCTTCCACGTTCCGAGAACGCCCGCAGCAGTTCCGCCATAATCCCGGACTTATTCTCCGAATCGAGAATCTTGGTTAGGAGACCGGCGGTCCAAACACCACCGAGACAACCGGCGACTTCGATCAACTGAACCGTAGCGCCTGCGCGTGCGGCGGCCAATGCGGCAGCAATGCCTGCCGGACCACCGCCGCAAACGAGCACGTCACTCTTTCCTACTACGGGAACCTCGCGAGGTTGCTCACGCAATACCTGAGCGTCTGGGGAAAGCTCAGCTCGCGTACGCAACACGTCACCACTGAGCGGATTGGCAACTCGGACTGCTGGGCCTGCTTCGGCCGCGTTGGTGTCAGCGGAGGTGAGCGAAGCAGATACGATGAGTCCGCCCGCAGTGGCTTGGAGAAAGTTGCGGCGTGACGGTTCGATGCGTTCCATTTGCGGCTTTCATTGCGAGATCGTTAGCGAGCAATCCGAGTCGTGTGGCGCACGGTGCGTTACCATCTTCGGCTCCAATCCTTGCCACGGTCACGCATAGTTTAACCGCATTCACAATCGCGTGCACGAAACCTATTGATGGGGTTCCCAGGCCATGTTCACGGTATTCATAGGCCGAGCTCCACAGTGTGTGGCCCGGCACATAGGCACCGTCGGACCGAGTACACTTGGGGGCAGAGGCGACTGGCCTTATAGAGCCGATGCGGCGTACCGACAGGGATCTCCAGCTCGCAATCTTCTCATCAATGCACCATGCAGCTTCCCTGTAGCGCTACCAATTCACAACGGAGAGAACACCATGATGAACCGCCGCAAAATTCTTCAAGCTGGGATAGGTTTGACAGTGGCCGCGCCCCTATTGGCTGCCGTTAAGCAGGGCCGTTACGATGACGCAATAACGGTATTGGGCCGTGCGACCGAATCAGGTCAGGTTGCAGCTGCAACACTCTGTGTGCGTCAGGAAGAGGAAGTCTGCTCGCAAGCATTCGGTGACGCCATATCGACGGATGCCAGTTTCTTACTGGGTTCGATCTCAAAGCCGATCGCTGTCACCGCACTGATGTCGCTACTGGACGCTGGAGAGTTTAAGCTCGATGATCGGGCTGTCAAGTTTCTACCTGAGTTCCATGGCGATGGTCGGGAAGGCATCACGATGCGACAGTTGCTGACTCATAACTCTGGGCTACCCGATCAACTGCCAGAGAATGCAAAACTGCGATCAGCTCACGCCCCCTTGTCTGAGTTCATTTCCGCTGCCACGCACACCCCCTTGTTGTTCGCCCCTGGAGCGAAGTACAGCTACTCAAGCATGGCGATTTTACTTGCCTCCGAAGTCGCTCAGCGAATCTCCGATAAACCGATTGCGACTCTGGTGGACGAAGTCGTTTGCCAACCACTGGCTTTGAAGCACACGGCTATGGGAGTTGGGCATTTGCCGATCGAATCGCTGATGAAATGCCAAGTCGAGTACGCCGCTCCAGAATCCGGTGCGGGAGACCCAAGTACACAGACCTGGGATTGGAACAGCGATTACTGGCGTCAACTCGGAGCTCCCTGGGGCGGTGCCTTTTCCTCAGCGAGCGACGTTGCTCGGTTTCTAAGTGAGTTTCTGCATCCTCAGGCAGGCATGCTCCAACCAGAAACGGCTCGATCAATGGTTCGGAATCAAAACCCTTCCAGCATGAAAGCGCGTGGGCTTGGATTTGATCTGGGTGACAGTCTCTATGGTCCCGCTCGGGACACTGTCTTCGGACACACTGGCTCGACGGGCACGCTCTGCTGGGCGGATCCCACCACAGACTCTGTTTGCGTCGTGCTGACAACACTTCCCGGCCGCGCCGTCACTCCGCATCCACGTGAACAAGTCTCCCGCCGTGTGCTCGCGACGTTAAGTTCCTAGTATGATGGTTGGATGCAGCACAGGGCGTGCAACGGCACTGGGAGTCACCGTCCAGCACCGCAGTGGCGATGGCTGTGTCGCCGAGGAAACTCCGCTTTCGCCGTCTGAATACACAAATACGAATCCGCAGCGCCAGCGAGGAACACGCTGGACTGCCTCGTTGACGCGCCACGTTAGCCAGTTAAGTGAGCCTGGATTCCGCAGCGCAAACATCGGCTCAACGTATTCATTTCACCCGATCGCCATCATGACGATACCTCAATGTAGAACGTGACTCGCGATCGTCGATCGGGAGCGTGAAATCATGATACAATCCAGTCCCCTCCTGGCGGCTGTTGATATTGGATTCGCGTTACTGAAAGTTGAAATCACAGTCGTCACCTCCCACCTTTGAATTTACTATCTGCTGTGATCGACAAAACAATCGCATGCAAGGCGATGCGCTGCTACGTTTTGGGCATGCTTGTATTAGGCTATCTGAGCATGCGAGTGTGCCAGGTCCATGCGGCGGATCGCGTTAACGTGCTAGATCGTAGCCAACTGGTAGCTTGGTGCATCGTTCCCTTTGACGCGAAACAACGATCCCCGGCTGAGCGTGCCGCAATGTTGAACGAACTCGGCATCACTCGCTGCGCCTACGATTGGCGGGCCCAGCACGTTCCCGAGTTCGAGCAGGAGATCCAAGAGTACCGAAAACAGGGGATCGAGTTTTTTGCATTCTGGGGAGTTCACGAGGAGGCCTTCAAACTCTTTTCCAAGTATGACATGCATCCACAGATCTGGCAGACCCTTCGAGAAGGTGTCGGCGAGAGCGAGGCAGCTAAAGTCGAATCCGCAGCGCAACAAATGCTCCCGCTGGCACGTCGCACTGCGGAAATGGGATGTGAACTCGGGCTCTACAATCACGGCGGTTGGGGCGGTGAGCCCAAGAATCTAGTGGCGGTATGTCAACGCTTGCATGAGCTAGGTCACGATCACGTGGGCGTCGTATACAATTTCCACCATGCCCACGGGCACATCGCGGACTGGGCCGCCTCATTTGCGATTCTAAAACCTTTCTTGCTTTGTCTGAATCTCAACGGGATGAATGAGCAGGTGCAGCCAAAGATATTGGGTATTGGCAAAGGGGATCATGAGTTGGAGATGATCGGGGCGGTGATAGACAGCGGATACGATGGGCCGCTTGGAATTCTTGACCACCGCGAATCTCTGGACGCTCGTGAATCACTCCTTGAAAACCGGGATGGACTCGCTTGGATTGCCAAAGAACTCCAGGCAGCTGGCAGCGGAGGTTCACTACCGCCCACACCGCGAGTGTTCGTCAATCCAGACGCATCCGACGATATTGGCGACAATGACCGCTCGACGCCAACCCCCCTCGGTCATCTCTATCCGGGTTCGGACGACTATCGGAACACGCCCATTACGGTAGAAGTCCGCGCGACCATACCGCGACGCGACCGTTACAACATCCTGGTGGCGAGTGATCCCAAAAAATCAGCGGACCACTGGGAGCTGTTCTCGATGCGTGGCAGTGGACGATTCACCGCGTACTTACCTGGACGAACTCCTGACCATGTGCATTCCAACGAGATGATTTGCGATGGTCAGCCGCACTCGCTTTCAATGATCTACGAGGACCACCGCATCCAACTTTACGTAGACGGGAAACGAGTTGCCGACCAACGCGTCAGGCAAAACGGAAATCGATCGAAGAGCCCGGGCGATATCGGGGTTGGCAGGCTTGTCGAGGGGCCGTTCCGATGTGATGGGAAGATCCATTGGGTACGCATTTCCAAGGGAGTCCGTGAGGTCGCCGGCGAGCCGCTCATCCGACCTACCAACGATGCGACGACGCTGAAGTTGTGGGAATTCGAAAATGAGCATCCGACCGCCTTGTCGGAGGCTACCGCGGAACGGTTTGTAGGGGATGCGAATGTCGGTCATCTCGCATTGGAATATGAGCCAACCTACGTCGCGAGACTTGTCAGCCAAGCACGCGATTCTGGCGATGCCGTGCGAGGGGCAAAAGTCTTTGCAGATGCCAAATTCGCTTGCCTGTCTTGTCACCAGGTTGGATCACATGGGGGATCGATTGGACCAGACCTGTCCACCATCGCTAACGTCCGCAGCTGGGACCAGATGGTCGAGTCGGTACTTTGGCCGCAACGAGAGGTTGCCCCGGATTACGTGACATGGAAGATCTTGACGACCGATGGCGATATCGTCTCGGGATTGCAACACAGTTCGGACGACGCGTCGGTGGTCGTCCGAGATTCAGCATCGGGAATACTGACCTCGGTTCGCAAAGATGAGATTGAAGAGCAAGTTCCTGGCGGCTCTGTGATGCCCGGCGGGCTGGTTGCTGCGATGACACCACAACAGCGGTTGGATCTGATTCGATTCTTGGGGGAATTAGGGCGAGATGGAAAGCCTCTCCCGGATTCGATTCAGCAGGCGATTGCTCATAGCCAGATGCATGGCCCGGTGGAGTTCCCGGTCTCCCATGCCCCGCTCCAACCCGCCAATTGGCCCCATGCCTCAGATTGGGTAAATCGAGATCGGTTGTACGATTTCTATACGAAGCAAGCGGAGCATTTCCGCCAGCAACCACATCTACCCATGTTGATCAATGCCTATCCGGGGCTCGACGGTGGGGAGCGGGGACACTGGGGGAACCAGAGTGAGATGGATTGGGCGGATGATCGGTGGAACGAAACAAAGCTAGGCTGTTGGCAGGCAGGTGTGTTTCGGGCCGATGGGATCACCGTGCCGCGCGGCGTGTGCGTTCGTCTCGGTGACGAGGGCGAAATGTCGGCGTGCTTCAACCCAGAAACGTTGTCTTTCGATGCCGTCTGGACAGGCGGTTTCGTTAAGTTCGAATCGGCCCGCATGGGATTTCTTGGAGGGCTACGCCCTCAGGGGGTGCTGATTGCGACGCCACGGAAAGAGAATGCCAAACGAGATTTTCAATACCATGGGTTTTACCGGAGTGCCGAACGAATTGTCTTTTCTTACACCATTGAGGGCGTGAAGTATCTCGATTCAGCATGGGTGGAAGACGGTGAGTTCATTCGTGACGTCGCACCCGCAGACGAACATCCTCTGCGGCATCTTACGAAGGGAGGGCCACGACAATGGCCCGCAGTAATCGAGACGAGTATCACGCTGGGCAACGAACGTCCCTATGCGATCGATACCATCGAATTGCCACATGTCAATCCATGGAACTCGCTCATGTTTTGTGGCGGCCACGACTTTCTTGATGACGGGAGTGCGTTGGTGTGCACGATGCAAGGAGATGTATGGCGAGTGAGTGGTTTCGATTCAGATGCGAATCGACCGGGTGTGGCGAAATGGACTCGGTTCGCCGCGGGGCTTCACCATGCTTTGGGATTGGTGGTGGCGGACGGGCAGATCTATGTTCAGTGTCGAGATCAATTAACTCGCCTGACGGATCTGAATGACGATGGTGAAGCGGATTTCTACGAGTGCTTCAGCCATGCGATGATCACATCGCCCGCCGGACATGATTTCATTTGTGGTTTGCAACGCGACCGACAGGGCAACTTCTACACAGCTTCAGGCAATCAAGGCTTAGCATGTATCTCCGGTGATGGAGAGACGGCGACTGTGGTTGCCACTGGCTTTCGCAACCCCGACGGTTTGGGGATGCTGCCTGACGGGACCGTGACCGTGCCAGTTTCTGAAGGCGGATGGACGCCTGCATCGGCAATCCACGCCGTCCGGCAATCGTCGTCACAACTGCCCGATAGGCCACCTCATCACGGCTATGGTGGGCCTCAAAACGGTGAGCCGCCAGAGTTGCCGCTGGTGTATCTGCCCCGCGGACTTGATAACTCCAGCGGCGGTCAAGTTTATGTGGACAGCGAGGCTTTTGGTCCCCTGGCGAAGCAGTTGCTGCATTTCTCATTTGGCACGGGCTCCTGGTTTGGCGTGCTCCGCGATGAGGTTGACGGCCAACTTCAAGGCGCAGTCATTCCCCTCGCTGGCGATTTTCTGTCGGGGGTACATCGCGGCCGTTTCCATCCGCTCGATGGGCAACTATACGTTTCCGGGATGACTGGCTGGGGATCGTATACCCGTGACGACGGTTGTTTCCAACGCGTGCGATTTACTGGGGACGCCGTGCAAGTGCCGATTGGGTTTCACGCTCACGAAAATGGCATCCGAGTCACGTTTGCAGAGCCACTTGAAGTATCGATTGCAGAGGACGCGGGACATCATTTTGCACAGTGCTGGAACTATCGCTATGGCGGTGGGTATGGATCACCCGAGTATTCACGCACCCATCCAGGAACGCCGGGGCACGATCCGTTAAGGATTCAGTCGGCTCATGTTCTGGCCGATGGTCGTTCGCTGTTCCTAGAAATCCCACAACTGCAGCCTGTCAATCAGTTGCACTTGCGGATGCGCGTCAACCATCGCGAGTCGCTGTCTTGCAATCCTGCAGGTAGTGATCACGACCTCTTCGTGACGCTTCACAAGCTTGACTTAGCGTTCACTGATTTCGCGGGCTACCAGCCCGCCGAAAAGCAGATTGCAGCCCATCCGCTGCTTATCGACTTAGCCTCCATGGCACAGCGGAAAACGAATCCTTGGCATCAGGAAATTACGAATGCACGAGAAATCAATATTTCGACGGGTAGCGATCTCAGTTACGTCACACATGAATTCACCGTCAGCCCAAATGAGTCGCTGGCGGTGACACTCGCGAATCCTGATGTAGTACCCCATAACTGGGTGCTCGTTGAGCCGGGGGCGATGCAACAAGTAGGTGAACTTGCGGAGCAGATGATCGCCGACCCAAGTGCCTTCGCAAACCAGTACGTTCCTAGCTCGGATAAAATTCTGGCACATACTGATATTGTCGCTGCCGGCCATACCGACACGATCTACTTCGTCGCTCCTTCCACACCCGGTCGCTATCCTTTTCTCTGCACGTTTCCCGGTCATTGGATGATCATGAATGGAGTGATGGTAGTGACTGAGTAAGTGCCGAGATCGACCTTGCACGGCGGGGAGTTGCATCAGACACCAGTCGGGGGAAGTGGGCAGACGAACTTGAGTGACATCGTTGAGGGCCTATCTCCAGATTTTTGTCGTCGGCAAGCGGCGCTTGACACCCTTCCCCGGGACCCAGAAGATTTGGGAATGGTGGTCGCCAGCATCTCCAGCTTTCGTAACCACTACTCCATGACATCCACTACCCCATGACACCCACTACCAGAGAAACATTGATGAGAAAGAGTTTTGTAGCCGTGATATTGATCGGGCTTCTAGCGAACTGCGGCACAATCACCACCGCCGCCGACGCTGAGGAGGGGTTCACCTCTCTATTCAACGGCGTTGACCTGACAGGATGGGTCAAACGCGGTGGCTCCGCCGAGTATGCAGTTGAGAATGGGACTATCGTCGGAAAGTGCATTCCGAACACGCCCGGTAACACGTTTCTATGTCCGGAACAGGAATATGGAAACTTCGTTTTAAAGCTGCAGTACAAGTTCTTGGAAGCCGGCAACTCCGGAATCCAATTCCGCTCCGCCGCCCGTCCACAAGGTGATGGAGAACGCGTCTTTGGCTATCAGTACGAGATTCGTCCCGGTGGTGACATGACAGGTCGGATCTACGATGAGGGACGTCGCGGCCACCAGCACGGCATCATTTGGCTCGACGCGCATACTCCCCAGGATCGTTTGGACGTTGCTCAGGCGAGCTGTCATGTTGATGAGTGGAATGATGTGGAAATTCAATGCGTTGGACCGTCAATCAAAACTTGGCTCAACGGCAATTTGGTTGTCGATATGTTCGATAGCGAATCAATGAAGGGGTTTTTCGGACTACAGATTCACGCCGGCAAATCAGGCTCCGTCGCTTGGAAGAACATCCGAGTCAAGAATCTAGGTGAGAGCAAGTGGGAATCGTTTTTCGATAAAGATAAGGAGGGCAACTATCAGCTCGCCAATGCCAAGTTCGTACTTCCGGAAGAGTGGTCGTTCACCGACGAGGGCGTCTTGCATGGCGTCCACTCCAAGAGCCAAGGCAAAGATGGACTGGTTATTTCCGATCGGAACTACGACAACTTCATCGCGCGTGTGACCTACCGCATGCATGGTGGCAACAGCGCCTTGTATTTCCGGGCCGAAGAAACCAGTGCCCCGTGGGTGTTACGCGGCTTTCAGAATGAAATTGCTAACAATGGCAAGGACTCCGCGCTCTGGCACACGGCTGGAATTGTCGACGGCAAGACAATCCCCGGTCGTGGCTGGATCGTCCAAAACGATGAGCTGGTCGAGCAGGTCCGCAACAAAGACGATCAGTGGAATACGACGTGCACTGCCGCGTACGGAGATCGTCTCGTCCAGATACTCAATGGATTCTGCACCTCTGATATTGTTGACGAAGATTGCGAGAAAACCGGCAAGCTCGGTCTACAAATGCATGGAGGAACCGACTGCGAAATGTTCTTCAAGAATTTTGAGGTCATGCCGATCACTCCAGACATGATGGAACTCATCGAGCGAAAGTAGGTCGGCTCCATTGCCACCTGGAGATGGACGCCGTCAAGTTCTGAGCCGGCAAGGAGGCCGGCGTTGACGGCATGCTACTAGGACTCTACCGATCGAGGTTCACGCGGTTCGTCCATCGTTCCAAGACCCTGAACGCACTGCTTCGACTCGAAAGACATCAACCATCCGGATTCTTAATCGCGAACGGGGGACTCTGTTTGGTGCCAACTCTAAGAACAGAATCGACAATGAAATTCTCAGCGCCAACTTCTGCATCTGGTGCTTGACCGGAAACACGGCCACCGAAACAGGCTGTCGCAACGAAGTAGATTAGGAGTGCGGCGATCAACCTATCATGAGCAGGCGAGTTCACAGGTTCCGTCCCAAAAAGCTCTCATGTTACGGGTGCTGAGAGTTTTCAGCAACAACAGATGTGTTGACGTGACGGGACACCGCTGGTGTGACAGGACACTGTCCTGGCTGCACGAGAAGTACTTTGATCGCAGCCAATCTACTCAGCACGTTCGGCGTGGTGAGACTTTACTCGCTCAATCGCTTGTTTCAATTGGGCGAGTTGAGCGCTCATGCCGCTCGCTGATGCCAGCCGCATGAGCTCCAAGGATTGTTCGCTCATTGGACTACTATTCAACAGCGATATGACCGCACTACGGACGTCCCCATCGTCGGCAATATAAGCAGAGAGCCAATACCTCATGACGAGCGGATGGGAGGTTTGAATCAATTCTCGAAGTGGTAGCTCAAGCCGGATTGCCAATGTGATCAGTTTATCGGCGACGCTTGCGTTTGAAATGGGATTACCCAGCACATTTATCAGCGACGCGTAGGCGGACTCAGCCTGGCTTGCATCTGCCCACCTGCAGTATATCTCCAGCGCAAGATATCGACTGCCGTCGGGCACCAGCATGACGGGCGCGAGTGCCTCCATAACTTGTTCTTGCATCGCGATCGTTACAGGCTGCTCGGACAACCATCGTGAGGCAGCGACAAATCGCAAAAACTCCTCACTCTCAATTGCATTTACGGCCGCCGACAAGCAACTGTCGATGGGAACGCGGTCATCGACAAGGAGACGCATCTGTGGGGCAGGATGCGCGACCAGCGATGCCAGTACAGCGGCTTGTTCGATGTCAACACTGTCGACGGCACGGCGAGCGATCTCAGTAATTGACTCGGATGGGGATAGATACAATTGGCAGAATCGAGCAACGGCGTTCGCATGCTCATCGGGGGGCAATAATTTCGCCAACTGAAAAAGCGATTTGGCGACGAGAATGTCGTTTTCACGATAGTGTCTACCCTCCAGCGGATCGGGATGTTCCACCAGTAGGCGAATGAATTCACGCTTGATGTCATCGTCAGGCGTATGAACCATTGCCAACACTGCATAGCTGCGGTCGGCATGCCCGATGCGTGTACCCTCGATTGTCAATCGCGCAAATTTTAGCAGTTGCTCTGCTGGGGCAACCCGCAGACGATTATTGCTGAAGTTGGAATATCGCGAGAATATATCGTGATACAACCTGGGTGCACTCGTCGCGTCCATGTCGGAGATCCGAGAGGTCTTGAGGCGGTCACGGGGCTTTTGACGCTCGGACGCCAATTCTTTGACCTCGCGGTCTCGCACCAATGCCCATTTCTCAATTTGTTGTTGGTTCCACGCCTGCAATACCTCCTCTTCAAGCTTGAGTTGGTCGAGTTCGGCGGCCCGTTCCACAATCAACTGTTTCGCCAACGCGAGCTCAGTTGGGTCGAATGCGTTGCCGGCGGCGCGAAGCGAGTACAGCGTCTCAACCCCGATCGCGGCTACACCCAACGATAGGATGATCAATGAAACAGAAGCGATGCTTAGAACCCAGGCGACTCGTTGTTGATTGGAGACGGTGCTCGGGGCGTCAAACGGTTCACGCGATTCAGAGTCCGTCATGCTCGCCTCGCGATTGCATTGCGTGGATTGCCGCCTGAATTTGGTGCTCAGCCGCCCCCCGCTCGGTCCATTGCGAGGCGAACTGGTTTGCCTGCAGTACGACTGTGCTGCGTGGTCCCCCAAAACGACCAACAATTTCGATCAGAACTTTGCCGTCAATTCGAGCACTCCTAAGCAAGTGACGCACTAACTGCTCGTCGATTTCACGGGCAAGTTCATTCTCGGCGGTCGAACGATCGGGATCTGCTGACGACAGATGCTCGTCGATTGTGTCTTGGAGCATCGTCCAGTTTTCGCGTTTGAAAATGTCAGGCGATCGCCCGTCGAGCAGCCGATTCACCAAGTTGTCAACACCAATACGTGAAATAGCGTTGTGAGTTGCCCGCTCGGCAAGTGATGGTTGAGAGAACGCGTCCATGATTGGCGTTAGGTATAGCCAACTGGTGATTTTGGACGCCTCGTCAGGCAACGTGTTCCAGGCGACAGTCACGCGCCGGCGGGTGTCATCGTCGATTCGCGTGCGCTTCAACCAACTCAGTGTGTTTGCATCGCGGACACGGCTTTGGGCGAGCACTAGCTCCAGAATGTCTGATATCGTTTCGTCCGACCAATGACTTCGCCGGCGAAGCACATCAGAGCTGATCGCGCCAGCCAGGGTTGGCTGCGCCAAGAACGACGTTAGCGCATGGGTGTCTCCGCGACATAAATGATCGATTGTCGCCGTCATGGCTGCAGGCCATCTCTCCGCAGCAGAAAGATATTCGTCGTCGGCCAAGCTGAGGAGATTGACAGGCAAGTATTCCAACAGGGTGGTTACCCACGCAGGGTCACCGCTTGATGCCGCCAAGGATATGACTCGGTAGATCTCCGAAGCGTCCGCGGATGGCTGGTCGCATTGTGCGACAAAATTGCGTATCGCCACATGCAACTGTCTGTCTCCTCTCACGATTGTCAACGCATCGATCCACTCTGGGATCATGCCGAGTTCTGGGGACTGGCTATCGCTTGCTCGCGACAGGATCTGCAGCGCGCGGGAGCGAACTTCCTGAAGCAACAAATCGCCGGGCGGCAATGTGGAAAATGTCTTCAGGGAGGACGACCGCGACCCAAAGTTCAACTCTTTGATCGCATGGGAAGCAGCGGTTGCGATCGAGTCTGCACGGGATGGGGCGGCATTTTTGCCACCAATATTTGCGTGATTGTCGCCGGCATCTTGTGATCCGCTCACCTCCGCATCTTCAATTAACGCGGCGTTGGATGGCAGGTCCATCTGGACGACCGTGGATGTACTTCCATTCCTAAGGTTCTGCAGCTCTCGCTCATGTTGCACACACATTTCAGCGATCTTGGCTCGCAGGACTTCGTCACTTGGATCCGTCCATCTCTGGGAAACGCGGCGAATGGATTCTGGTGAAAACTGCCCACGATCATCTGCCAGCGCTGCGAGCAAGGTCTTCACCAGGTCCTCAGCATCGCTTTGCCGATCAATTTCAGTTAGCAATAACAACCTACGCTCTCGCTCGCCGAGCGAAAGTCTCCCGTCCTGAATGCCTGCAATGACCGCGCGAACGTGGGTTGGGTCTTGCAGCGAGAAATCATTGCTCGCTCGCGCAAGCCAATCGTTCGACCAAACTGTCGACTCGGTGGCTCGCTGTAGCTGGTGTCGAGCTGCCGCCGGCATGGCCGGCATGGGATCGATGGGCGGTAAGTCCATCGACACCTCGCCTGGAGGCGGGAATCTTAACGATGTCTCAGAGGTGCCGTTGAATCTAAAATACCATTGGCCAAACAGCACCAGCAAGAAAAGATTGTAGAGGAAGACGAGGCCGATCGCGGCTGTCAATAGGAAGCTAAGGACTCGGTTGACGACTCGACGCGCCGATCGAGAAGGAGCTCGCGCGATCCGTGCAGGGCGCTGGCTGTTCATCATTTGCCACCTGCCCCGCTGATTCTGTTGGCGATTTTGTTCTGAGCGCTATCGATTAGCTGGCTCATATTGGAATGCGTTGTCGGGTCCAAGCTCAGTTCCACACCATCCAGTACGGTGAGCGTGGCTGTGCCTCCGATATCGCCCAGCAGCCTCAATACCTCATCGAAACCAGCTGGCATTTTGACGAAGTCCGTTCGCATCATCGCTTCGCAGAATGCTCGTTCGGCGTATTCACCACCGCCGATCCAGGCATCCCAGCATCCTCGCGGCCAAGCGGCCTGATGCAACCAAAACTTGGCGGCGTCGCCCAGCGACAGCGAGCGCAGTAGACAGAGTCTTGTGATTGCCTCACCCGTGGCGTCGGGATCGACGACTGTTGATCCCTCGCGATCGTAGATGCGAGCATGATGAAGTAGAGCAGACTCCTGTTGCGGCGTTGCCCATCGGCAGAACAATACCACCGCGAGCGAATGGGTAACGGGATCTTCGGCAAGGCCGCTAGCGGTCAGGGCGAGCACCGCCGCACGTCGGCTGGCGTCCTGTTGAGAGTCCTCGGTCTCCGGCTCAGGAGGTGGAACTCGCAGCAGATGTCGATAAAAATTGGACCGCTCGGCAGACGACATCAGCGTCAGTGTAGCGATCCATCTTGTCACCAATTCCTGGCTACTTGGTAAACCAGGGGAGCTGACCGGGTTGAGTAACTGTTCTCTATCGTTGTTCCGCGCAGCTGAATCAGACGCATCGATATCAAGTACGAACTCGCTCGACGCTATCCTATCGTTCAGTTGCAGGCGTCGAACGACTGGCAGCGAATTCATGTCGTTCCGACTAAAATGCCAAATCGCAGCCGCATGCAGCATTTGGAGCATCTCCACCGAAGTGGTTGGCCGTGCAGCAAATCTAACCGCGTCACCCCACAACGTCGGTGTATTCAGAATGCTGACTAGGCTAATCGCTTGTGAGTCCATCTTCGGCATTAGGCCTCGTGGCCTTGCCCACTGCTGGTACACCAACTCCCGGGAGGCGTCATCGAGCCAGTTCGAGTTTTGTTTCACAAAGTGAACGATGCCTTGATAGGTCGGAAGATGAGCGCGTCCGAAATCGACAGAGCCGAAGTCAAATCCCTGTGTTTGCGATTGCGTTTTCAATGATTGGCGTTGTCGCTCGTAGAATGCCAACGCGACCTCTGGATCGATGTGCCCGGTGTCCATCGCCTGCCGAATCGTATGCACGTGAGCAGGTACTTGAGGGTCGAAATGTTGAACAAACTCCTGAGGTAGTCCGATCCGACGCGAAATCTGGTGGATCTCATCGTCTCCCAATGGGATGGTCCATTGGCTGCGGACTTCCAGCCATGCGACGAGAGCAGAATCAGCGATGCTGACATTTCTGGGCAACGAATCCACGCTTGGATAGAGATACATATGCAATTCATCGACCGCGTCGAGGGTGATATAGCCGGCTAAGATGTCGCTCACCCTCGCCTGCTTCTCCTCGGTAGACAATCGTGGAAGCTTGTCATTGGCATTGTGATCACTATCTGAAGCCGACTCTGTCATCTGTATAGGCGCGAGCTGAGCGGCGGTAGAGAATTCCTTTTGCAGACGGCTCTTCGCTGCTGATAATTGACTACCCAGTGAAGCAGCTTCACGGCGCGGGTCGAGCGCTGGCATGCTTGCGCGAATCGCCGCATCCTCTGTGACGAGAGTCTCGATTCGCCGCGTCCAAAGAAAGGAGAAACTAAGACTAATGACCAATGCCGTCAGTAAGAAGAGATTGAGCTTATTGATAACTGACCGCTCCTAGTCTCTCAGTACGGGGGATCATGAATCCGCTAGTGTATCACAGCAGCACGCTTCCAGCAAAGTTTTCTGATGGGGTGAAAACCCTCTGCTAAAATTGGGCGTGACTCGCTAGCGTGGCCCGTTCTGTCACAGGTGTCGGGCGGATATGGTTAGACATTATCACGTCTTGCCGCGGTCTCCGAGTGACGGGGCGTTGAAGCTGTGGCCGAAAATCCTCCTGCTGTGAACGACGATTAATGCGTTTTCAAAAAGAACTGCCCGAGTGTGCCCGCCGGCTGGCCCATCGACTGCCATCTCTCTGCGCATTGGTGGCGACGGTCTGTACCAGCACGGTTCATGGGCAATCCGATCAAAACCGGTCTGCCGCGACGCGCCCGCTGATGGCCTATGTCGGCACATTCAGTTCACCGCTCGGGGACGTCCTGCCAACTCAAGTTGACTTGCCACCGGGCAATGGACGTGGAATCCACCTTTTCGACGTCGATCGCGGTACCGGTACAATGCGTCCGGTGGGCACAGTTGACATCGGGTCAAGTCCGGACTGTTTGGTGATCAATGCAACTGGAGATCGGCTCTACAGCAGCAACGAGACGGACCGCTTTGGCGATACCAAGCATGGTTCCATCAGCTCTTTTTCTATTAATCGAGATGATGGACAACTCACCCTGCTCAACACGGTTGACTCGGAAGGAGACGGGCCAACGTATGTCAGTATCCATCCATCGGGTAAGTTTTTGTTCGTGGCCAACTACTTCAGCGGATCGATCGCGGTGCTTCCCATTTTAGCGGACGGCCGCTTGGGGCAAGCCACGGATGTTCAACACGATATCGGGACAATTGGCCCGACAAAGGCGACTCATGCACCGCCGGGCAGTTTTGCCATTAGCGGCCATGATCGCACGCATGCACACATGATCCAAGCCGATTCATCAGGACGGTTCGTGCTACATGTTGATTTAGGACTCGATACGATCTTCGTATGGAAGTTTGACGAGGCTTCCGGCACCTTAACACCCAACCAACCTCCGAGTGTTCAGTTGCCCCCGGGCGATGGACCTCGACATTTTAATTTTCACCCCAATGGACGCTGGCTGTATTCGATCCAGGAAGAGGGGTCAACAATCGTCCTGTTCGATTACGACGCGACCGCCGGTCGACTGCGTGCACGACAGACTGTTTCTTCGCTGCCACCGTCGTTTACAGGCAGCAACTTCTGTTCTGAAATTCTGGTTTCGCATGATGGCAAATTTGTCTACGCAGGGAACCGGCTGCATGACAGCGTGGGCATATTTGCAGTTGGACCAACTGGCGAGCTGACTCAGATAGGCAATGAATGGACCCGGGGCGACTATCCTCGCAGTTTCAATTTTGATCCTAGCGGTCAGTTCCTGTACGTATGCAATCAGCGAGCTGATAACGTCACTGTTTTCAACGTCAATCGCCAAACCGGGCACTTGGACTTTACTGGGCAGTACGTTCCCGTGGGCAACCCGTCGAGCATTGTCTTCCTTGACCTAGAAAAAACTGAAGTGAAGTAGCGAGCATGTCTCGACCACGCTGTTAACGAGAAAACCTGGAAGTCGCGAAACGGGCCGCGACTTTGAACGCTCGCATGAGCATGCTGATTTAGCCGATCATTCGGTAGAGGACCGCAGCGCAAACCGCACCCACCACGGGACCTGCGACGGGTACCCAGGAGTAGCTCCAATCGCTGTCGCGTTTGCTCCTCATCGGGATCAAGGCGTGAACGATGCGTGGCCCCAGGTCTCGAGCTGGGTTAATGGCGTATCCCGTTGTGCCGCCAAGAGACAGTCCGATGCCAAATACCAGCAAGCCGACTGGTAGAAGCCCGAGGGAACCGAGTCCCAAGACAGGGGCCGGGTCAATCGGAGCGTGCTCGGATATCAGACTTGGAGTGACCATCAGAAAGATGGGAAAGATGAGTGCGAAGGTGCCGACGGCTTCACAGAAAAAAGCTTGCTTGTTATCCCGGATTGCCGATGCAGTGCAGAAACATCCCAGTTTGGCGTCGCCGTCGTCGGTGGCGTGAAAGTGATCGCGATAAAACAAATACACCAAGACAGCGCCGAGCATCGCGCCGCCAAACTGCCCAATGATGTAAATGATCGTATCATTCGGGCTGAGCTTTCCGCCGACAAGCATGGCGATGCTGACCGCCGGATTCAGATGAGCTCCGCTGAAAGCGTCCGAACAAAATGCGCCAATGTAAACCGCGATTCCCCACCCCGCAGCGATCACGATCCAGCCGCTGTCACTACCTTTCGTTTTCTTCAGACAGACGTTGGCAACGACGCCGTTGCCAAACAGGACCAACAACGCGGTACCAATGAACTCAGACAGCATAGGGTGCATGGTTTTCCTTCGAGTGGAGTGGGGAATTTGTCGCAGGATACCACAACAATACAGCGCTGGCAGAACGGTCCACGCAAGTTTCTTACGGTGGCCGGGCACCCTCCCGATCGCGCCAGCGAGACCGTCCAGCTCGTTCCTCACGCTCACTGTGAGTGAGTGTGCGTGCATTCGGACAGCGAAAGCAACGGACTCAATTGCCTGTTAGACGCTTAGCCCATGAAGTACTCGTTTAAGAATGCTTGCCGTTGATCGCCGGGGGTCTTGGCGAATTCCACCATGGCGTAAAGTCGCTGTTGGTCTCGACGTGTTTTTGACTCGAGGGCGTCGTGGCCGAAGATCGCCGGTGACGGCTCACCAACGAGGTCAAAGCACTGGGGTGGTCGGGGGCCAGCGACGACTTGGTGGCGGTCGAGCATCGCCATGGCCGTCTCCAAGCGGTGATCGTGGGGGCTGACACGCTGGAGCTTTAGATTGAGCCAATCGAGCCCGTAGGCTCGGCAGCGTTCGGTGTCCTCAGTGAGAGCGTGCAGAAGTCGATCGTAGAATCCAGCATCGGGATTGGCCCACGCGATGAACTGCATCTGGGTCATCAGATCGGCTTGATCGTACAGCCACAGACAACGACTGGGGTGGCCATCACGTCCGGCGCGACCGACCTCTTGGTAGTACGACTCAATGGAACCTGGCGTTTCGGCATGCACGATCAACCGGATATCTTCCTTATCGACGCCCATCCCAAAGGCGGGCGTTGCCAGTACCGTGTCGACCTCACTACTCATGAACGAGTCCTGCATCGCGCGGCGTTCCCTTCGCGATAAGTCACCGTGATAATTCACATGATCGACCGCCAACTCTCGCAACCGATCACTGAACCGCTGGAGCGTTTTGATCAGCGAAAAATAGACAATTGTACCTCCGGGCCGGTCGTGATGATTCCCCCACATCGCTGGATCTCGCAGCGCTGAGATCAATGCGTCGAACTTCTCGTCTTCATCCACGATTGATTCCACCTCCATAGACAAATTTGGGCGATCAATGCCTTCGTGAAATAACTGAATGTCCGCGGCATCAATGCCCATCTGTCGATAGATATCTTCTCGGCACTCTGCCGTTGCCGTGGCTGTCAAAGCTATGGTGGTGGGATTGCCGAGGCGTTCGCGAATCTCTGCGATCCGACTGTAGTCAGGACGGAAATCGTGGCCCCACTGGCTGACACAGTGTGCCTCGTCAATCGCCAGCAATCGCACGTTGCGAGCACCGATCACATCGAGAAACTCCTGCTTGCGAAATCGTTCCGGAGTCACATAGAGCAATCGATATTTTCCATCTGCTAACTCCCGCTGACGCTGCAGCCGCGTCTGACGATCCAAAGACGAGTTAATTAATGTGGCATCAATGCCGCGAGCCCTCAGGGAATCGACTTGGTCCTGCATCAGCGCCACCAGCGGCGACAGGACCAGCGTTAACTCACCATTCCCAGGAGTCGCCATCAGTGCGGGAATCTGAAAGCACAGTGACTTACCACCTCCAGTAGGCATCACCACCATCGCGTGATTCCCGGATGTTACGTGGGCGATGATTTCGGCCTGGCGCGGACGAAACGTGTCGTAGCCGAAATACTGTCGGAGAATTTGCTGGGCTTGCTGCATCGAGGTACCTGGGCAATGGCGAGTGCTTTTTGACCGCGTGACTATCTCCCTACGCTGTCAAGAACAGCAATCCCAGTTGAGGCAACTCGAATCAGGGGGGGGAATAGGGCGAGTCGACGGCCACACGAATAACTACAACTGGAAGAACCGCATTGCGTTGTCACTCGTCACTTCCGCTAAGTGTTCAGCGGTTACCCCCCTCGCATCAGCCAAACATCTCAGGGTGTGTTCGACGCGAGCAGGCTCGTTGGGCCGGCGCCCTCGCAGCGGCTCAGGCGATAGATAGGGAGCATCCGTCTCAACCAATAGCCGGTCTTCGGGGACGAATGCAGCGACTTCACGTAGATCGGTGCTCTTCTTGAATGTCACCATCCCGGCGAAACTAATCATTAACCCGAGATCGAGGCACTGCCGGACTTCGTCCATATTGCCCGTGAATGAGTGCATGACCGCCGCCGGTAACTGAAGCTGTTCGCGAAGTTGTCCGATAATCAGGCTCGCGCTCTCACGCATGTGAATCACGACCGGCAGATTGGCACGCACGGCCAAGTCCAAGTGCCGTTGAAAGTACTCATGCTGCATCGCAATGGGTGTGTCATCCCAATAGCAGTCCAAGCCGGTTTCACCAATTCCCACGACTCCAGGATTGGTGATCATTTTTTCGATGCTGGCGAAGTCATCCGGTGCCGCTTCACCAGCTGAATTGGGTTGGATGCCGACGACGGCGTGTAAGTATCCAGGATGCATGGCGGCGAGTTCGCAGGCGCGGCGACTGGTCGATGCATCGATTCCGATAACCGCGATGCCTTGCACGCCATTTTGACGCGCTCGCTCAATCACGTCGTCAACGACGTCGATGAATGCCTCAGAGTTCAGGTGCGCGTGGGTATCAAACAGTCGGAGTGACATTTGTGAATCAAGTGAGGGTCGAGCGGGAGAGAAAAAAATACTGCATGTTTGACAGACGCGGGCGGGACGCTCTACCGCGGCGGGAACGGCCCGAGCATCCGCGATACCCGGACCCGCGGCAAACGTTCCGGGCGAGCGTCACCCGAGGGTCACGTCGCCGGAGGGTCACGTCGCCGGAGGGGCATACACGTCAGCTCTACTGGCTCGACGCGCCGTCCGCCGACGCACTCTCGGTCGGCTCATCTGCGGACGATTCCAGCTTGTCTAGCAGCCTTGCACGCAGACGGTTACCGTAATTCGATACACTCTGATCGGTCTTCAGCGTCGTGATAGCGTCGGTAATGTCACCGGCCGCTTCGCTGGCGCGGGCGGCATTATAGACCGCAGCATCACGCCAGTAGGATTGCTGCTGATCATCAAGCACACGTTTTGTAAACCAGTTGTGGGCAGTCTCGAAGCGACCGTCATCATATTGCAGCAGTGCGAGCCAGTAGGTCGCCGTGCGTTTGCCCAACCGCATGAACGTTTGCATCTGCTGCAAGCGAGCATCGTACTCAGCAGGGTCCATCCCTAATTCGCGGCGGAGACCATAATCATTCTGCAGCTTGACATTGATCCGCAAGTCATCGATTTCATACTCGGGTGCACGCTGCTCGAGGTAGTGAGTTCTCGCTCCCTCGGTGCCTGCAATCTCGTCGTCGATGAACTGGCCGGTCAGGTGCCGCCAACGGCCAATGGCAAGATTATTGTCTTGAGCGGCAGTTGACTCCAGCACCGCAAAGCGAGATCGATACCAGAATGCGAAGGCGGGGTCTCGATCAGCCATCATCGCCATCCCGCGAGCGTATATTTCTGCCAGCACGGGAATCTCCCAAATTCGCACGTCGGCAATTCCGGGCACCGCATCAAAACGTTCCGCCCAGGCATCTGCATCAACCCATACCGCCATACGGCGATCGCCCGTCAATCCTGCCTCCAACTTCTGCATTCGCACCGACAACGTTTCCGGCCGCAGGTTTAGCAACGCCACATTCTGGGCAATATCTGCTCTTGAGAGTGGATAGTCGAAGTATCCAGCAACGTTCAACCTTCGCATCACCGACGGATCCTTTCGTGCCTGCGCTAACGTTGCCACACCCACTTGATCGGGACCTGGGATCGGCAGGCCAAGACTCGGCTCGAACAAGAAAATATGCTCGCCGATGAGGACACCGACCGACCAAGGATTTCGCGCACCCGTCTCGTCAGATTGTGTCGCGAGCACGGCCGTTGGAATCCCTGCTTGGAGGCACAACTGGGTGAACACGCCGCAACGTTGCAGCCAATCGCCTCGTCCTCGCCATAGAGTTTGATAGTCAGTTTGGCGAAAACCGGGGCCTTCAAAAGGCATTCCAGGCGGCATGGCAGGTACGGGGACCTGCGGAGGCACTGGCATCTGGACTGGCTCAAGAGCGACGTTGCGGGTGGTCCAGTCGAACAGTCTCATCGCCGTTTGGAGTTGGTCGATCTCTCCAGTCGTCAGCTCGGGAAGATTGGTGCCGCCTCGCGGGGGAGCATCGTTATCGACCGATGCTTGCTCACCCTGACTCGCCGCAGCGCGTAAATCTGCTAACCACTGAATGTTGATGGGATCGTCGCGGAGCGGCGTGTCGATCCACGAAACAACATGCCGGTACAGATTGGCATCTCGCAACAGGGGAACGTCATCAACGGTAAACTCCGATCGTGAAATGGCGTCAGCGAGCAACTCGGGATCCATCAACCCATCGAGCGTGCTGGCGATCGATGGGACGGCATTCGCTGCGCCGTCGGTGTCCGCACCTTCGCTTGAATTCGCTCTCATCCATTGGTTGAGGTGATAAGCAATCTGTTGGCGAGCTCGATCCTCGTTCAGCTCAACATATTGGTTTAACAGCGAGACGGTTTCACCCAGATGATCTTGCTGCGACTGCTCCTGTACGGC